>NZ_JAJMLX010000056.1 GCF_020991325.1 Bordetella petrii | reverse complement strand
GATGCGCCGGGCGGCACCCAGGTGCAGGAAGCCGCACTGCCCTATGGCGCCTGCGCCGGCGCCCAGGCAGGGCGCACGCTGCCGCTGCGGGCTCGCCTGAACTCCAGCCCGGTTGCGCTACCCGGCTACGACTCCCACCCGTGCGACGAACCTTTCCGCCAGGCCAAGGCCCGCGTGGTCGACGGCTTCGAACGCGAATACCTGCAGCGCGCCCTGTTGCTGCACGCCGGCAATGTGGCCCAGGCGGCCCGCGCTTCCAGCAAGCATCGCCGTGCCTTTTGGGCCTTGATGCGCAAGCACCGAATCGACGCCGCTCCGTATCGCCAAAGCAGCATCGGCCACGAAGCCAGCGAATAACGGGCGCCCCCGGGCAGGCAGCCGTGCAGGGCGCCGGGGGCAGCTAGCCGGGCTGTGCCGGCGTCCGCCGCGCACTTGCTTCCGGTCGGGTTTGGCACCGCCGGCCAAGGGTAAAATCATGGCTTCCGATTCCAAAGGATAGTCGTGTCCGTTGCCCCGCTGAAGAACGATGTGTTCCTGCGCGCCTTGCTGCGTGAGCCCGTCCCCTATACCCCCATCTGGCTGATGCGCCAGGCGGGGCGCTATCTGCCCGAATACAACGCCACGCGGGCCCGCGCGGGGTCCTTCATGGGGCTGGCGCAAAATCCCGACTACGCGGCCGAGGTCACGCTGCAGCCCCTGGCGCGCTACGACCTGGACGCCGCCATTCTGTTTTCCGACATTCTTACCGTGCCGCACGCCATGGGCCTGGGCCTGGATTTCGCGCCCGGCGAAGGCCCGCGTTTTGCCCGGCCGGTGCGCACCGAAGACGACGTGGCCCAACTGGCCGTGCCCGACATGGATGCGCTGCGCTACGTATTCGACGCGGTGTCGGTCATACGCCGCGAGCTCGATGGCAAGGTGCCTCTTATCGGTTTTGCGGGCAGCCCCTGGACTATCGCCTGCTACATGGTGGAAGGCCGCGGCAGCGCCGATTACCGGCTTATCAAGACCATGCTGTACGCGCGCCCCGACCTGCTGCACCGCATCCTGGAAATCAACGCGCAGGCCACGCTGCAATACCTGAACGCGCAAATCCAGGCCGGCGCCCAGGCCGTGATGCTGTTCGACAGCTGGGGCGGGGTGCTGGCCGACGGATTGTTCCAGCAATTTTCCCTGGCCTATACGCGCAAGGTGGTAAGCGGCCTTACCCGCGAACACCAAGGGCGTCGGGTGCCAGTCATCGTCTTCACCAAGGGGGGCGGCCAGTGGCTGGAAGCCATCGCCGCTTGCGGCTGCGACGCCGTGGGGCTGGACTGGACGGTGAACCTGGGCCAGGCGCGCCAGCGCACGGGCGATGCGGTCGCCCTGCAGGGCAATCTGGATCCCATCACACTGTTCGGCGGCGCCCAGGCCATCCGCGCCGAGGCGCGCCGCACCCTGGACGCCTTTGGCCCGGTGGGCCAGGGGGGGCACGTGTTCAACCTGGGGCATGGTATTTCGCAGTTCACGCCGCCCGAGGCGGTGGCCGAACTGGTCGACGAAGTGCACGGCTACAGCCGCGCCCTGCATGCCTGAGTAAGTGGCCGCTTCGGCGCGGAAGGCCGCGCCGGCGTGCTGCCACCACGAAGTTGTGCACAGCAGCGAAGCAAGCCGGGATAACCCCAAATAGCTGGCAGACATTCTGGGAAATGTTTATAAGTATATGAATATAAACAGGAAATTCTGAATAGAATGTATCTGCCTTTAAACATTCGCGTAATGCGCCTTGACACCGGGCAATGTTGTTGGGGGTTTTTCCCCAAAGTTATCCACAGGTGCGCAGGCGCTGCGCATTTCAGTCCGCCTTGACATACTGTTAGCGCCAAAACCCAGAATTTACTTTAAGTTGTATTTGCCCTTCACCACCTTCGCCATGCTCCCGACCCACGCTACCCATGTCTGACGCGCCCGCCGATACCGGCATGCGCGCGCCCGCCTGGGTGCGCGTGGCGTTGGACGTGCCCCTGCCTGGCCCTTTCGACTACCGTGCTCCCGCGCCGCTGCCGACAGGCGCACGCGTCATCGTGCCGTTCGGACGGCGCAAGCTGGTGGGGGTGGTGCTGGACAACCCCGTTCAGCCATCTATCGACGTGGCGCAGGTGCGCGACATCGAGCAGGTGCTGGAAGACCTGCCGCCGCTACCCGACGACTGGATGCGCCTGGCGCGTTTTGCCGCCGACTACTACCAGCGGCCGCTGGGCGAGGTGATGCTGCCGGCCTTGCCCCCGCCGCTGCGCAAGCCCACGGCCTACCAGGGCAAGCGGTCGGGGCAGGGGCCCGTGGCGCGGCTGGACGCACGCAAGCCCAAGGCGCCTGCCGCGCCGGCGGTGCCCGACCAGGCTCCCGATCTCAACGCCGACCAGCAGGCGGCGGTAGACGCGGTGGCGGCGCTGGACCACTTCAAGCCTGTCCTGCTGCATGGCGTGACGGGCAGCGGCAAGACCGAGGTGTACCTGCGTGCGGCCCAGCGCGTGCTGGCCGCGGGCCGGCAAGTGTTGCTGCTGGTGCCCGAAATCAACCTGACGCCCCAGTTGGAAGGCGCCGTGCGCGCGCGGCTGGAATCGGTGCTGGGCAGCCAGGGGCTGGCGGTGCTGCACAGCGGCCTGTCGGATGGCGAGCGCCTGCAGGCCTGGGCTCGCGCGCAGCGCGGGCAGGCGCGCATGCTGCTGGGCACGCGCATGGCCATTTTCGCGCCCATGAGCGAACTGGGCCTGATCGTGGTCGACGAAGAGCACGATGCCTCGTACAAGCAACAGGAAGGTCTGCGCTATTCGGCGCGCGACCTGGCCGTATGGCGCGCGCGCGATCGTGACATCCCCGTGGTGCTGGGCTCGGCCACGCCTTCGCTGGAAAGCTGGCACCATGCCGGACGCGGCCATTATCTGCGCCTGGTCCTGCCGGGCCGGGCCCGCGCCAGCAGCCTGCCCGCCATCCGGCTGGTCGATACGCGCCGGCTGGCCATGCGCCAGGGCATGTCGCCCCAACTGACCGACGCCATCGGCCAGCGGCTGGAACGCGGCGAGCAGTCGCTGGTGTTCCTGAACCGCCGCGGCTATGCGCCCGTGCTGCATTGCGCGTCGTGCGCATGGGTCAGCCATTGCCCGCGTTGTTCGGCCTTTACCGTGCTGCATCGTAGCGCCGGCCACGGCCACCGGCTGCATTGCCATCATTGCGGCTACCAGGCCCCGGTGCCGCGCGCGTGTCCGGAATGCGGCGACCAGGATCTGCAGCCCATGGGCCGGGGCACCCAGCGCGTGGAAGAACATCTGGCGGAACTGTTTCCGCAGGCGCGCATTTCCCGCATCGACGCGGACAGCACGCGCCGCAAGGGCAGCGCGCAAACCCTGTTCGCCGCCGTGCACGCCGGCGAGGTCGACATCCTGGTGGGCACGCAGATGGTGGCCAAGGGGCACGATTTCGCGCGGCTGGGCCTGGTGGGCGTCCTGAACGCCGATTCGATGCTGTTCGCCCACGATTTCCGTGCGCCGGAACGCTTGTTTGCCCAGTTGATGCAGGTGGCGGGGCGCGCCGGACGCCATAACGGCGGGGGCGAGGTCCTGATCCAGACGGGCTACCCCGAGCAGCCCGTGTACCAGGCCCTGTTGCGCCACGACTACCCGGGCTTCGCCCGCCATGCGCTGGAAGAACGCGAGGCCACCGGCCTGCCTCCCTTCGCCTATCAGGCGCTGCTGACTTCCGAAGCGCGCGAGTTGGCGCAGGCGTTGGGCTTCTTGCAGCAGGCCCGCGACCTGGCGGCGGATGGCGGTTTTCCCGGTATTGCCGCATTGACGTTGTACGATCCAGTGCCGTTGCGCGTGGTGCGCGTGGCCAATGTCGAGCGGGCGCAGCTGCTGCTGGAAAGCGGCAGCCGGCCGGCCCTGCAAGCTTTCCTGGCAGCCTGGGCGGGGCACTTGCCCGGCCTTGCCGCCGACGCCCGCGTGCGCTGGCAGCTGGAAGTCGATCCGCTGGAAATCTAGGGCCTTGCGCCCGCCGAAACCCGTTCACAGTTCAACATGTCCGACAGCGCACCCATAGGCCACGGCCTGAATCCCGCCCAGAAAGAGGCGGTGCTGTACCTGGACGGCCCCTGCCTGGTGCTGGCGGGCGCGGGCAGCGGCAAGACGCGCGTCATTACCCAGAAAATCGCCTACCTGCTGCGCGAATGCGGCTACATGGGCCGCAACGTGGTGGCGCTTACTTTTACCAACAAGGCCGCGCGCGAAATGGATGAGCGCATCAAGGGCCTGGTAGACCGCAAGCTGGCCAAAGGGCTCACCATCAGCACCTTCCATTCGCTGGGGGTGAAGCTGTTGCGCGAAGAGGCGCGGCACGCCGGGCTGAAGCCGCAGTTTTCCATCCTGGACGCGGACGATGCCATGGCCATCATCCAGGAACTGCTGGCCACCACCGACCGCGGCCGGCTGCGCTCGGTGCAGTCGATCATTTCGCTGTGGAAGAACGGCTTGCTCAGCCCCGACGATGCCGCGCGCGTCGCCGCGACGCCGGGCGAGGTCGAGGCCGCCAATGTGTATCGCAATTACGCCGCCACGCTGGCCGCGTACCAGGCGGTGGATTTCGACGACCTGATCCGCATTCCGGCCCAGCTGCTGGCAAGCAACGAAGAGGTGCGCACGCGCTGGCAGAACCGCGTGCGCTACCTGCTGGTGGACGAATACCAGGACACCAATGTGTGCCAGTACCGGCTGGTGCAACTGCTGTGCGGCGACCGTGCCATGTTCACCGCGGTGGGCGACGATGACCAGGCCATCTATGCCTGGCGCGGCGCCACCATCGAGAACCTGGCCAAGCTCACCACCGATTACCCGCAGCTCAAGCTGATCAAGCTAGAGCAAAATTACCGCTCGGTGCAGCGCATTCTGGCCGCGGCCAACCAGGTCATTGAAAAAAACCCGAAGCTGTTCGAGAAAAAACTGTGGTCGGACCTGGCGATGGGCGAACCGATACTGGTGTCGCCCATGGACAGCGACGAACACGAGGCGCAGTCGGTGGCCATGAAGATATCGGCCGCGCGCTTCGAGCGGCAGGCGCAGTGGAAAGACTTCGCCGTGCTGTACCGCGGCAACCACCAGTCGCGCATCATGGAACAAGCGCTGCGCAACCTGAAAATTCCGTACACCATCGCGGGCGGGCAAAGCTTTTTCGACAAGGCGGAAGTGCGCGACATTCTGGCCTATTTACGCCTGATCGCGAACGATGATGACGACCCGGCATTCATCCGCGCGGCCACCACGCCCAAGCGCGGCATCGGCCAGGCCACGCTGCAGGTGCTGGGCCAGTATGCGGCGCAGCGCGAGGTATCGCTATTGGCCGCCGTGGGGGAAACCGGGCTGGAAAGCCTGCTGCAGGCGCGCCAGCTGGAATCGCTGCGCACCTTTGCCGAGTACATACGCCGCCTGCAATGGCGCGGCGGCCGGGGGCGCACCGATGGCGGCGGTTCGCCCGAGCCCGCCGGCGCCATTCTGGACGACATGCTGGGCGCCATTCAGTACGAACGCTACCTGTACGACACCCTGGAAGAAAAACCCGCGCAGTCGCGCTGGGAAAACGTGTTGGAACTTACTGGCTGGCTCAAGCGCAAGGCCGAGGAAGACGGCATGTCGCTGTTCGACCTGGTGCAGCACGTGGCGCTGATCACCATGCTGGAACGCGGCGAAGAAGAAGAGCCCGATGCGGTCAAGCTTTCCACCCTGCATGCTTCCAAGGGCCTGGAATACCCGCATGTGTACCTGCTGGGGGTGGAAGAAGGGCTGCTGCCGCACCTGGGCAAGGACGATGAACAGGGCGATCCGGCCCGCGCGGCCGAGAACCTGGCCACCCGCATCCAGGAAGAGCGGCGCCTGATGTACGTGGGCATCACGCGGGCGCAGCGCAGCCTGAACCTCAGCTGGTGCAAGAAGCGCCGCCGCGCGCGCGAAGACATGGTGCGCGAACCGTCGCGCTTCATCGAGGAAATGGGGCTGGGCGATGTGCGGGTGCAGGAAGACGAGGCTACGCGCGCCATGAGCCCCAAGGAGCGCTTGGGCATGCTGAAGGCGCTGCTGCGCAAATAACCGGGCGGTTCAGGCCGGCATGGGCAGCCGCCCGCTGTGCAGGAAACTGGCCAGCGGATAGCTGGCGACTTCGCGCGTGCCCACCTGCTTGAAAGCGACTTCGTCCGCGCTGGCCTGGCACAGCCAGGCGCTCATGTCGCGCGGCTGCTTGTGCGCCATGGCCTGCAGGGTGTACAGGCCGCCGCAATGGCCGCCCGCCGGATCGCGCGCGGAGAAATATTCGAAGGCCTGGACGCCCGCGTCGCGCATGGCGCTGCCCAGCTGTTGTGTGGCCTGGTACTGGGCCGGGTGCGCCAGTTCGGCGCGGTAGGCGTCGAACGGCGGCTGGTGCAGGCGGATGCCCTGGCGGGTTTTGTAGCCTACCGAGAACAGGGTGTGCTGGCTGTGGATTTGCGCCTTGATGGGCGCAGCATCCATGGAATACCAGAACACGTAGCGGTAGTAAGCCGATTCCGCCAGCGTGGTGGCCACGCTGCATCCGCCATAGAAAATACCGCGCTCATGCGTGCGCCCGAAGCGCGAACCCCAGGGCAGGGGCGGGTAGCGGAACGGCGTTTTCAACAGGTAGTGATAGCCATCGCCTTCGTCACGGTACGGCGGCTTCACGGTGTCGATCAGCGCTTCCAGCATGGCCTGTTCTTCCAGGGTATCCACATAGCCCAGCGTGGCAATGTGTTCCTGGCTTTCCACCAGCCGGTACAGCGCGCCGCTGATGGGACGGATTTGGTCCGGCCCGTTGCAGGCCTGCCAGATTGTCACACCTTGCCCCGGATAGCGTCGACGAACTGCGTGACGGCCATCAGGCCCTGGATGCTGGCGATTTGTTGCGCCGGCACGCCGCCCGTGACCTTGTTGGGGCTGTGCATGAAGTGGCGGATCCAGTCGGCGTCGCCGCCGGTCAGGGCGTACAGTGCGCGCGCCATGCGCACCAGGTGCAGGGCCAGTTCGCCCTGTTTCGAGGCCGGGTCTAGCGCCTGACTTTGCTTCAGCCGGCTGACTGCCGTGCGGTGCACGCCCAGCACGGCGGCCAGGTCGGCCTGCCGCAGGCCCAACTGGTCGGCCGCGCGCAACACCGCCTTGGCCAGCACGGCGTCGGGGGAAGGCTTGGTCTTGCGCAGGGCGGTCATGACATGGCCCGGGGTGTTCATAATGAACATATCATAGCTAAAATGTGCGATATGAACAATCTGGCGCCCGGTTGCCGCAGCGCAGGGCGCCCCACTTGCGAGCAGGCACCATGTGGATTCAAAAAACCCTGACCCTGGCGGCGCGGCCGCGCGGCTTTCACCTCGTCACGGACGAAATCCTGCGCCAGCTGCCCGAAGTGCGGGCCATAGGCGTGGGTCTGATGCACGTGTTCATCCAGCACACCTCGGCCTCGCTGACCTTGAACGAAAACGCCGACCCGACGGTGCGCCACGATTTCGAGCGCTACTTCAACCACGCGGTGCCCGAGAACCAGCCCTACTACGAGCACACCTATGAAGGCAGCGACGACCTGCCCGCCCACCTGAAATCCAGCATCCTGGGCGCCAGCGTCAGTGTTCCCATCAGCGCCGGCCGGCCCGGCCTGGGTACCTGGCAAGGCATCTACCTGTGCGAACACCGCAACCACGGCGGCGCGCGCCGCGTGGTGGTGACCCTACAAGGGGAATGATCAAGCAGTTGCGGCCAACGCCGCAGGCTGGCCCGCATATGACCTGGGTGCCAGGCACCTTGTGTGTCTGGCGCCGCCCTGTTGGCGGTCATGCTCCTTCCGACTGCCAGGAGTCCGGCTCCCGTCAGGGTGCCGGACACCGTCTTACTGAGACCATCGTGGCACGTAACGGTGTCTGGCACCCTGGGGGGTGCCAGACACCCGCCGGCATCGGCGAAAACTCACCCCGCCCTTTTTCCTGGCCCGTTCAGGCCAGTTCGCGCAGCAGCAACTGCCAGAACTTCGCGCGGGTCTGCAGGGTGGATACCAGGATGTATTCGTGCAGCGTATGGGCGCCATCGCCGTCGGCGCCCAGGCCGTCCAGGGTGGGTACGCCCATGGCCGAGGTGAAGTTGGCGTCGCTGCCGCCGCCTGTCATGGGGGCCTCTTCCAGGTCGAAACCGGCCTCGCGCGCATAGCCCTGCGCCAGCGATAGCAGGGCGGCCGCGGCGTCGCTGCGCACCATGGGCGGGCGGTTCAGTTCCACGTCGATGTCCAGTTCCACGTCCGGGCCCACCGCGCACAGGTTGCGCATGCGGCGCAGCACGTCTTCGGCCGCGCCCATGTCGGGCACGCGGAAATCCACCACGCAGCGGCATTGCGCCGGAACCGTGTTGGTGACGGTGCCGCCCGCGATGGTGCCGACGCTGACCGTCACTCCGCGTTCGTAGTCAGTCATGGCCTCCAGCGCCAGCACCTGGTGCGCCATTTCGCGGATGGCGCTGCGGCCTTTTTCATGCTGCATGCCGGCGTGGGCCGGGCGGCCCTTCACGTTCAGGCGCAGCATGCCGGTGCCCTTGCGCGCCGTGACGCACCGGCCGCCGTTGGGGCGGGCCGGTTCGCACACCAGGCCGTACTTGGCATTGGCCGCGTAGCGCTCGATGGACGCGCGCGAGGCATGGCTGCCGATTTCCTCGTCCGGGACCATCAGGAAATCCACCGGCAAGCGCGTGGCGCCGGGCTGGGCCAGCGTGGACAAGGCCGCCAGCGCCAGGTAGATGCCGCCCTTCATGTCGTAGCTGCCCGGGCCGTACAGGCGGTCGTCTTCGATGCGGCAGGGGTTGTCCTGCAAGGTGCCGACGGGATGCACGGTGTCCAGGTGCGCCAGCACCAGAATGCCCGGACGCGTATCGCCGGCCGCGCGGTTGGTGGCGTACAGCAGCGGCCCGGTGCCCGGGTCCAGCGGGGTGATTTCCACCGTCAGCCCGGCGGCGCGGGCCTGTGCTTCCACCAGCGCCGCCATGGCGGCCACGCCTTCCGGCGAGTTGGACGGCGACTCACAGCGCACCCATGATTGGATGCCGGCGACGAGGGCTTCGGTACTGGGCAGGGATGTCATGCTTGCGTTCCTGGTGGATAAACGGGAATGATCAGGCCACTTGCTGGCCGGCCAGCTTGGCCAGTTCGGCCTCGCTGGGCAGCTTGCCTTCGAACCACAGGCTGGCGCAGGCCGCCGACATGGTGCGTCCATCGTGGCCGATGCCGGGCACGGTCTGCAGCGTCCAGCCGAACGGCGCGCCGCGGCGCTGGGCCTCGCGCTGGCCGGCTTCGAAATAATGGTGGGCGCGCGCATACCGGTGCGGGCCTTGCCGCATGGCGGCCGGCTCGGACGGCAGGTTGGGGTCGTTGGTGGCGATGTCCTGGTCGCCCGCCAGGATGGTCATGGGGTAGGCCAGCAGGCGCAGCAAGTGTTCTTCGCCCAACCCCACGCCGTCCATGCCTTCGGGGAAACGATGGTCGAAGGTAGGCAGCGTGTACCAGCCGGGATTGGCTGCCGTCACGGCGCAGAAGGGCGCGTGCGGCTGGCTGCTCATCAGCCGGTGCACGAACTGGCCGCCCGCCGAATGGCCGAACAAATGGGCCTGTTCCACCTCGGTGACGCCGGCCTTGCGCAAATCGGCGAGCACCCGGGCCACCAGCGCGTACGTCCAGCCGTCGATATGGCGGGGGTTGCCGCCGGCGCTGAACACCCGGCCATTGTTATAGCTTTCCACGCCGGGCCAGATGTCGTTGGAAAACGTGGGCGCCACGATCAGCACATTGTGCTTGTCGGCGGCGGGAATCCAGAAGTCGCGGTAGTCGTCGCCGTTGCGCAGCACGCCATGCTGCACCATCACCACCGGGCGGTCGGGCGTGTAGCCGTAGGGGCGGTAGGTTTGCAGCGTGAAGGGGCGGTCGGCATTGCGGTCATCGTCGACGTAGGCAATGGCGTTGCGGCCGGCATGGCCCAGTTCATGGGCGATGCGCTCGGCGTTGGACATCTCTGGTTTCATGGCGGGGCGAGGCTACGGGTTGAGGTGGCAGGCCGACCAGTGGCCGGGCGCGATTTCTTTCAGTTCGGGCGCCTGTTCGCGGCAACGCGGCAGGGCATGCGGACAGCGCGGGTGGAACGTACAGCCGGGCGGCGGGTTCAGGGGCGAGGGTATCTCGCCCTTGATGGGCGTGAACTTGCGGCCGCGGCGGCCCACGTCGGGCACTTCGGCCAGCAGGGCCTGGGTGTACGGATGGTTGGCGCGCGTGAAGATCTCGGCGGCCGGCGCGCGCTCGACGATCTTGCCCAGGTACATGATGGCCACGCGGTCGGAAATATGCTTGACCACGCCCAGGTCATGGCTGATGAACAGGTAGGTGAAACCATGCTGTTCGCGCAGGTCCATGAACAAGTTGATGACCTGGGCCTGGATCGATACATCCAGCGCGGCCACGGGTTCGTCGCACACTAGGAACTTGGGCGACACCATCAGGGCGCGCGCAATGCCGATGCGCTGGCGCTGGCCGCCGGAAATCTGGTGCGGGAAACGGTCGCGGTACTCGCGGTCCAGGCCCACTTCGGACAGGGCGCGGTCGATGCGCGCGGGAATCTCGGCGGCGGGAGCCAGCTTGTGCACCTTCAGCGACTCGCCCAGGATCTGGCGCAGGCGCTGGCGAGGGTTCAGCGAGGCTTGCGGATCCTGGAAGATCATCTGCACGCCCAGCGTATAGGCCAGCTGTTCGGCGCCGCGCAGGCTGGCGGCGGGGCGGCCCTGGTACAGCAGTTCGCCTTCGGTCTGGCGATGCAGGCCGGCCACCACGCGGCCCAGCGTGGATTTGCCGCAGCCGGACTCGCCCACCAGGCCCAGCACTTCGCCGCGCTGGATGGACAGGTCCACGCCGTTGACGGCATGCACCGTGCGGCGGTCTATGGGTTTGCCGGCCAGCGCCAGCAGGCGCTGGGCCAGGTCGGGGTGCTGCTCGAAACGCTTATGGACGTTGCGCAGCTCGATAACGGGCGTATCTTGCGGGGTCATGCGGTGGCGGTCTCGCGGGCAATCGGTACGTAGCAGCGGAAGTTGCGCGGCCCTTCCTGGGTGGGGCCGGGAACTTGCTCGGCGCAGCGGGTAATGACATTGGGGCAGCGCGGCCGGAAGGCACAGCCCGAGGGCCGCCCGGCCAGGCTGGGCGCCATGCCGTCGATCTGGTGCAGGCGTTCGCCCGGCGCGGTGTTGGCCGGCATGGAATCGAGCAGGCCCTTGGTATAGGGGTGGCGCGGCGCGTCCAGCACCTGGTCCACGGGGCCGGCCTCGACAATGCGCCCGGCATACATCACGGCCACCTGGTCGGCCAGTTCGGCCACCACGCCCAGGTCGTGGGTGATCCAGATCAGCGCCGTGTCGTGGGTGCGGCAGATTTCCTGCATGCGGTACAGGATCTGCCCCTGGATGGTGACGTCCAGCGCGGTGGTGGGTTCGTCGCAGATGATCAGGTCGGGCTTGTTCAGCATGGCGATGGCAATGGCCACGCGCTGGCGCATGCCGCCCGAGAATTCATGCGGATAGCTGTCCAGGCGCTTGTCGGGCGAAGGGATGCCCACCATGGCCAGCGCCTCGCGGCAGCGCTCGCGCGCCTCGGCGGCCGGCACTTTCTCGTGCGTCAGGATGGCTTCCATCATCTGTTCGCCCACGCGCAGCACCGGGTTCAGCGTCATCAGCGGATCCTGGAAGATCATGGCGATGCGGTTGCCGCGCAGGCGGCGCATGGCCTCTTCGTTCAGGCCGCGCAGGTCCTGGCCCTTGAACAGGACTTCGCCCGATACCACCTCGCCCGGCGGGTCGATCAGGCCCAGCAAGGAAAAGCCGGTAACGGACTTGCCCGAGCCCGACTCGCCCACCAGTCCCAGGATCTCGCCGCGGCGCACGGTCAGGTCTACGCCGTCCACGGCCGGCCAGGCGCCGGCTTCGGTATGGAATGCGGTGCGCAGCCCGCGCACCTGCAGAATGATGTCGCTCATGCTCGTCGCGGGTCCAGGGCTTCGCGCAGGCGGTCGCCCACGATGTTGATGGTGAGGATCAGCACCAGCAGGGCCGCGCCCGGGAACATGCTGATCCAGTAGTCGCCCGACAGCAGGTACTGGAAGCCGTTCGCGATCAGCAGGCCCAGCGAAGGCTCGGTAATGGGCACGCCCACGCCCAGGAACGACAGCGTGGCTTCCAGCGCGATGGCCGTGGCGATCTGGATGGTGGCGAACACCATGACCGGGCCCAGGCAGTTGGGCAGCAGGTGGAACACCATGATGCGCCAGGCGGGAAAGCCCAGGTTGGCGGCGGCCTCGACGTATTCCTTGCGGCGTTCCTGCAGGGCGCGGCCGCGCATGATGCGCGCGTAATGCGCCCATTGCACCACCACCAGCGCAAGGATCACTTTGTCCACACCGCGGCCCATCATGGCCAGCAGCACCAGCGCCACCAGGATGGTGGGAAAACCCAGGATGAAATCGACGATGCGCATCAGCATGGTGTCGACGAAGCCGCCCACATAGGCGGCCACCAGGCCCGCCATGCTGCCGATGGCGGTGGCCAGCCCCACGGCCGACAGGCCCACCATCAGGCTGATGCGCAGGCCGTACAGAATGGCGCTGAACATGTCGCGGCCCTGGTCGTCGGTGCCCAGCAGGTACACCTGGCCGTCCATGGATTCGGCCCCGGGCGGCAGGCGGCCGTCCAGCAGGTTCAGGCTGGCCAGGTCATAGGGGTTCTGCGGCGCGAACAGCGGCGCGGCCAGCACCACCACCATCAGGATGGCCAGCGCGATGGCCGAGCCTATTACCGTGGGGCGGCTGTGCAGTTTTTTCAGGATGGTGGCACGGCGCGGCGTGTCATCCAGCGGCTGGATGGTGCGCGTGCGGCTGTTGGAAGCGGAATGTGCCATATCAGTGTGCGGGGGCGACAAGCTGCACGCGCGGGTCGAGCGCGGCGTAGAGAATGTCGACGATGAAATTGACGATAACGAAGATCAGCGTGACCAGCATCACGTAGGCCACCACCACCGGGCGGTCCAGCTGGTACACGCTGTCGATCAGCAGTTTGCCCATGCCGGGCCAGGCGAACACGGTTTCGGTAATGGTGGAATAGGCGATCAGGCTGCCGAATTCCATGCCCACCACGGTAACCACCGGGATCAGGATATTGCGCAGGATATGGCGGCGCACGATGCGCCCGGGCCGCACGCCCTTGGCGCGCGCGAACTTCACGTATTCCTGGGTCTGGGCCTCGGCCACGCCGGTGGCCGTCAGGCGCAGCACCAGCGCGATATTCGCCAGGGCCAGGTTGACGGCCGGCATCATCACATGCGACCAGCCGTCCAGCGTCAGGATGGACAGCGGCACGCCCAGCACGCTGACCGTGTCGCCGCGCCCCGATGCCGGCAGCCAGCCCAGCCACACGGCGAACAGCAGGATCAGCATCATGCCCTGCCAGAAGTTGGGCAGCGAAAAGCCCAGCACCGAACTGGCCATGATGCCGCGGCCCAGCGGCTGATCGCGGTACAGGCCCGCCACCAGCCCCAGCGGGATGCCGATCACACAGGTCAGCGTAATGGCCACCACCACCAGTTCGAAGGTGGCCGGGATGCGCTGCACGATGAGCTCGATGGCCGGGATGCCGTGCACGAACGACGTGCCCAGGTCACCGTGCAGGGCGCGCCACAGGAAGGTGAAGTATTGCTGCCAGATGGGCAGGTCCAGCCCCAGGCGGGCGATGGTGGCCGCGCGGTCCTCCATGGTGGCCTCGGGGCTGACCAGCAGTTCGATGGGGTCGCCCACGGCATAGACCGCGAAAAACACCACCACCGACACGGCCAGCAGCACGAACAGGCTCTGGATGAGCCTGCGCAGGGTAAACAAAACCACGTTATGCGTTCCTTAGTTCTGCTCGGGAATAGCGGCCGGCCCTAGGGGGCCGGCTTCACCGACGAGGCGAGAGTGTACTGGTCAGCGCGGCCTTCGTAGGTCAGCCCCTTGCGGAAGGCCCAGATGCTGCTTTCGAAATGCAGCGGGATGCTGGGCAGGTCGGCCAGGGTGATGGTCAGCGCCTGTTGCAGCATTTTCTCGCGCTGGGCGTCGTCCACGGTGGTGACGGCCTGGCGGAAAATCTTGTCCAGTTCCGGGTTCGAATAGCGTCCGTAGTTGCTGGTGCCCATGCCCAGTTCCGGGGCGAACGAGGTTACCCAGTACTGCATGAACGACGAGGCCTCGCCGGTTTCCGATGCCCATCCGCCCATGGCGAAGCTGAATTCGCGCTTGGCGCGCTTGGGGAAATACACCGACCGGGTCATGGCGTCCACGTGCGTCTTGATGCCGATGCGCGACAGGTACTGCGCCACGGCCTGCGTGATCTGGCCGTCGTTGATGTAGCGGTCGTTGGTGGACGACAGGGTCATTTCGAAGCCGTTGGGGTAGCCGGCTTCGGCCAGCAGTTTCTTGGCGCCTTCGGGGTCGTATTTCAGTTCCGGCGGGTTGGGCAGCGTGCCGAACATGCCATCGGGCAGGAACTGGTTGGCGGGCGTGGCCATGCCGTCCATGATGCGCGCCACGATAGTCTTGCGGTCGATGGCCATGCTGATGGCGCGCCGCACGCGCACGTCCTGCAGCGGGTTCTTGCCGTTGTCGGCTTTCACCAGCGGGCTGGCGTCGCGGCCCACGTCGGGCTGGAAATACACCACGCGCACCGACGGCGTCACCACATAGCCGAAGCCGGGGGTGGTCTTGATGCGCTGCACGTCGCGCGCGGCCGGGCTTTCGATGACATCGAAATCGCCCGCCAGCAGGCCGGTCAGGCGCGGGCCCGCATTGGGCACGGGCACGAAGGTTACGTTGCGCCACTCGGGCTTGCTGCCCCAGTAGTCTTCATTGCGCTCCAGCTCGATGCCGGTGCCCTTCACGTACGACTTCATCTTGTACGGGCCGGTGCCGATGGTGTTCTTGCCGTTGTTGAAATCCGCCACGCGCGGCCAGTCGCCGGTGACGCCGCATTTTTTTTCCAGGTCGAACGTGATGGGGCCGTGTTCCGCGATGCCGCTCCACAGGATGCCGGTGCGGGTCAGGTCGTTGGCCAGCAGCGGGTAGGGCTTGAGCGTCTTGATGCGCAGCGTGTGCGCGTCCACGGCCTGGACGTCGGCGAACTTTTTCACCAGGGCGGCGTACGACCCGGCAATGGCTTCTTCGTTGTTCATGACGCGGCAGAACGTGAAAATCACGTCCTGCGGAGTCAGCGGCTCGCCGTTGGAGAATTTCACGCTCTCGCGCAGCTTGAATTCCCAGGTGGTGTCGTCCAGTGTTTTCCACGAAACCGCCAGGCCGGGAATTAGGCCCATCTTGGCGTTCTGCGCCACCAGGGTCTCGAAAATCTGCGAGGCCATCGCATTGTTCGGCGTGGCCTGGTGATAGTGCGGATCCATGGCGGTGGGTTCCGACGCCAGGGCAATCTTCAGCGATTGGGCCTGGGCGCCGGCGGCGACGCCAAGCAGGGCGGCCAGTGCCGCGGTACGTATGCAGGACGAGTACATGGGAGTGGTTCTCCTGGGGTCGTATTCAGGCAATGGGTTGGGCCAGGCGCAGCACGGTCACGCCGGGCCGCACATTCGCCAGCGACGGCATGATCAGCACGCAGTCATCGTAGGGGGTATGGAAGGGCTCGCCGTCGTTCCAGCCCAGCAGGGTACCCGCCGCGGGCAGTTGCTCCAGGCCGCGCCAGGGCTGGGCAAAGCTGACGTCGGCACTCTTGGCGGCAATGGCATGGGTCACGCGCAAGGCCTGCTGGCGCGGCGCGTCGGGCGCCAACCAGCCGGCCGGCAGATCGGCGCGGTTCACCGTGCCGGCCGCCGCCAGGAAGCGCGCCATCTGGTCCACCGCCACGTCGCGTGCCTGCGGGGCGCCGTGAAAGCCGCATTCGACCAGCAGCGAGCGCGTGCCGTTGTCGCCGCTTTCGCCAAAGCGGCCATAGTCGCGCATGCGCACGCCGGCCGCATGGCCCGCGTCCGAAATAATGGTGCCGGGCGTGCCCAGTTGCAGCGCCAACTCGATATTGCGCGCTTGCAGGCCGGCCAGTTGCAGCGGCACCTCGGAATTGCTCATCGAATGGAAATCCAGCAGCCAGTCGGCCTGCGCCACCCAGGGCCGCAGGGCGGCGGCGCGGCGGCGTTCCTGGGTGGCGGGGTCGGCCAGCTTGTCGTCGCTCCAGACGCGGTTCATGTCTTCGTCGACGAACCGCGACGGCAGATAGTTGGCCGCATCGAAACGGTCGAACGCCGCCAGGTTGCAGAAGGCCAGGGTCAGCGAACCCTGGCGCGGCCGCAAGCCGCTGGCCAGCAGTGTTTTCAGGGCCCAGGCGCCGCATAGCTCATTGCCGTGGATCAGCGCCGTCAGCATCACGCGCTTGCCGGGGGCGCCGGAATCGAAGTGCCAGACGCCGGGGGTATCGGTATTGCCCAGGCGTTCGGCCGACAAGTCGGGACAGGCGAGTTCAAACGGGCGCACCTTGGGCGCGGTGTCAGGGCTGGACATGGAAGCTTCGCAAGAAAAGGGGGCGGCGGCACGCGCGCGATGGCGGGTGCGCACAGGCATGGCGCGCCGCCATGGGCGCGCAAGGGCGTAGTAGGCCCGCCGGGCTGGGCGGACGGCAAGCTGCCAGGAACACGTTTCCCCCTGGGGAATGGGCCGGCCACGACAGGGGCGCGGCGTCGATTTCTTATCTCGGCAGATTCTAGGAGCGGGCCAGCTTTCTCGGCAATTAGAATATTTGCCAAACTATTTGCCTTTTTGGCAAAGGAACAAGCCAGGCTCGCATCGACCGCGGGCCGTAACCGGAAAGGTGCGGGCATGCATGGAATAGCCCTGAAGTACTTCGCGGCGGTTGCCCAGGCGGGCAGCCTGAGCGGCGCGTCCAAGGAATTGCACGTGGCTATCTCGGCCATCAGCCGCCAGATCGCCCGGCTGGAAGAAGAGGTGGGTACGCCGCTGTTCGAGCGCGCGCCGCGCGGCATGGCGCTGAGCGAGGCCGGCCGGCTGCTGCTGTCGCACGCCCGGCGCACGCAGCTGGAGGCCGACGAGGTGCTGCGGCAGATCGCCGGCCTGCAGGGCGCGCCGCACGACGAGATCCGGGTGGGCGCCTCGGAAGGGCCGGCCCAGGGTTTTCTGCCGGTGGCCATGGTGGATTTCCGCCGCCAGCATCCCCGCAGCCGCTTTGCCCTGCAGGTGCTGACGCCGCCGGAAGCCATGCGGCAGATCGCCAACGGCGACATCGACGTGGCGGTGTCGTTCAATGTTGAACCGGCGCAGGGTGTGGCGGTGCTGCATTCGTGGCGCGCGCCGGTCTACGCGGTCATGGCCGCCAGCCACCCGCTGGCGGGGCGCAGCCGGCTGGACCTGGAAGAAGTGCTGGCCTATCCGCTGGCGCTGACCGACGACAAAAGCACGGCCCGGCGCCTGCTCAACCGCACCTGCGCCCTGGAGGCCGTGCCGCTGCAGGCGGCGCTGGTGTCCAACTATTCACCAGCGTTGCACGGCTTCGTGCGCAATTCCAATGCGGTGATGTTCGCCGGCTATATCTCGGTGGCCTGGCGGCTGGCCCAGGACGGCCTGGTGGCGCGGCCCGTGGTCAGCGCCGAACTGCAGTCGCGCAATCTGCAGATCCAGACCATGGAAGGACGCCTGCTGCCGCCCGGCGTGGCGCGCTTCATCGAGCACCTGAAGGCGCGTATCGACGAACTGGAAGCGCCTTTGCCGGATTGAAGCCGCAGGGTGTCTGACTCCCCGCAAGGGGTGTCAGACACCGATGTGTGAGCAGGCTCGACCCGACGGGGTCTGGCACCCTGCAGGAGCCAGACCTCTTAAAGTATTGCCACGGGCGTCCGGCACCGGATGCCGCCGTTTATTTGCCGGCGGCGGGATGCACCGACATGGCCAGCGTGTATTGGTCGCGACGGCCTTCGTAGGTCAGGCCCTTGCGGAACGCCCAGACACTGCTTTCAAAGTGCAGCGGGATCAGCGGCAGGTTGGCCAGCGCGATCTTGGTCGATTCCTGCAGCAGTTTCTCGCGCTTGTCGCGGTCTACCGTCACGATGGCCTGCTCGTACACCTTGTCGAACTCGGCATTCGAGAAGCCGCCGTAGTTGCTGGTGCCCAGGCTGCGGGCCGAATCGGTCGACGCCACCCACAGCTGGAACAGCGCCGAGGCCTCGCCGGTTTCCGCCGGCCAGCCGCCGATGGCGAAGCTGAACTCGCGCTTGGCGCGCTTGGGGAAGTAGATCGAGGCGGTCATGGCATCCACGTGCGTCTTGATGCCGATGCGCGACAGGTACTGCGCCACGGCCTGCGCCACCTGGCCGTCGTTGACATAACGGTTGTTGGTCGACGACAGGGTCAGCTCGAAACCGTCGGGGTAGCCAGCCTCGGCCAGCAGCTTCTTGGCGCCTTCGGGGTCGTACTTGATCTCGGGGGCCTTGGGCAGGGCGCCGAACATGCCGTCGGGCATGTACTGGTTGGCCGGGGTCGACAGGCCGTCCATGATGCGGGCATTGATGGTCTTGCGGTCGATGGCCATGCTGATGGCCTGGCGCACGCGCAGGTCCTGCAGCGGGTTCTTGCCGTCGGCGCTCTTGACGAACGGGCTGGGATTGCGGCCCACGTCGGGCTGGAAGAACACCAGGCGGGTGGACGGCGTGGCCACGTAGCCGAAGTCCTTGTTGTCTTTCAGGCGCGGCAGGTCGCGCGCGGCGGGGTTCTCGATCACGTCGAAGTCGCCCGACAGCAGGCCGGTCAGGCGCGGGCCGGCGTTGGGCACCGGCACGAACTTCACGGTTTGCCACTGTGGCTTGCCGCCCCAGTAATCGTCATTGCGTTCCAGCTCGATGCCGGTGCCCTTTACGTACGACTTCAGCTTGTACGGGCCGGTGCCGATGGCGTCCTTGCCGTTGTTGAAGTCGGCCACCGTGGGCCACGGGCCGGTCACGCCGCAGCCTTCTTTCGGCGCGAACTTCAGCGGGCCGTGCTCGACGATGCCGTTCCAGATAATGGGCAACTGGCGCGCCAGTTCGGCCGGCATCAGGGGGAAGGGCTCGGCGGTTTTCAGGATGACGGTATGGTCGTCCGGCGTCTGCACGTCGGTCAGCAGCTTGGTCACCGTCATGTACGACTGCGACACGTTGGTCTTGTTGTTCAGCGTGCGGCACACCGAAAACAGCACGTCCTGCGAGGTAAAGGGCTGGCCGTTCGAGAATTTCACCCCTTCGCGCAGCTTCAGTTCCCAGGTCAGGTCGTCCACGTTCTTCCACGAGGTGGCCAGGCCCGGCACCAGCGTCATGTCGGCGCTGCGGTTGATCAGCGAGTCGTAAACGTGCGCCGCGAACGCGTCGTTCTGCGTTTGCTTGTGGTAGTGCGGGTCGGCGGACGTGGGTTCGGACGACAGCGCGATCGTCAGGGACTGGGCCAGGACAGCGGGCGCGGCGGCGATGCCAGCGCTGGCCGCCAGCAGGGCCAGGGAAGTACGCAATTTCATGAAAACTCCGAATCGGGACGATTGCGCACCGGCCGGCGGGCTGCCGCCAGATGCAATCAATCGTGACAAGGGGCCGATTATCGGAAGGGGCTTTACGCATTGTCAATGCGCACCGACCCGTGTTGCGTCGCGCAAATTTTCGGGCCAGGCCCGAAAACAACAAGGCGCCGCTCCTCGCTTCGAGGTGCGGCGCCTTGGGGCGCCCGAAGGCGCACAGCACCAAGGCCCAGCCCTTTGCAGGGCGGGGCCTCAGGCCGGAAGGCAGATTACCACTGCGAACCGGAGTAGCGGGCGCTGGCGGCGCGGGCGCGGTTCATCGCGTCTTGCACTTCGAGGACGTAGTCGACGAAGGCGCCGGTGGCGCGGGCGATGGCGGCGCCGGTTTGCTTCAGCAGCACCAGCGGTTGGGCATTCGATTGGCTTTCCATCGCGCCGCGGAGCAGGTCACGTTCCAGCGCGTCGGTCAGGCGGGCATTTTGGTTCAGGGTCAGGTCGCTCATGGTTAATCTCCAGTCCGTTTCGTCATGGGGTAAACCATTATAGGGATAACCCTAAGTGCAATGCAACATGAATCTGTGGATAAGTTGTAACGACCTTTAATCGTGGCCATTCCGCAACTGCCGGGCGGCATCTGCCAGTTCGCCGGCGGTCATTCCCAGGGGGCCGATGCCCGCGGCCACCAGACGGTCGGCGGACGCGCCGTGCAGCCAGACAGCCCCCGGTACAGCCTGTTCCAGGGGCAGGCCTTGGGCCAGCAGGCTGCCCAGCATGCCGGCCAGCACGTCGCCGGTGCCGGCCGTGGCCAGCCCGGGGTTGCCGGTGGTATTCAACCAGCAATGACCATCCGGCCGGCAGACTAGGGTGCCGGCCCCTTTCAGCACCACCCAGGCGCCATGGCGGCGGGCCAGGGCCTGGGCCGACGCCTGGCGGTCGGCCTGTACCTGGCTTGCCGTGGTGCCCAGCAGGCGGGCCGCCTCGGCGGGGTGGGGCGTCAATACGGCCGGGCCTGGCCCCCAGGAGGGCAGCACGCCGCCCGCCAGCAGGTTCAGCCCGTCGGCGTCCAGTACCAGCGGCGTGTCGCCGCGCATGTCGAACAACGCTGTCAGGGCGGCCACCGCATGCGCGCCGGTGTCCAGCCCGCAACCCGCCACCCAGG
>NZ_JAJMLX010000055.1 GCF_020991325.1 Bordetella petrii | reverse complement strand
CCACGGCCAGCGCGGCGGCCGCCAGGACCAGGCGCCGGCGCTGGGGCGCGGCTGCCTTCGAAGACAAAAACATCGGAAGCCGGGAAAAAGGGCGTTGCGGACAGCCGTGATTCTATATTAATGAAAATGAGTTGCGTTATCTTGTCGATAATGCCGAATCCGCCCGGACACCGCTAAGATCACCCTTGCCTTTCCTCTACCGGAGACCTCGATGACTTCCTCGCAGGACGCAGCCGCATTCCAGGCCCTGGCCGGCGTCACCACGGCCACACTGACCACCATTCTGCTCAAGAAAGGGTTGCGCAATGTATGGATACGCGGCGCCTTCCCCTTGGCGTCCGGCCAGCCGCGCCTGGTGGGCCGCGCCTTCACGGTGCGCTTCATTCCCGCCCGCGAAGACCTGGCCACGCCGGAATCCTGGAGCTCTCCCAAATCCACCCGCGCGGCCATCGAGCAGATGCCGGAAGGCTGCATCGCCGTGGTGGATGCCAACGGCGTGAAAGACGCGGGCTTCTGGGGCGATATTCTGTGCGCCCGCATGGCCAGGCGCGGCGTGGCGGCGCTGGTCAGCGATGGCGCGGTGCGCGACCTGGCCGGCGTGCTGTCCACCGGCCTGCCCATCTGGGCCGCGGGCGCGGCCGCCCCGCCTTCGGTGGCGGCGCTGACCTTCGTCGATTGGCAGCAGCCCATAGGCTGCGGCGGCGTGGCGGTGTTTCCCGATGACGTGATCGTGGCCGACCAGGATGGCGCGGTGGTCATTCCCGCGGCCTTGCTCGCCGAGGTGGCGGCCCTGGCCGTCGAGCAGGAACGCCTGGAAGGCTGGATCATGCAGGAAGTGGAGGGCGGCGCCTCGCTGCCGGGGCTGTATCCGCCCAACGCCGAGAACAAGGCGCGCTACGAAAACAGCAAGCAGGGCGGCTAGAGGCACACAACGGTGCCTGGCACCCTGACGGGAGCCAGACGCCCTTACTTCAATTGGCCCGCGCGCGGGTCATGGCGGGCCAGGCGCGCCAGCAGGTGGTCGACTTCCTGGCGGGCGGTGGGCGACATGGGGCCGGCTGGCTTGCGCTGCGCGGCCGAACTGAGAATGCCGCGCCGCATCAGCACATACTTGCGTACCGCCAGGCCCACGCCCGGCTGCTGTTCATAGCGCAGCAGGGGCAGGTGCGCATCGAACAGGTCGTGCGCTTCTTCGCGCTTGCCCTGGGCATTCAGGCGCACGATATCGCACAGCATGTCGGGAAAGCAGTAGCCCGTATTGGCGCCATCGGCGCCGCGTTCCATTTCGTAGTCCAGGAACAGGCCGTTGTTGCCGCACAAAATAGAGATATGGCGCATCTTGCCGTCTTTCTCGTAGCCGCGCAGCGTGGAGATCTTTTCCAGGCCGGGCCAGTCTTCGTGCTTGAGCATCACGCATGACGGCAGTTCGTCGACGATGCGCTTGATGACGCCGGGGCTCATCTGCACAGAGAACGTCAGCGGGTAGTCCTGCAGCACAAAGGGCACGTCCGCGCCGATGGCCTCGACGGCCTGCCGGTAGTAATTCACGATCTGGTCGTCGGTGCGCAGGGTATTGGGCGGCGCGATCATGACACCGGCCGCGCCGCGCTCCATGACCTCGTGCGTCAGCGCGCGCATGGCGGCGAACCCCGGGGCCGAAACGCCCACGATGACGGGAATGCCGCCAGACTTGCCGATGACCTGGCTGGCCACCGCCAGCGACTCGGCGTGTTCCAGCTTCTGGGCCTCGCCCAACTGGCCCAGCACGGTTACGCCAGTAGAGCCGCAACCCAGGTAGAAATCCATCATGCGGTCGATGGACGCGGTGTCGATGCTGCCGTCGTCGAAGAACGGGGTGGGGGCAATGGGGTAGACCCCTTTTGCATCAGCGGTCAGTGACATCAGGGTGCTCCAAGGCAGATGAATACCGGGAAGCGTTGCGGCGGCAACGCGATGAGGGATTATGACCCGAGTTATGCAGGCCAGCGTACAGCAATAATCGAAAATCGCGCGTTTTCGCCGGGCGCCTAGTCCTGTAGCATGTCATCCGGCACGCGCCGCGAGGGGGTGGGGCGGGTCCCGACGATCAATTCCAGTCAAGAGGAGATAAGCATGGAATTGCTGGACAAACTCGTTAACAGCGTGAACGGCGTGGTATGGGGGCCGTTGATGCTGGTGCTGATCCTGGGCACCGGGCTGTTCCTGATGCTGCGCCTGCGCTTCATGCCGCTGTCCAAGATCGCCGCCGGTTTCCGGCTGGCCTGGCGCAGCCGCAGCAAAGGCGACGAAAGCACGGGTGAAATCAGCCCCTTCCAGGCGCTGATGACCAGCCTGGCCGCCACGGTGGGCACAGGCAATATCGCGGGCGTGGCCACGGCCATCTTCCTGGGCGGCCCGGGGGCGCTGTTCTGGATGTGGGTCACGGCCCTGGTCGGCATGGCCACCAAGTACAGCGAAGTGCTGCTGGCCGTGCACTATCGCGAAAAAGATCCGCGCGGTGAATTCACCGGCGGCCCCATGTACGCCATCCGCAACGGCCTGGGCCCCAAATGGGCCTGGCTGGGCGTGCTGTTCGCGCTGTTCGGCGGGCTGGCGGGCTTCGGTATTGGCAACATGGTGCAGGTCAACAGCATGGCCGATGCGCTCAACGCGTCGTTCGGCCTGCCCGACTGGGTCACCGGCGTGGTCACCATGGTCCTGATCGGCCTGGTGGTGCTGGGCGGCATCCGGCGCATCGGCGCCGTGGCCGAGGCGCTGGTGCCGTTCATGTGCGTGGCCTACATCATTGCGGCGGTGATTTCCCTGGTGATCATGGCCGACGCCATCCCGGCCGCGCTGCAACTGATCTTCACGCATGCGTTCTCGCCGGTTGCCGCCACCGGCGGTTTCGCGGGCGCGGCCGTCATGGCGGCCATGCGCTACGGCGTGGCGCGCGGCATTTTCTCGAACGAAGCCGGGCTGGGCACCGCCGGTATCGTGCAGGCGGCCGGCACCAGCAACAGCCCTGTGCGCTCGGGCATGATCGGCATGATCGGCACCTTCATCGACACCATCGTCATCTGCACCATGACGGGCCTGGTGATCGTGTGCTCGGGCCTGTGGACCAGCGGCGACAGCGGCGCGGTGCTGTCGTCGGCGGCCTTCGACAAGGCCCTGCCGGGCATCGGCCATTACATCATTGCCCTGGCCCTGGCCATCTTCGCCTTCACCACCATCCTGGGCTGGAGCTACCTGAGCGAGCGCTGCTGGGAATTCCTGGTGGGCGTAAAGTCCATCCTGCCGTTCCGCATCGTGTGGGTCATTGCCGTGCCGTTCGGCGCCATTGCCCAGCTGGACTTTGCCTGGCTGCTGGCCGACACCCTGAACGGCCTGATGGCCGTGCCGAACCTGATCGCCCTGGTGCTGCTGTCGCCCGTGGTGGTCAAGCTGACGCGCGAACACTTCGCCGACAAGGCGAACCGGCTGGAATAACCGCCGGGCCGGGTGTTCATGAGGTCCACGGGTGTCTGGCTCCCGCCAGGGTGCCAGACACCGTTCTGCTGAGATTGGCGCGGCACACAACGGTGTCCGGCACCTGCGGAGCCAGACACCCAGCCATACTCCGTGACGTGTCCTTCTTCACCCTACCACTAGGTGCCTGGCTCCGGCGCGCAGCACGTACATTGCCTAGCGTTCAGGCTGCGGCGCGCCCCCCACGTCTTTGCGTACTTTCGCCACATCTGCCGCGGTGACGGCCCCGGCCTGGTTGCCCCAGCTGGACCGCACGAAGCTGACCACCGATGCCACTTCCTGATCCGTCAGGCGCCAGTCGAAGCCCGGCATCGCATACTGCGTGGGCGCGGCGGCCGTGCCCGGCAGTTGCGCGCCCTTCAGCACGATATGGATCAGCGAGGTCGCGTCCTGCGAGTTGACGGTGGAACTGGTGGCCAACTGCGGGAAGGTCTGCTCGTAGCCCTTGCCGGTGCTGCGGTGGCAGGCCGCGCAGTTGTTCAGGAACGTCATGGCGCCTTCGCTCTGGTCTTTGCCGGTGCGCAGCGCCTGGGCGGCGGTGTCGTCATAGGCCAGCGCCTGCGTGGCCGCTTCGTTCACTGGCGTCAGCGTCTTCAGGTAAGCCGCGATGGCGCTCAGGTCGGCGTCGGACAGGTGCTGCGTGCTGTCGGACACCACCTGCGACATGCCGCCGAAGGTGGCCGAATGCGCATTCACGCCGGTTTTCAGGAAGGCCACGATATCTTCCTTCGACCAACTGCCCAGGCCGTCGGCCATGTCGCCGCGCAGGTTCTTGGCCAGCCAGCCTTCTACCACGCCGCCCGACAGGAAAGCCGTGCCGTCGGCGTCGGTCAGCGCCTTTTCCTGCAAGGCGAAGCCGCGCGGCGTGTGGCAGCTGCTGCAATGGCCCAGCCCTTCCACCAGGTACTTGCCGCGCAGCACTTCGGCCTGGCCGGGGTCGGCGGCCTGGCTGGCGGGCGCGGGCGCCGAGGCATCGACCACGTCGGGCGCGAACATCCAGCGCCACATCCCCAGCGGCCAGCGCATAGATAGCGGCCAGATGATGTCGGTGTCCTTGTTGGGCTGGTTCACCGGTTCGACGCCGTGCATGAAGTACGCATACAGCGCCTTGATGTCGTCCGGCGATACCTTGGCGTACGACGTGAACGGCATGGCCGGGTACAGCGAATGGCCGTCTTTGGCCACGCCATGGCGCACCGCGCGATCGAAGTCCTCCAGCGTGTAGTTGCCGATGCCGGTGTCCTTGTCGGGCGTGATATTGGTGGAATAGA
The DNA here is from genome assembly GCF_020991325.1 of Bordetella petrii. Classification (GTDB taxonomy): domain Bacteria; phylum Pseudomonadota; class Gammaproteobacteria; order Burkholderiales; family Burkholderiaceae_B; genus Bordetella_A; species Bordetella_A petrii_E. Next base: position 16,079 of record NZ_JAJMLX010000055.1, on the reverse strand, counting down.
TCATGCCCAGCGGCGAATCCAGGCCCAGCCCGCCGGCATAGGGCTTGCCGCCCGCCGCCGTGTGGCAGGCAATACAGTCGCCGGCCCGCGACAGGTACTCGCCCTGTTTGATCAGTTGGGCGTCCGGCTGGGCTGTGCCAGCGTCCGCGGCCCAGGCGGGGCTCGCCAGCGCGAACAGGGTGGCGGCGATGATGGTGTGTCGGATCATCTTTGCCTCCTCAAGCCTGGACCAGCGGGCCAGGGTTTTTCAGGTACTGCTCGCGTATGGCCTGCGCCGACCAGTACGCCAGCGCGCCCACCAGGCCGGTGGGGTTGTAGCCCATGTTCTGCGGGAAAGCGCAGGCCCCCATCACGAAAACATTGGGTACGTCCCAGCATTGCAGATACTTGTTCACCACGCTTTCCCCGGGGTTCGACCCCATGATGGCGCCGCCCGTGTTGTGCGTGCTCTGGTACACGCGGGTGTCGTAGTGCGAGCCCGGCTTGCGCACGTTCACGAAGTGTTTTTCCGGCTTCATGGCCTTGGCCACGTCTTCCATGCGCGAGCCCATGTACGCCAGCATCTTGAACTCGTTGTCGTGCCAGTCGAAGGTCATGCGCAGCAGGGGCTGGCCGTAGGCGTCCTTGTAGGTGGGGTCCAGCGACAGGTAGGTATCGCGGTAAGACATCACCGAGCCCGACATGCCGATGGCCATGTAGCGCTGGTAGGCGTCCTGTATGGCGCCTTTCCATTCGGTGCCCCAGGAAGGGGACCCCGGCGGCGTCGCGGCCTGCTTGATAGGACGGCCGCCAGTGCGCACGTGGCGTATGCTGGCCCCACCCAGGAAGCCCAGCGGGCCGTGGTCGAACTGGTCGCCGTTCAGGTCGTCCATGCTGACGCCGCCCGCGCCGGTGCCCATGAAGGGGTTCAGGTTGGTTCCCTTGGGCAGCAGCACATTGACGGAACCGTTCATCTGGTATGCGTAGTTCTTGCCCACCACGCCTTCGTTGGTCATGGGATCGTAGGGCTTGCCTATGCCCGACAACAGCAGCAGGCGCACGTTGTGCATCTGGTAGGCCGAAAGGATCACCAGGTCGGCGGGCTGCTCTATTTCGCGGCCATCCGCGTCGATGTAGGTAACGCCCACCGCCTTCTTGCCGGTGGAATCCAGATTCACCTTCAACACATGCGAATTGGTGCGCAATTCGAAGTTCGGCTTCTTCAGCAGCACCGGCAGAATGGTGGTTTGCGGCGAGGCCTTGGAATACATGTAGCAGCCGTAGTTTTCGCAGAAGCCGCAAAAATTACAGGGTCCCAGGCGCACGCCATACGGGTTGGTATAGGGGCCCGACGCGTTGGCGGCAGGCGCTGGGAAGGGGTTGAACCCGACTTCTTTCGCGGCCTTCTCGAACAGTTGCGCGCTGTAGGTGGTGGCCAGCGGCGGCAGCGGGTATTCCTTGCTGCGGAAACCTTCGTGGGGGTTGCCGCCTTCCACCACCTGGCCGTTCATATTGCCGGCCTTGCCAGACGTGCCGCACACATACTCGAACTTCGTGAAGCTGGCTTCAAGCTCATCGTAGGTGACGCCGAAGTCCTGGATGGTCATGCCTTCCGGGATGAAGTCCTTGCCGTAGCGCGTTTCGTAGCGGGTGCGCAGTTCCAGTTCTTCGGGAAGGATGCGGTAGTGCATGCCGTTCCAGTGAAAGCCCGCGCCGCCCACGCCGTTGCCCAGCAGGAACGAGCCGTTCTGCCGGTAGGGCACGGCCACGTCGTTCACGCCATGGCGGATGGTGACGGTTTCCTTGGAAAGATCCTGGAACAGCTTGCCGCGCACGGAATACGTCAGCTCGTCCAGCACCTTGGGGTAGGGCGCGTGCGTGGCGGTGTCCTGCATGCCGCCGCGTTCCAGCGCCAGCACGTGCAGGCCTTCCTCGGTCAGTTCCTGGCCCAGGATCGCGCCTGTCCAGCCGAACCCCACCAGCACCACATCGACTTTGTCTTTCTTGATGGCCATGGCTTACCCCCGCTCGCCCATGATCGACACGGGGCCGTAGGGGTACTTGGCGTTGGGCTGGTCGGTCCAGTCCATGAAGTCGCCGCGCGCACCGGGAAAGCCCACCATCTTCCAACCCACCATGCCCTTGTTGCCGCCGTGCATGGGGTCGGACAGAAAGCCTTCCTTGGTATTGGCCAGCAGGAAGCTGAAGAAGGTGGCCGACGGCACGGCCTCGAAATGCAGTTTGCCGCCCTGCATGTCTTTCAGCACCTGCACTTGCACGGCCTTGTCCAGTTCGGCATAGGTATTGCCGTGCTTTTCCTTGCACCACGCATCACAGGCCTGGATGCCATGGCGGTAGGCGTCGCGCGGCGTCAGGTCCAGCTGGTAGCCCAGTTCGGGAACCACATCGGAATGGAACGGGCCTTCCATGTACCAGAGTTTGCCGTGTCCGAATGGCGTTTCCATCTGGCGATCGATGAACTCGGGCACGCCGGCTTCAATGGCGCCGGGGCCGTACTGGTCGGAAGGAATCAGGTGCGCGACCGCGGCGTTGATGAAGGCCCACTCAACATCCGTGAAATAGGTGGGGGTGTAGGCCTGGGCCGGCTTGGCCGCGGTGCGCTCGGCCTCGTCGCTACAGGCCGTTTGCGTTACCGCGACGCCGCCCGCCAGCGTCGAGGCGGGCACCAGCGCCATGGCCTGCTGCAGGAATTTCCTGCGCGGCCGCGTGTCTTCTGTCATGTGACTCTCCGAGGTTGCTTCGTGCTGTCTCGCCCTATTGAGAACATGCATTCTGGAAACACGGACCACGAGTTTGAGACAGCGCCAACGATAAATAGCTGGCGTCTTCCATCAGGGAAGACCCGAACCATTATGCGCTTCTGTGAAAAACAGGTACGGATGCTTGAGTAAACAGGTCAGGATTCAGGATGTCTTCAACTGATCAGTACTAAAAACGCGCACGCGAGCGTTGGTGCCCGGTGTTTTCGGCCCGGGCGGCATGATGGCCGGCGTAATATCCCGATTGGGCGTGCGGTTGCGCGCCCAATTACATAATGGGGGATATTCCATGTTCAGCATCTCGACCATGCGCGCCCGTGTATTGGGCGCGGGCCTTGCATTCGCCGCGGCGGCCGCATCGGCGCAGGCCCAGTCACAGCCGCCCATTGCGGGCGTGCCCACGATTACCGTGGGGTTCGCGCCGGGCGGCGCGGCCGACACCACTGCGCGCATCTATGCCGAGGCCCTGCGCGCGCAGGGCTTCGACAAAGTGCTGGTGGACAACCGTCCCGGCGCCTCGGGGCGCATCGCGCTCAATGCGGTCAAGGCGGCCAAGCCCGACGGCCTGACCATGTACCTGGGCGGCTCGCCGCTGTTCACGATTTTTCCGCTTACCTACCAGAACCTGAACTACGACGCCGATAAAGACCTGCGGCCGGTCGCCGTGCTGGTCGAGATTCCCACCGCCGTGGTGGCGGGCGCCGGGGCGCCGTACGACAGCATGGCCGACTACGTGAAGTGGGCCAAGCAGCGCAATGCCCCCAGCACACTGGGCGTGGCATCGCTGGGCAGTTCGGGGCACCTGGGCGCGCTGGCGCTGAACAAAAGCCAGGGCCTGAAAATCGAACCCGTGGCCTACCGCGGCGCCGCGCCCATGCTGGTGGACGTGGCCAGCGGGCAGGTGTCCATCGGCTGGGATGCCGTGGCCAGCATGATGCCGCTGTACCAAAGCAAGAAGATCAAGTTCCTGGGCGTCAGCGGCACCAAGCGGCTGGAAGCCTTGCCCGACGTGCCCACCATCGATGAGCAAGGCTTTCCGGAGTACCGCGCGGCCACCAGCTGGTACGGCATTTTCGTGCCGGCGGAAACACCCGACAACGTGGTCGCGGCACTGGAGCAGGCCTTCCTGAAAGCCTCTGAAGATCCGGGTTTGAAAAAGCGCCTGCTGGACAGCGGCCTGGTGGTATCGCCCCTGCCCGCCAGCCAGGTTGCCGAGCGCATCATCGAAGAGCGCAAGCAATGGGAGCCCACCGTGGCGGCCTCGGGCATCAAGATGGACTGAGGACAACCATGGAAAACTCCATCCACACCCTGACGGCGGCCCAGCTGGCCGGCCTGATCCAGCAGAAAAAGCTGTCCCCCGTGGAAGTGGTGCAGTCGGCGCTGGAACGCGCCGGGCAACTGCAGCCCGAGCTGAACTGCTTCATTACCCTGTGCGGCGAACGCGCGCTGGATGAGGCGCGCCAGGCCGAGCAGGCCGTCATGGCAGGGCGGCCGCTGGGCCTGCTGCACGGCATTCCCTTTACCGTGAAAGATCTGGTGAACACGGCGGGCGTGCGCACCACCTTCGGCACGCTGGCCTACCAGGATAATGTGCCCGACCAGGATGCCGTCAGCGTGGCGCGGCTGCGTGCGGCGGGCGCCATTCTCATCGGCAAGACCACCACGCCCGAATTCGGCTGCCAGTCGCTGACCCGCAGCCCGCTGTTCGGCCAGACCCGCAACGCCTATAGCGCCGAACGTACCAGCGGCGGTTCCAGCGGCGGGGCGGCGGTGGCCACGGCCGCGCTGATCGCGCCGCTGGCCGTGGCCAGCGACGGCGGCGGCTCCACCCGCATCCCGGCCGCCTGCAATGGCGTGGTGGGCTTCAAGCAAAGTAACGGCGTCATTCCGCATAGCCAGGCGCTGGACGTGTTCGGCAACCAGACCTACGTCACGCCCACCACCCGCACGGTGGAAGACACCGGCCTGATGCTGCAGGTGATGGCGGGTGAAGACCCGGTAGACCCTTGGTCCATCGGCGTCATCAAGCCCGATTTCGTGGCCGCCGCCCGTCAGGGCGCTGGCCTGCGGGGCAAACGGGTGCTGTATTGCCTGGCCCCGCCGGGCCGCCCGGTGGCGGCCGACGTACAGCGGGCCTTCGAGGCGGGCCTGCAACGCATGCAGGCACAGGGTGCCGAGCTTGAGGCCTTCGATGGCGAAGGTTTCAACATCGAGCCCATCTGGCGCGCCGTGAACCACACCGTGTGGCGCACCCGTTTCGTGGACATGGTGGCGGCCAGGCCGGAACTGTTCAGCGACACTTTCCGGCGCCAGGTGGAATCGGCGGCATCGTTCAGCAGCGTGGATTACCAGCGCGCCATGTTCGACCGCTCGGCGCTGTTCCATAAAGTGCAAGGCATGCTGCGGCGTGCCGATTTCCTGGCCATGCCCACCCTGACGCGCACCGCGCTGCCCATCGACCAGGACCTGTTCCAGCCTATAGAAATCGACGGCCGGCGGTTCGACGACCTGCGCGCGCACTGGTATCCGTGGACGATGGCGTTCAACATGACCGGCCATCCGGCGGTCAGCCTGCCCTGCGGCATGGGGGACGACGGCCTGCCCATCGGGCTGCAACTGGTGGGCGGGTTCCGGCAGGACGCCGAGCTGCTGCGCGCATCGGCGGCGTTTGAGATGACCGCGGGCTGACCGCGGGCGGGGCCGCCGGCCCGGCCTCTGCGCGCCGCAAGTGCGTTGCGGCGCGCGTTCCCGCTTGCCGGTCGAGACCGCCGTGCAGGCGGGCCTGCTTCTTTCCCCCTCTGTTCTTCGTTGAACGTGCCTCGTGCCCGTGTTCAGACAGGCCGCCGCGCTGCGCACGCCTTATTGATGAACCGTTTCATTGTGTGTTAGAGTTGCCGAAATTCAAGAAACAGCGTACGAAAATCCATATTTTCGGCGCAATAAGGAGACGGCAGGGCCATGTCGAGCATATTCGATGAATCGGTTCAATGTTTGGCGGCGCAGGCAATGGACTCACCCGTCGTGTCCGTGGCCATGCCTTGGCCGTGCCGCCAAACCGATACGGGCCAGGAGCCTATCCATGAATGAAACATCGACTTCTTCGCCTTGCCTGGCGGGTCGCCGCATCCTGGTGGTGGGCGCGGGCAGGCCGCCGGGCGGGCGCCAGCCGGCGGCCAACGGCAATGCCACCTGCGTGGCGCTGGTACGCGCTGGCGCTCGCGTAGCCTGCGCCGACCGTGACCTTGATGCGGCGCGGCGCACGGCGGATGACATCGCCCAGGCTGGCGGCCGTGCCACGGCGCTGCGGGCGGATGTCTCGGACGTGGCGCAGATCCCTGGCCTGCTGGAACAGGCGGTTGCCGATATGGACGGCCTGGACGGCTTGGTGCTGAACGTGGGCATCAGCCATCGCACGCCGCTGGCCGGACTGGACGCGGACGGCTGGGATGCGGTCATCAATGTGAACACGCGCGCGCATGTGTTCTGCGCCCAGCATGCCCTGCCGCGCATGGCGCCGGGCGGTTCCATCGTGTTCGTGTCATCCACCGCCGCGCGCCGGCCCGGCGGCCGCAACCCCGCCTACGAGGCCTCGAAAGCGGCGCTGGGCGCTGTATGCCGCGCGGTGGCGCTGGAAGGCCAGCCGGCCGGCATACGCGCCAATGTCGTCATGCTGGGGCTGATCGACACGCCCATGGGCCGCGCCGCGACCCAGGCGCGGCCCGACCGGCTGAAGCAGCCCATGCCGTTCGGCCGGCAGGGCACGGCCGAAGAAGCGGCGGCCGCCATCCGTTTCCTGCTATCCGACGAAGCCAGCTATATCAACGGCATCGAGCTACCCGTGGATGGCGGCATGTCCGCGGGTATCGTCCTGCGCCAATAAAGCGGCGGTGCCGCAACGTATTACAACGACACAAGGAGACCATCATGATTCCTCGATTTCCCGCGGGCCTGGCGCTGCGCGGCATGAAGTGCCTGCTGGCGCTGGCCGCGGCCCTGGCAGCGGGTTTGCCGGCCATGGCGGCCGCGGCATACCCGGATCGGCCCATCCGCTATGTCATTCCGTTCCCGCCGGGCGGCTCCACGGACACGACGGGCCGCATCCTGGCCGAAGAAATGGCGAAGATCCTGGGCCAGCCGGTGGTCGTCGAGAACCGCGGGGGAGCGGGCGGGAACATCGGCGCCGCCCATGTCGCCGGCGCGCCGGCCGATGGCTATACGCTCTTGCAGGGCACGATAGGCACGCATGGCATCAATCCCACCCTGTACGCCAACCTGCCGTTCGATGCGCGCCGCGATTTCGTACCCATCGCGCGGATGACGGCCGGCACCAACGTGCTGGTGATCAATCCGGCCGTACCCGCGAAAACCGTGCAGGAACTGATTGCCTACGCGAAGCAGAACCCCGGCAAGCTGATGATGGGCTCATCGGGGGCGGGCAGCAGCATTCACATGTCGGGGGAATTATTCCAGGTGCTGACCGGCACGCGCTTTACGCACGTTCCCTACCGTGGCGGCGGGCCCGCCATGAACGACCTGCTGGCGGGGCATATCCAGCTGATGTTCGATAATCTGAACGTCTCGCTGCCGCACATCCAGGCCGGCAAACTGCGGGCCCTGGGTGTGAGCAGTCCCACTCGCGCCGCGGTGCTGCCCGATGTGCCCACTCTGATGGAGGCGGGTGTTCCCGGCTATGAGGTCATCAGCTGGAGCGGCATATTCGCCCCCGCCGGCACGCCGCCCGATGTCGTGGAAAAGCTCAACGCCACCATCAACCAGGCGCTCAGCAGCGAGTCGGTGCGCGCCCGCTTCGACGAGGCCGGGATCCAGATCGACTTGATGGGCGTGGACGAGTTCAAGACGTTCGTCGACAGCGAGATCGACCGTTGGGGCGATATCGTCAAGAAGTCCGGCGCCAAGGCGCAATAGATGACGTCGACGATGCGCGCCATCGTGCTGGGCCCGGAGGGCCCGGCCCTGGCCCGCGCGCCGGTGCCCCAGGTGGACGGCGCCCGGGTCCGGGTTCGGGTCCAGGCCTGCGCGCTGAACCGGGCCGACCTGTACATGGCCGAAGGCCGGCGCCATGGCGATGCCGGTGGGCCGGGTGCGGTCCTGGGGCTGGAGTGGGCCGGCGTGGTGGACGCCGTGGGCCCGGATGTTCCGGCACATATTCGCGTGGGGCAGCCCGTCATGGGATCCGGCCGGGGAGCCTTTGCCGACTATGCGGTGGCCGACTGGGGGCGGGTGCTGCCCTTGCCGCCGGGCATTGGCGATCCGGCAGCCGCGGCTGCCCTGCCGATTGCCTTGCAGACCATGCACGATGCGCTGGTCACTCAAGGCCGCCTGCAAGCGGGGCAGTCCGTGCTGATCCACGGTGCATCGACGGCGGTGGGCCTGATGGCGTTGCAGATCGCGCGGTACCTGAAGGCGGGCTGGGTGGGCGGCAGCTCAACCAGCCAGGCCAAGCGCCAGCGCTTGCGTGAACTGGGCATCGACCTGGCGGTGGACCCGGTGGCGCCGGACTGGGTGCAACAGGTCTTGGATGCCACCGGCGGGCGGGGGGCGGACGTGGTGGCGGACATGCTGGCGGGGCCCATTTTCAATGCCACCCTGGCCGCCACGGCGATCGAGGGGCGCATTGTGAATGTGGGCCGGTTAGCGGGACGCACGGCCGGTTTCGACTTCGACCTGCATGCCTTGCGCCGCGTGCATTACAGCGGAGTGACGTTTCGCACGCGCACGCCCGAACAGGTCAGGCTGATCACCGCGCGCATGCTGCGCGACCTGGGCCCCGCCTTGCATGCCGGGCAGTTGCGGCTGCCGCTGGACCGAGGCTTTGCCCTGGAAGAGGGCGCGCAGGCGCTGGCCTACATGCAGGCCAACCGGCATTTCGGCAAGATCATCTTGCGCGTCGCTTGACGGGGCCGCAAGACCGGCGTTCGATCAGGGCGTAGGGAAACGTGTTGCTGCGTGGGGTAGGCGGCGTTTCGCCGCTGCGTGCGTGGATGCGTTCGAGCAGCATGGCCGACGCGCAGTCGGCCACGGATTCGACCGGCGTGCGCAGCACGGTAAGGGGAGGGTCGTAATTCTCGGCGAAGTCGGTATCGCCGATGCCGATCACCGATATGTCGTCGGGCACGCGCTTGCCTGTCATGGAAATGGCGCGCAGGGTGCTGCTGAGGGTTTGCGTGCCCTGCGCGATGATGGCCGTGGGGGCATCGGGCCTTCCCAGCATGTCGGTGACGGCGTCGTAGGCCGAGCTGGTGGGGGTGGGGCCCTGGATCAGCAGGTCGGGCACGGCCAGGCCGGCGGCCTTGAACGCGGCTTTGTAGCCTTCGATGCGCCGGCGCACGGCGCGGCTCTTGGCCTGCCACAGTACCAGGGCGATACGGGTATGGCCCAGCGCCATCAAGTGGCTGACCGCCATCTTGATGCCCTTGACGTGGTCGTACAGCACGGTGTCGGCCTCGACATCCATGTCGCGGTCATAGATCACGACAGGCATGGTCAGGTGCTGCACCGCTTCCAGCACGCCCGGGTTGCGCTCGTTGCCGGGCGCGATGATCACGCCATCCATGCCACGCAGCTGGAAAGTGTTCAGGATGCTGATCTCGCGCTCGGCGTCGTTCAACCCGTTGGCCAGCAGAAGCATATAGCCGGCGCTGAAAAAACGCGCCTCGAGCGCGCGGAAGGCGCGCGCGTACAGCGGGTTGGTGACGTCGGAAAACATGCAGCCGATTGTCTTGCTGCTGCGTGAGCGCAATGCCTGCGCCGCGTGATTGGGGCGGTAGCGCAGCGCCGCGATGGCGCGTTCGACCTTGGCGCGGACTTCTGGCGTGACATTGGCGGCGCCGTTGATCACGCGCGAGGCGCTGCCCACGGAAGTGCCCGCCAGCGCGGCGACATCCCGGATGCTGATCTGCTTTGGTCGCATGAGGGTCCCTTTTCCAGGCGCGAGTATAACCCGCCTCCTTCCGTGGCCCCGCTCGCCGCGGTGCTCTTTCCGGTTCGATGCCTGGCCTAATTGATGAAACGATTCATTTAAAGATATACTCGCTGAAAAATGATTAATCGAAAATCCGGTGAAACGTTGCCTAGATGTTTCGGCAAGACGCCGCCGGTACGCAATCAGGGATGGAAATGACTACACACCGCGCCCATATCGGCGGCACCATAGGCGACATGATCATCCAGGCGATCGCCCGCTACCCGGACCGCACCGCCTTCATCGATGAGCAGTCGCAGCTGAGCTATCGCCAGCTGGGCCGGCGCATCGGCCAGGCCATGGCGGCCTTCACGGCGCTGGGGCTGAAGCGGGGAGACGGCGTTGCCCAGTTGTCGGGCAACCGCAGCGATGTGTTCGTGGTGATGGCGGCGGCTTACTTGATGGGCCTGCGCTCGGTCACACTGCACGGCATGGGCGGGCTGGAAGATCATGCCTACATCATCGGCGACGCGGATGCCTGCCTGTTCATTGCCGACGGGGGCTACCAGACCCGCCTGGACGCGTTGCGCGAACACTGTCCGGCGGTGCGGCACTGGTATTCGCACGACGGCAATGTGCCAGGGCAGGCATCGTTCTGGGAATACGCCACGACATTCGAGCCGGCGCCGCTGCGCGTATCGGCCGAACCCGGCGACGTGATCCGCCTGGCCTACACCGGCGGCACCACCGGCAAGCCGAAAGGCGTCATGCTGACCAACCGTTCGATGTGGATGCAGGCGCTGCTGCTGCTGGCGGCGCGGCAACTGCCCGCCGAACTGCGGCTGCTGTGCCCCACGCCGATTTCGCACGGCGCCGGCGCGATGCTGGTGCCCACCTTGTGGCGCGGTGGCACTGTCATCTTGCAGCGCGGCTTCGATCCCGAGCGATATATCGCGGCGCTGCAGGCGCACCGGGCCAGTTTCAGCTTCCTGGTGCCCACCATGATCTACGCGATCCTGGATCATCCGAATTGCAGGACGGCCGATTTTTCATCGCTGCGCCTGTTGTCGTATGGTGCATCGCCCATGGCGCCGGCGCGCATCCAAGAGGCCATGCGAGTCTTCGGGCCGGTGCTGGTGCAAAGCTACGGCCAGACCGAAAGCCCCAGCAACATCCTTTTCCTGTCGCAGGAAGACCATGCGCGCACCGACGTCGACACGCTGGGCGCGGCCGGTATGCCATACCCGGGCGTCACCGTGGAACTGCTGGACGGCCAGGACAACCCAGTCGAGCCGGGCCAGGTCGGCGAACTGTGCGTGCGCAGCCCGCTGGTCATGGACGGCTATTGGAAGCAGCCGGAACTGACCGCCGAGGTGCTGCGCAATGGCTGGCTGCACACCGGCGACATGGCGTACCGCGACCCCCACGGCTACTACTTCCTGGTCGACCGCAAGAAAGACATGATCATCTCGGGCGGCTTCAATGTGTACCCGAAAGAAGTCGAGAACATCCTGGCGGCGCAGCCTGCCGTGGCGGCGGCGGCAGTGATAGGCGTGCCCGACGACAAATGGGGCGAGGCGGTCAAGGCGGTGGTGGTGCTGCGTGCCGGCGCCACGGCAACCGAAGAAGAACTGAAGGCCCTGGTGCGCACCGCCAAGGGGCCGGTGAATACGCCCAAGTCCATCGACTTTGTCGAGGCGCTGCCGTTGACCACGCTGGGCAAGCCCGACAAGAACCAGTTGCGTGCCCGCTACTGGGGCGATCGCGCACGCAAGATCAATTGAATCAAGAACGAAGAGGCAGACAATGAGCGAAACATTCGAGCCCGCCGGCCGGTCGCTGGCCGGCCGCGTGGCCATCGTGACGGGAGCCGGCTCGCGCGGCGACGGAATCGGCAACGGCCGTGCGGCGGCGATCCTGTTGGCGCGTGACGGGGCGAAGGTGGCGTTGATCGACGCCGTGCAGGAATGGGCCGAGGCCACCCGCCGCATGATCGAAGACGAGGGCGGCGAGGCGCTGGTGCTGCCCTGCGACGTCAGCCAGGACGCGGAATGCGCGCAGGCCGTGGCGCAAGTCCGGCAGCGCTGGGGCCGGGTGGACATCCTGGTGAACAACGTGGGGGTGGGCGGGCCGGCCGGCAGCGCCGTCGACCTCGACCTGCAAGAGTGGGACCGCGCCCTGCGCATCAATGTGACGTCGATGATGCTGATGGCGCGCCACTGCATTCCCGCGATGCGAGACCAGGGCCGCGGCGCCATCGTGAACATCGCGTCGGTGGCGGGGCTGATCGGCGGCCACCCCAGCCTGCTGTATCCGACCTCGAAGGGCGCCGTGGTCAATATGACCCGCGCCATGGCGGCTCATCACGGCGAGGAAGGCATCCGGGTGAATTGCGTGGCGCCCGGCATGGTGTACACGCCCATGGTATATGCCCGCGGCATGTCGGACGAGAAGCGCGAGATCCGCCGCAAGCGCTCGCTGCTGCGTACCGAGGGCAGCGGCTGGGACGTGGGGCACGCCATCCGCTACCTGGCCAGCGACGAAGCGCGCTGGGTCACGGGCGTGGTGTTCCCGGTGGATGCGGGCACCACCGCCGGCCGCCATTCATATCAATAAAACCAAGGAGAATCTAATGTTCAAGAGCAGCATCGGCGGCGGCGACGCCGACCACATCACCATCCGCGGCTACGACCTGGTCGATGACCTGATCGACCAGCGCGATTTCGTTGATGTTCTGTGCCTGACGGTGCTGGGGCATTTTCCCGACGCGAACCAGCGCCGCATGATCAACATGTTCCTGGTCACGGCGGCCGATCATGGCCTGACTCCCAGCGCGCTGGCTACGCGCCTGACGCTGCATGGGGCCCCGGAGTCCATGCAGGGCGCGGTGGCCGCCGGCATCCTGGGGGCGGGCAGCCGCTACCTGGGTGTCGTGGAGTACGCGGCGCGCTTCCTGCAGCAGGCCGTTGCCGATTTTGGCGGTTCGGAAGACGATGCCGCCGCGCTGCAGGCCCATGCCGAACAGGTCGTGGCCCGCGAACGCGAAGCGCGGCGGCGCATTCCCGGCATCGGGCATCCCATCCATGTCGATGGCGACCCGCGCTGCGACAAGATATTGGCGGTGGCGGCCGATTGCGGCTACCGCGGCAGGCATTGCCGCCATGCCCTGGCGCTGGCGGCCGCCGCCAGCCAGGTATTCGGCCGGCCGGTGCCGCTGAATGCCACCGGGGCCAAGGCCGCCGTGCTGCTCGACATGGGTCTCAGCCCCGAGTTCGGCAAGGGCATGACCCTGATAGGCCGCGTGGCGGGGCTTATCGCCCATATCATCGAAGAGCGCGAACAGCCGATTTCACAGCAGGTATGGGACATGGCCAGCGGCAACGCTGGGGGCCGCTGAAACACGCGCGCGGTTCGCGGGTAGAATCCCCGCATGCTTCGTTCCTTCCCCGCCCGCCTGCCGCCGCGCCTTGCCCGTTGGGCGGGCGCGGCGCTGTTGATGCTGCTGGCGGGCTGCGCCACCCAGGTTCCCGAAGAACCGGTACGCAGCGCCGGCGCGATCCGCGCCGACGTCCAACGGCTGCTGCCGCAGCAAGTGTCCGACCGCGAGGGCTGGGCGCGCGATATTGCCGTGGCCTTCACCGCGCAGGGCCTGGATTCCAGCCAGAATTACCTGTGCGGCGTGCTGGCCGTTACCGAGCAGGAATCGACCTTCCGCGCCGACCCGCCCGTGCCCGGCCTGCCCGCCATCGCGCGGCGCGAGATCGAACACCGCACGCGGGCGGTGCATGTGCCCGCCTTCCTGGTCAACGCCGCGCTGGATGTGAAATCGCCCACCGGCAAAACTTATAACCAGCGGCTGGACGCGGTACGCACCGAGAAACAGCTGAGCGAAATCTTCGAAGACTTCATCGGCATGGTGCCCATGGGGCGGCAGTTGTTCAGCGGCCTGAACCCGGTGCGCACCGGCGGGCCCATGCAGGTCAGTATCGTCTTCGCGCAGTCGCACGCACAGGATTATCCATACGCCGTAGACGGCTCGATCCGCCGCGAAGTATTCACGCGGCGCGGCGGCATGTACTTCGGCATTGCGCATTTGCTGGGTTACCCGGCCAGCTACGATTCGGTGCTGTACCGCTTTGCCGATTTCAATGCCGGCTGGTACGCCAGCCGCAACGCCGCCTTCCAGGCCGCCGTCAGCCGTCTGTCGGGCATCAAGTTGGCGCTGGATGGCGACCTGCTGATCCGCGGCGCCATCGATCCCAGCCAGACCGAGCGCGCCGTGCGCGCCATCCGCCGCCAGTTGGACGTCAACGAGGCCCGCATCCGGTCGTACCTGGAAAAAGGCGATAGCCTGGAATTCGAAGACACCCGCCTGTACAAGCGGGTGTTCGAACTGGCGGACCAGGATGCCGGCAAGCGCCTGCCGCGCGCGGTGCTACCGGGCATCAAGCTGGAAAGCCCCAAGATCACCCGCAACCTGACCACGGCCTGGTTCGCCAACCGGGTGAACGACCGCTGGAAGCGTTGCATGGCTCGCTAGGGCCGTGTTGCCCGCTCAGCCGAGCGCGATGCCCCCGTCCACCCGCAGGTCTACCCCGGTAATGAAGCTGCTGTCGTCCGAAGCCAGGAACAACGCGGCGCGGGCCAGTTCATCCGGCTGTCCCAGCCGCCCCAGCGGAATGGCCGCGGCCATGCCTTGGTCGAACGCGGGCCTGTCGCTGTCGGCCACGCCCAGCTTGCCCAGGATGGGGGTGTCGGTGGGGCCGGGGCTCAGAACATTGACGCGGATTCTCCGGGCCTTGAATTCCAGCGCCCAGGCCCGCGCGAAGGCATTGACGGCGGCCTTCGAGGCGGCATACACCGCGTGGTTCTCCAGCACCTTCGTGCTGGCGATCGAGCCTGTCAGGATGATGGAAGCGCCGTCGCGCATCAGCGGCAAGGCCTTCGTCACGCCGAAAAACACGGCGCGCGTGTTGGTGCCGAACTGGGTGTCATAGCTGTCGACACTGACCGCCGCCGAGGGCTCGATATGGTTCATGCCCGCATTGGCCATGTAGATATCGATGGCGCCGAAGCGCTCGCGCACTTTGGCCACCAGGCGGTCGTGGGTCGACAGTTCGCCCACGTCGCCCACCACGCCGAAAGCCGCGGTGCCCAGCTGCGCCACCGCGTCGTCCACGGCCTGCCGGCGCCGGCCCAGAATCGCGACACGCGCGCCTTCCGCCACGAAGGCCCGGGCGGCTGCAAGCCCGATGCCGCTGTTGCCGCCGGTGACGACCGCGGTCTTTCCAGAAAGTCTGCTCATGGTTGTTCCTTCGTTGGCGTGAATCGTGGCGGGCGCGGCGATCAGTAATCCCAGATCACCGGAACCCAGCGGAAGGCGTCGCCGTCCACCGCCACATGACCCACGGACGGGAACGGCAGGTGGGCGGCCACCAGCAGCCCTCGGTTCTGCGCCAGTTCCTGGAACAGGCCGATACGCACCCGGGCCGATTCCTCGGGGTCGTGCTCGAAGCCGTTGTGCCATTCGGGATGGTCGAAGCCCACCGGGAACATGGCGTCGCCGGCAAAGGTCAACCGTTCACCACCCGAGATCAGGTCCACCACGCTGTGGCCCGGGGTATGGCCGCCCGTCATGCGCACGATCACGCCCGGCGCCACTTCATGCCTGTCCTGGAAGACGCGCAACTGGTCGCGGTACACGTTGTAGAAGCTGGTGGCGGTCGAGCGCAGCACATTGGGCACCGGCTTGGGCATCACCGTCTGCGTGAAGTCGGGGGCGGTCCAGAACTCGACTTCCGTCGCGCATACATGGATGCGCACGTCCGGGCGCAGCCGTTCCTTCACGCCGGGCACCAGCAGCCCGCCCACGTGGTCCATGTGCATGTGGGTGATGATCACATCGGTGATGGATTCCAGCGGAATGCCGGCGGCTTCCAGCCGCTGCGGAAGCTGGCCGGCGCGCGGAAAGCCCGCGAACTGGCCGCCCAGGCCCGCGTCGATAAGAATGGTCTGGCCGGCGCTGCGGGCCACCATCACGTTCAGCGGCCAGTCGTACGCATCCGGCGGCATGAACATGTAGTCCAGCCAGTTGGCCAGGTCGGCCGGGTCGGCGTTGGTGGCCATCGTGGCGGTGGGCAGCGGCAGCACGCCGTCGCTGATCACCAGCGCGTCGATATCGCCGATCTGTACGGCGTAGCGGGACGGAACCAGGTCATGGGGGGCCTGGGGCAGGGGCTGTGTAACAGGTTCTACGGCAAGCATGGCGAAATCTCCTGATGGGTGGGTTGGATGCCTAGGGCCTAGCCGCGGATGAACGCGAGCAGGTCGGCGTTGATGCGGTCTTGCAGGGTGGCGGTCAGGCCGTGCGGCGCGCCGGGGTAGTAGATTTCCTG
>NZ_JAJMLX010000547.1 GCF_020991325.1 Bordetella petrii | reverse complement strand
CGGCGTCCGAGCCGCCGAGGCCCGACTCTGCGTCGCCGCCCCCGGCCGGCACGCCCAAACCCTGATCCGTCCACACCGCGCAGGAACCCGCATGAAATTCATGGCCAAGAACTCGCTGTTTGCCATCTTGCTGCGTTCACCGTGGTGGATCAGCCTGCTGGTGGCAGCGGGCCTGACCCTGGTAGGCGTGGCGGCGGTGCCGCCGGCCTACGCGCCCTTCCTGATTTTCGCCGCCATCCCGTTCTGGGTGATCGCCGGCATTGCGGCCTGGAAGCAACGCGGCAAGCCGTCTGAAGCACGGGTGGAACAAACCGCCACGGCACTGGCCGCCCTGCCCTGGCCGGCCTTCGCCGATGTACTGGAAGCCGGTTTGCGGCGCGATGGCTGCGAGGTCAAGCGACTGAACGGCGGCGCCGCCGATTTCGAGATCACCCGGCCCGCGGGCGGCCGGGCCCTGGTCACGGCGCGCCGCTGGAAGGCCGCCAGTACCGGCATCGAGCCGCTGCAGCGGCTGGA
>NZ_JAJMLX010000546.1 GCF_020991325.1 Bordetella petrii | reverse complement strand
CGGCGCCTGCGGCAGCGCCGTCAGCAAGGCGGCCTCGGCGGGGCTGAGCTCGGACGCGCCCTTGCCCAGCCACAGCCGGGCGGCCATCTCCGCGCCCTCGACAATGCCGCCCATGGGTGCATGGGTCAGGTACATGGCCAGTATCTCGGCCTTGCTGTAATGCCATTCCAGTTGCAGGGCACGTGCAATCTGCCGTCCCTTGGCGGCCAGCGAGCGCGATGGCATTGCGGCCAGGCCCGGGTCGACCAGCCGGGCCACCTGCATGGTCAGGGTGGACCCGCCCGACACGATGCGGCCATGCGCCATCCATTGCCAGCCGGCACGGGCCAGGGCCACCGGATTCACGCCCGGATGCCAGTAGAACCATCGGTCTTCGTAGCCGAGCAGGGTTTCCAGGTACACCGGAGCGACCTGGTCCGGCCTGACCGGGTAGCGCCACATGCCGTCATTACCGGCAACGTGGTGCGGGGCGGCTCCAAGTGCGTGTTCCTGTACAACGCCAACAACAACCGCTTCGA
>NZ_JAJMLX010000545.1 GCF_020991325.1 Bordetella petrii | reverse complement strand
CACCTCGACCCCGGAAGAACTGGCCACCCGGCCGCCGCGCGCCGACAGCAACCGCAGCGCATAGGCCGGCCCGCGCGGACCGGCGACGGCTTCGCTGGCGGTCTGGAAGACCGACAGGGGCCCGGCCATATCCAGCAGCTGGAATCCGGGAACAAGCAGGAAAGCAACTTCGACAGGCATGGCAATTTTTCAGGGAAATATGTCATTCACGCCATAGCTTCCCTCGCTAGAGTATAGGCTGTCAACCCTGCTCCTGCCCCACCATGCCCGCCTTCGCTTCCCTGCACGCCGGCCGCCGCAACGCCCGCATCCTGGCCCTGTGCCAGGCTTTGTACATCGCCGCCATCTCCATAGACCTCACCCTGACGGCCCTGACCGGCCACATGCTGGCGCCCACCCCGGCCCTGGCCACGCTGCCTTTTGCCCTGATCACCGTGGCCGGGGCCGCCGTCACCTGGTTCGCCTCGCTGCTGATGCAGCGCGTCGGCCGCCGGGCCGGCTTCGCCCTGGGCGGCCTGGCCGGC
>NZ_JAJMLX010000544.1 GCF_020991325.1 Bordetella petrii | reverse complement strand
ATGCCGTCTACCCCGGCGCCGGCGCCGACCCGCGCGGCCCCGACTGGCTGCGCGGCGTGCTGCATGCCCGCGACATGCGCCTGGACGGCTTCGCCGCCGAACTGGCGCGCTACCGCCCCGGCCTGCTGCGCTGCGACCCCGATGTGGCAGCGCTGCGCATTTCAGGCACCTTCCAGCTGCACAACACCGACGGCACTCTGCAGGCCCTGCCCGCGCTGCTGCCGGTGCAGGTGCGTTACCTGACAGCGTACTGGGTCACGCTGGCGCCCGCCGCGCGGGCTTAGTTACAAAAAAGTTTGCGTCATGGTGTCCGGTTTTCTTGCGCGCAGGGTCATGGACAGCAAAGGCAGATCACTGCCGGCATTCCAAGATCCCGCCCGCAAGGAACCCCATGGCCGTTTCACACCGCACGCTCTTGCCCGATTCGCATGCTCTACCCCGGCGCCGCGCCCCGCTTGCGGCGGCCGTCAGCCAGGCACTGCTGAGCCTGGCCGTTGCCAGCGGCCTGGCCATGGCGTCCGGCGCG
>NZ_JAJMLX010000543.1 GCF_020991325.1 Bordetella petrii | reverse complement strand
GCTGCGGCGGCGTCCTGTCGGGGCGCGGGCACGGGCGCGTCGCTGCGCAACAGGCGCCAGCCCAGATAGGCCAGGTAGGCCGCCCCGGCCCATTTCAGCGCCTGGAAGGCGGTTTCCGAGGCGGCCAGCAGCACGCCCAGGCCCGATGCCACGATGGCAACCAGGATCATGTCGGCCAGGATGGCGCCCACCATGCCCCAGCCGGCCGCCCGCACGCCATGGCGCGACCCGTTGCTCATGGCCAGCAGCACCGTGGGGCCGGGGGTGGCAATGGTAATGCCCGAAGCCAGGGCGAACAGCAGCAGGGTGGCAAGTGTCATGGCGGGCGGTAGGCGGAATTGAGCGGGGCGCTGTCTGCCAGTGTGATGGCTTGCCCGCGATTCGTCCAGCCAGCGGCTACCATAGCGGGGTTGCATCCTTGTGTTTCGCCCATGTCCACGCGCCCCGCTCCTCCTGCTGCCCCTGATACACCGCCGCCGATTCCTTCCCCGATTCCAGCGACCGCGCAACATTACCCGCAGGTGCCCCAT
Source organism: Bordetella petrii (assembly GCF_020991325.1). GTDB lineage: Bacteria > Pseudomonadota > Gammaproteobacteria > Burkholderiales > Burkholderiaceae_B > Bordetella_A > Bordetella_A petrii_E. The sequence continues at coordinate 10 of NZ_JAJMLX010000543.1, read as the reverse complement.
GCTACTGATG
>NZ_JAJMLX010000542.1 GCF_020991325.1 Bordetella petrii | reverse complement strand
GGCCATGGCAACCGCGCTGCCCGTGGATGCCAGCGCGGCGCCCACCGCCACGCCCGCGCCCAGCACCACGCCCAGCATGCCCTGCGCCGTGGCCAACAGCATCATGCCCAGGATATACAGCAGGGCACCGCCCAGCATCATGGGCCGGAATCCCAGCCGCACCACCAGCGCGCCGGCGAACGGCTGCAGCATGCCCCAGGCCAGGTTCTGCACGGAAATAGCAATGGTGAACTGGCTGACCGAGATGCCCAGGTCCTGCGTCAGCGGAGGCACGAAAATGCCCAGGCTTTGCCGCAGCCCCATCGACAGGCTCAACATGACAGAAGCGCCGATCAGGATAGGCAGGGCGGGACGCAAGGCGGACCAGGCAGGCATGGCGGCGGAATGGCAGGAGACTCGAGGAACCGCAAAAAAGAAAACCCTGCCGAAGCAAGGTTTTCGTTCGCGGTTGCGCGTAGCGGGGGGGGGGCGGATCAGAACGGGATGTCGTCGTCCATGTCGGCCAGGTTCGCGGCCCCGCCCGCGGCCGGGGCCGCGGCGGCGGGC
>NZ_JAJMLX010000541.1 GCF_020991325.1 Bordetella petrii | reverse complement strand
GCCGGCCGGCGGGCCGTCCCAGGCCAGGCGGTGCGCGCCGGCGGCGCTGTCGAAGCCGGGCTCAGTCGTCACGGTTGCGCATCCAGTCGGCCACGCCGTAGAAGGCCTGCAGCAGGCGGTCGACCAGTTCGGGCGCCAGGCCCTGGTCCTGCATGGCGCGTCCCATGCAGGTCAGCCATTGGTCGCGTTCAAGGCGGCCGATGGAAAACGGCAGGTGCCGGGCACGCAGCCGAGGGTGGCCGTAGCGCTCGATGTAATAGTTGGGGCCGCCAAAGTAGCCGCACAAGAACAGGAACAGTTTGTCGCGCGCCGAGTCCAGGCTGGGGCCATGCGCCGCGCGCAGGGCGGCCAGGTCGGGCTCGATGTCCATCAAGTCGTAAAAGCGGTCCACCAGCTCGCGGATGGCTGGCTCGCCGCCCAGCGTGTCGAACAGGGTGGACGAGGTTTGCAGGGATTCGACCGTGGGTTGGACACGGGTGGCAGTCATCCAACAAACGCCGATACCAGCCAAGCCACGCTACACACTGGCCGAACTCCTGACCGAAGCCGAAGTCGCTGGCG
>NZ_JAJMLX010000540.1 GCF_020991325.1 Bordetella petrii | reverse complement strand
GGGCGGGACGGGCGCGCCGGACGGCGCGGGCCCCGCCAGGCGCAGCCAATCGGGCCGCAGCGTGGTCACCACGAATAAAATGGCCAGACACACCGTGACGGCCTGAGCGAATATCAGCCAGTAGCGACGCATGATCCTGACAAGGTAGGCAATGAAAACAATCGATACCCGCGAACTGGCGGCCTGGCTGGATGCCACGCTGCAAGCGCCGCGATTCAAAGATTACTGTCCCAACGGCCTGCAGGTTGAAGGCAAACCGCGCATAAGCCACATTATCACCGGCGTTACCGCGTCCGAGGCATTGCTGCGCGCCGCCATCGAGCGCGGAGCGGACGCCGTGCTGGTGCACCACGGCTGGTTCTGGAAGAACGAAGACCCGCGCGTGCGCGGCCCGCGCCGCACGCGCCTGGCCCTGGTGCTGCAACACGAACTGAACCTGTTCGCCTACCACCTGCCGCTCGATGCCCACCCCCAATGGGGCAACAACGCGCAGCTGGCGCGCGTGCTGGGCCTGGCCCCGGAATTCGATGCCGGCGGCGCCCCGGCCGCCTGCGGCCCCGACAACCTGATCTGGCTGGGTGCCGCGCCCGGCCTGG
>NZ_JAJMLX010000054.1 GCF_020991325.1 Bordetella petrii | reverse complement strand
CCAGCCAGCGCGGCGCCAGGAATCCCAGGGCCGCGCCCAGGGCGAGCCCGGCCGCCGTGGCGGCCAGCAGTACAGCTTTTTTCATGCGAAATGGTGGCGGTGCGTAAGGGCGCGGGGGCCGCCAAGCAAGGCCCGGAGCGCGATAGAGACAAAGCGTGGCATGGCACTGTAGCACCAGCTTTTACATACTGGCACAAATACATGTCACCCGGTATACCGGAGCCCTGTCTTACCGGGTATACCCCAATGCGCGCCGGGCGGAATCGTCAGCGCCGGCGCAGGCTTTCCACCCCTTGGTTCGCCAGGGCGTCGGCGCGTTCGTTGCCCGGATCGCCCGCGTGGCCCCGCACCCAGCGCCACGCCACTTGGTGGCGCGCCACTTGTTCGTCCAGCGCCTGCCACAGCTCGGCGTTCTTGACAGGCTTCTTGTCCGCCGTCAGCCAGCCACGGCGCTTCCAGTTGGCCAGCCATTCGGTCATGCCTTTCATGACGTACTGCGAATCGGTGTGGATCGTGACCCGGCAGGGGCGCTTGAGCGCGCGCAGCCCCTCGATGACCGCCAGCAATTCCATGCGGTTGTTGGTGGTGCCCGCCTCGCCGCCATGCAAGGTTTTCTCGTGGGCGCCGGCGCGCATCAGCACCCCCCATCCGCCGGGGCCAGGGTTGCCCTTGCAGGCGCCATCGGTCCACATTTCGACCTGCTGGCCGTCTTCTTTGTTGTCTGTCTGCATTGTTTCCACTACTTGGGCGCCCGCCCGCGCCATGCGCCGGCAGGCATTCAGGTTTTGCCCGGCCCGGCCTGGCGGTTTACCGCCACCGAGGCGGCGCGGGCGCGCTTGCGCCGGGATTTTTTCCAGGCCGGCCCGATGACCCGCATGCCCGCCACGCGCTTGACCGCGGACACGACGTACACCGCGCCGCCCACGGCCCACCAGCGCTGTCCATAGGTTTCCATGAAATGCCAGCGCCGCAGCCACTTTTCGCTGCGGCAGGCCGGCGTGTAGCAGCCGAAGCGGCCGGGTTCGACGTCGAACGACAGCAGCTTCAGCCAGTCTTTCAGGCGCGGCAAGGATACCTGAGCCGAAGGGGGGTGTGGCAGCCACTGCTCCATGGCGGGCATGCGGTTGCGCGCTCCCCAGAGGCTCCAGGGGTTGAAGCCCGACACCACCAGCCGCCCTTCCGGCACCAGCACCCGCTCGGCCTCGCGCAGTACTTCGTGCGGGGCATCGGTGCATTCAAAGGCATGCGGCAGCACCAGCAGGTCGACGCTTTGCGACTCGAACGGCAGGGCGTCGGGCCGCGCCACCACGCAGGCCTGCCAACCGGCGGCCTCGTCGGGCGTGGGCATCTGCGACCCCACCCACCCCTTGAAAGGCATCCGGTTGGCCTTGAGAAAATGGGTATCGGCCAAACCCACCTGCCAGGCGTAATATCCGAAGACATCCGCCACCATGGCATCGAACTGCGCGCGCTCCCATTCCAGGACATATTGCCCCGGGGGTGTCTGGAACCATTCGGCCAGTTCTACAATCGGCGGAGTTTCTTCTGCCACGTCGACATTCCTGAAATGATGCAAGCCATGCCCGACCGCGCCGGCAACGACGCCATCCTGCCGCTGCCTGCCTTTTCCGACAACTATATATGGGCCATCGTGCACGGCGGCCAGGCCGCCGTGGTGGACCCGGGCGAGGCCGCCCCCGTGCTGGACCTGCTGGCGCGGCAAGGGCTGCAGTTGCGCGCCATTCTACTCACCCATCACCACGGCGACCATGTCGGCGGCGTGCTGGAACTGCTGCGGCATGCGCCGGCCACGGTATACGGCCCCGCCCGGGAACAACTGCCCCATTGCGATGTGCGCCTGGCCGAGGGCGATCGCGTGGCTTTGCCCGAACTCAAGCTGGACCTGTCCGTGCTGGACGTACCGGGCCATACGGCGGGCCATATCGCCTATCATGGCCATGCCGCTGGCCGGGGGCCGCTGCTGTTCTGCGGAGACACCCTGTTCGCGGCAGGCTGTGGCCGGCTGTTCGAGGGTACGCCCGCGCAAATGCACCATTCGCTGGAAAAATTCGCCGCTTTACCGGCAGATACACAGGTTTGCTGCGCACACGAGTACACTCTAGCGAACTTGCGCTGGGCGATGGCGGTTGAACCCGCCAACCGCACCCTGCAACAGTGGTACCAGCGGGCCCAGCAACTACGCGAGCAAGGCCGTCCCACCCTGCCCTCCACCCTGGAACTGGAGCGGGACACCAATCCATTCTTGCGTACCCTGCAAGCCGATGTTGCCCAAGCCGCTGCATTGCAATCCGGACGTGCCCTCGATACGCCCGTGTCTGTTTTTGCAGCCTTGCGTGAATGGAAGAACGATTTCAAATAAATACCCCGATGATCCTGTCCCGACTCCTGCTCCCTGTTGTCCTTGCCCTGCTCGCCGGCTGCGCCGGTACCGCCCGCCAGCCCACACAGGCCATCGACACGAATAAACAGCAGCACGTCGCCAAAGACACGTCCCGCACGGTAGACCTCACCCACCCGCCCGTCGATGCCTGGGACCGCATCCGGCGCGGGTTCGCCATTCCCAACTTGAATACCGAGCTGGCCCAGGAATGGACGGACTACTACGCGGCGCACCCGGAATCGGTGCAACGCATGGCCGAGCGCGCCGGCAAGTACCTGTACTTCATCGTCGACGAAATCAACCGCCGCGGCCTGCCCACCGAACTGGCCCTGCTGCCCTTCGTGGAAAGCGCCTATAACCCCACGGCGCTGTCGCGCTCGCAGGCGTCGGGCCTGTGGCAGTTCGTGCCCACCACCGGCCAATACTTCAACCTGAAGCAAGACTGGTGGCGCGACGAGCGCCGCGACCCCATCGCCTCCACCTACGCCGCGCTGGACTACCTGGAAAAACTGTTCGAAATGCAGGGCGACTGGTACCTGGCGCTGGCCTCGTACAACTGGGGCGAAGGGTCGGTACAGCGCGCCATGGCCAGGAACGAGGCCGCCAACCGCCCGTCCGACTACCTGTCGCTGGACATGCCTGAAGAAACGCGCAATTACGTGCCCAAGCTGCAGGCCATCAAGAACATCATCGCCAATCCGCGCAAGTACGCGGTGGTGCTGCCGCCGGTAGAGAATTCGCCGTACTTCGCCATGGTGCGCAAAGACCGCGACATCGACGTGGAAGTGGCCGCCCGGCTGGCCGAAATGCCGCTCGAAGACTTCAAGGCGCTGAATCCCTCGTTCAACCGCCCGATCATCCGTGGCGAACACCGGGCCACCCTGTTGCTGCCCACCGACCGGGTCGACACCTTCAACGCCAATCTGCAGGCCTACACGGGCGACCTGAGCTCCTGGAAAGTCTACAAACCCCGCCGCGGCGAATCGTACGCTTCCATCGCCAAGCGTTTCGGCGTGTCCGAAGCCGAACTGCGGCGCGCCAACGACGTCTCCAAGCGCCGCAAGGTCGCCAGCGGCGGCACCTTGCTGATTCCTGTCAGCGGCCAGGCCGGCGTGCAGTTGGCGTCGCTGGAAACGCCGGCCGGGGCGCTGGACACCGCGCCCGCCCGCGCCAAGCCGGCCACGCGCGCCACTCGCCGTCCCAATGTGCGCACCCACAAGGTCCGTTCGGGCGACACGCTGTTCGGGCTGGCGCGACGCTACGGCACCTCGGTCGATACCCTGCGCGCGCTCAACAACCTGAAGGGCAACAACCTGAAAATCGGTTCGCAACTGCGGCTGCCGGGCACGGGCGCGCGGGGCTGACCGGCCCGCGCGCCGATACCCTCTAAAATAGCCGCCTTACGCACAGAACTCTAAGGACACGACACATGGGCTTTCTCGCCGGCAAACGCATCCTGGTGACCGGGGTGCTTTCCAACCGCTCCATCGCCTATGGCATTGCGCAGGCCTGCCACCAGCAGGGCGCCGAACTGGCCTTCACCTACGTGGGCGACCGCTTCAAAGACCGCGTCAGCGAATTCGCCGCCGAATTCGGCAGCGACATCGTATTGCCCTGTGACGTCGCCGAAGACAGCCAGATCGACGCCGCGTTCGCCGAACTGGGCAAGCGCTGGGACGGCCTGGACGGCCTGGTGCACTCCATCGGTTTCGCGCCCCGCGAAGCCATCGCAGGCGATTTGTTCGACGGCCTGTCGCGCGAGAACTTCCGCATTGCCCACGACATCTCGGCTTACAGCTTCCCGGCCATGGCCAAGGCTGCCCTGCCCCTGATGGAAGGCCGCAAGGCCTCGGTGCTGACGCTGTCCTACCTGGGTGCCGAACGCGTAGTGCCCAACTACAACACCATGGGCCTGGCCAAGGCCTCGCTGGAAGCCAGCGTGCGCTACCTGGCCACGGCGCTGGGCCCGCGCGGCATTCGCGCCAACGGCATCTCGGCCGGCCCCATCAAGACGCTGGCCGCCAGCGGCATCAAGGATTTCTCGGTGATCCTGAAATTCGTCGAAGCCCATGCTCCGCTGCGCCGCAACGTCACCATCGAAGAAGTAGGCAACGTGGCGGCGTTCATGCTGTCCGACCTGGCGGCCGGCATCACCGGCGAGATCACCCACGTCGACGCTGGTTTCTCCACCGTCACGCCGGGCATGGCGGAATAAACGGCCAGGCAGGGGCGCGGCATCCGGCGCCCCTGTAGGCCGCGGGGCCCGTACTACGCGGGCCGCACCACCAGCGTCGACACCTGCACGTCCACGGCCGTCATCAGCTTGTGCAGCGGGCATTTCTCGGCTACCGCGAATAGCTCGTCGATCTGCGCATCGCTCAGTTCCCCGTGCAGCGTCAGCTTGGCCGTCAGGCGATAGATGCCCTTGCGTTCTTCGCTGGCGTCGCGCACCACATCCACGTCCACCGAATCCAGCGGGATTTCCTTGCGCTGCGCATACAGCATCACGGTCATGGCCTTGCAGCCGCCCAGCGACGTATCGAAGTAATCATGCGGATCCGGCCCCTGGCCCTGGGGCTGCGGCATGTCCAGCGGCAGGGCATGCCCTTCGGCGGTAGCGGTGAATTGCAGGGCATGGGGGGCATTCTGGCGCACGCGTATGGTCATCGGCGTTCTCCGGCTGAAACGGCCCGGCGGGCCGCTCCGGTCTTTGTAACACTTCCCGGAAGGCAACGGTTGCTGACAGTAAACTGAACTCCCGGCCGCCCACGCGGTCTGATCATGTTCCGCATTTTCAACAGGAGGCACTCTCCATGAGCGCTCGCCAGCTACTAGACCAACTTCTGCAGTCCGGCCAGGGCCTGGCCCGCGACGCCGGTTCCCGGGTGCAATCGGCCACCTCGGGCGGTGGCGGTTCATCCTTGCTGACCGGCCTGGGGGGCGGCGCCCTGGGCGCGGGTGCGCTGGGGCTGCTGATGGGCAGCAAGAAAGCCCGCAAGATCGGCGGCAAGGTTGCCATGTACGGCGGCATGGCCGCATTGGGCGCCCTGGCCTACCGCGCCTATGGCGACTGGCAGCGCAAGCAGGCCCAGGCGCCCGCCCAGGCCCCGCAGACACTGGATCGCCTGCCGCCCGCCCAGGCCGAACAGCACAGCAATGCCGTGCTCACCGCCATGATAGGCGCGGCCAAGGCCGACGGCCATATCGGCCCCGAAGAACGCCAGTTGCTGGAAACCGAACTGGGTAAATTGTCGGCCGACGCCGATGACCGCCGCTGGCTGGAAACCGAACTGGCCCGTCCGCTGGATCCCGCCGCCGTGGCTGCCGCGGCGCAAACCCCGGAAATGGGGGCTGAAATGTATCTGGCCAGCCTGTTGATGGTGGACGAAGAAAGCTACATGGAACGCGCCTACCTGGACGAACTGGCCCGCCAGCTGAAACTGGCGCCGGACCTGAAAGCGCAGTTGGAAGCGCAAGTAAAAGTGGCGGCCTGAGCGCGGTTCGGGGGCGCGGGCATGCGAGTGTCGAAGCATTTTGCGGGGCATGGCCGGGTGCCTGGCCCCGAGGGTGCCGGGCGCCGTTGTGTGCCACGACAGTCTCAGTTGGACGGTGTCCGGCACCCTGGCGGGAGCCAGACACCCGTGAACATCCCTGCGGGAACCGGCCCCCGGCTGCGGCCCGGCGTCAGCTGTCCAGGCCGATGTCCAGGACGCGGGCGCTGTGGGTCAGCCAGCCCACCGAGATCAAGTCCACGCCGGTAGCCGCCACATCGGGGGCGGTTTCCGGCGTGATGCCGCCCGATGCCTCGGTGATGGCGCGGCCGGCCACGCGGCTCACGGCTTTGCGCAGGGTGGCAGGATCCATATTGTCCAGCAGCACCACATCGACGCCGACTTCCATCGCCTCGTCCAGTTGGGCCAGGGTATCGACTTCCAGTTCGATTTTCACCAGGTGGCCGATGCCGGCGCGCGCACGCTCCACGGCGTTTCGTACTCCGCCAGCCATGGCAACGTGGTTATCCTTGATCAACACGGCGTCATCCAGCCCATAGCGATGATTGCTGCCGCCGCCGACTCGCACCGCGTATTTCTGCACGGCGCGCAGCCCCGGCAAGGTCTTGCGCGTGCAGGTAACCCTGGCCCCATAGGGGCGGATGGCATCGGCGATGGACGCGGTGGCCGTGGCCACGCCGCTCAGGTGGCACAGAAAATTCAAGGCGCTGCGTTCGGCCGTCAGCATGGCGCGCGCCCGGCCGTTGATGACGGCGATTTCCGTGCCGGGCCGCAGCCGCGCGCCGTCCGCCAGCGCCGGCGTGAACTCCACATCCGGATCCATCAGGCGGAATGCCAAGCGGGCCAGGTACAGGCCGGCCAGCACGCCGTCTTGGCGAGCCACCAGGCGCGTGTGGCCGCGCGCGTCGGCCGGCACGATGGCGTCGGTGGTCAGGTCGCCGGCCCGGCCCAAGTCTTCCAGCAGGGCGGCCCGCACCAGCGGCTCGAGCATGAGAGTGGGCATGGGCGGTACGGTAACGGCCGGGGCAGAGTTCATTTTTATGCTCACTATGAGTATTTGTGGGACAAAAAAAACCGGCACCTAGGCCGTTCCAGTTATGCTATGACTGAGTATAAATCGTGTCAAGAGGCGCGGGCGCTGCTATTCAAGGCTGGCGCGCCAAAGGCAGTTTGCTGCCGGCAATCGCCCGTTCCAGCAGCACGTCGCGCCGGAAGCGGAACAGCTTGGCGGGCCGGCCCGCGGTGCCGGACGCCATGTCGCCGGTATCTTCCACCAGGGCCTGCTGTTCGATCAGACGGCGGAAATTCTGCTTGTGCAGCCCCCGCCCGGCCAGGGCTTCCACGGCCGTTTGCAGTTGCAGCAGCGTGAATTCGGGCGGCATCAATTCGAACACCACCGGCCGGTACTTGATCTTGGCACGCAGCCGCGCCATGCCGGTGGCCAGAATGCGGCGATGATCGTGCCGCATGGGCTGGCCAGGCAGCGCCGCGCTGCGCCCACCAGACACCTGGCGCGTGGCTTCTGGCACCAGCCCGGCCTCGAACAATAGCTCGTAGCGCTGCAGCACCATGTCTTCGTTCCAGGCCGCGCCATCCAGGCCGAAAGTCAGCGCGGCGCGCTGGCGGCGACGCGCCTGGTCCTTGCGGTCGCCCGCGGCGCGCACCCAGTCTTTCAGGCGCGGCGCGATCTGTTCAGCCACCAGCGCCGGCGGCCCGTCGCGATGGTCTTCCCAAGGGAAATAACGGTACCAGCCCTGCCACCCCACCTGTGCCACGCCAGTTTCGCCGGCCTCGCGGGTCAGGCCCAAATAGCTGACGGAAATCGCGCGCCGCCCGCCGTCGTCGGACCGATCACGGTCGGCGAACGTGTAAAGCTGCTCGACATAGCCCAGTGGATGATGGGTCTGGGTTTCCACCCAGGCCCGCAGGCCGGCCTGCAGCGAGCGGTGTTCCAGTTCGAACGGCCCGGCCGGCAGCGCGCTGGCGTCTTCAGTGGTCAGCACGCGCGGCTGGCCTTGGGTAACGGCCACCATCATGGCGACGAGTTCGGCGGAGACGGAACGTTCGATGGGATCGGTCAAGGCGGGCGCGGCAACGGGGAAGAAGCCTGGATTATAAGAGCCGCGCATTGCAACAGCCCCTTGCAAACGACACATGCCGTCAACCCCCTGGGGCAAGCCCGGGCCTAATATAGGAAGCACAGCGGCAGCCTGCGGCACCGGGCCGCGCTGCCTCGCTACAGGAGGCCATCATGAACAAAACTGCCCGACAGAATCTTCCTTCCGAGCATGCCGATGACCGCTGGCCCAAAGCGCCCACTCACGCGGACAAGGGCACGGAAACCATGCCCATGCCTGACAACGCACCGGACGTGGCCGGGCGCGCGCGGCGCGGACGCGCTATTGCCGAACCTGGCGACCCCGGCGTCATCACGCCGGAAGACGACGTGCTGGACACATCCCACTTGCATCGCCAGGGCCGCTGAAACGGCGGCGGCACCCTAGCGCGGCTCGGCACCGCCAGCCACGTCGGCCTGGGCGTCGACCACCGATCCATGGTCGTCGACCAGGGAAAAGAACACCCGCCCGCCATCCGGAGGGCGCTGCCCGACGGGCAGGTCGACGCTGGCGCCGGGCTCCAGCATATCCGGCGGCGCCAGCATGCGGGCGCCACGGGTACCGCGGCCCTGGCCGATGCCAACCTCCAGCAGAGTCTGGTGCAAGGGGGTGGGATTGCTGATGCGCAGCGCCACGCCCTGCCCTTGCCCCACGTATTCGAAACGCAGGGCACGATGTGCCGGGATGTCGACCGCGGGCATGGCCGCGGGGCGGAAGAACACTTTCACGCGTGTGCGGAACGACACCTGCAGGCGGTCGGCATACGGCCCGGCGGGCTTGGGCGGGATTTCCAGGATATTCAGCCAGTACACCGACTCGCGGTCCGCGGGCGGACCGGCGCGGCCGGTGTACAGAAGGCGCAGGCGCTGGGTGGCGCCGGGTTCCAGGCGCAAGACTGGCTGCGTCACGAGCAACGGCACCAGAATGTGCCGTGGATCCGCCCGCGGGTCGCCCGCATCCAGCCACAATTGCAGCAGTACGGGCCGGTCTCCTTCGTTGCTGACCCGGGGGTTGGCTTCCGGCTTTGCCGCCGACAGAATCAAGCGGGTATGGCTTAGCGACACCTTGGCCAGCGCCGCCCCGGGCGCGATGCCGGCCAGCCCCAGGAACAGGGCCAGCAGGCCGTGGCACAACCGGCCAGACAGATACGTGCGAAGAATCGGCCTGCGCATACCGGTTTACCTATAGTCCAGCGTGAATGTCACCGAAGAACGCACGGTGCCGGGCGTGACCGTGGCGCCGGTCTGGTACAGCGCGGCCTGCATGGGCACCAGATAACTGCCCTCCTGGGCTGGGTTGTATTCCGTCAGTGGATACACCGTGCCGAACGTGACCGGCGTGCCGTCGCCCCTGGCCAATTGCACGCCTATACCGGCGGCCGTGGACGGCGGAGCCAGCGCCACCACACCCTGCGCCGCGTCCACAATGCTGGTGGTGGGCGCAAAGCTGTAGCCTATGCTCTGATAGCCCGCGGGGCAGTTACTGAAGGCCAGGTTGAACGGCGTGGTGGCCGCCGTGCTGCCGATGCCGTTGAAGGCGCCGGACGACACCGATGGAAACACCACGCTGACATCCGGCGTGGTGCACGTGCCGCCCGCCACCAGCGCCACCGTGTTCGGCAGCAGTTGGGCAATACGATAGGTCAGCGTCCCATATGAAATCTGGCTGCCATCGGTTTGCACATGACGCAAGTACATGGGGTCGAAAATGGTCACCATGGCCGGCAAGGCCGTGGCCTGGCGCCGCACCAGGCGGATCTGCACATCGGCTCCGACGAAGAAGGCATGGCCGCCGTTATAGGTAATGGGAAACGACGTGGGCGGCGTTTGCTGGCCGCCGGTGGCGATCGTCAGCGGTTGCCAGTCGGAAGTCTGGCCATTGACGGTGAAGCGCCAGCGCGCGATATAGCCCAGGCTGGGGTCGTTGGTCCAGTACATGGCGTAGGCCTGCCCGTCGCTGTCGACCGTGCCTTCCCGCACATAGGGCGGGTACCCCTGCACGGTCAACTGCACCGAGCCGGCCGACTGCAGCAAGGGCAAGGGTGCGCAACGCCATGCGGTGGGGTTGGGCGCGGTCATCCACGGGCCGATCACGTCGCCGACCTGGGTGTCGCGGCCCACGAACAGCGTGGCGGGCGCGAAGTACTGGTAATAGATATGGCCCGACGAACTTGCGTCGCGCAGGCAATCGGCCCAGAAGCCATCCGCGCGGGCCGCGCCCGCCCACAACATGCAGGCAGCCAGGCTGCCCAGCGCGGCATTACACAGGCGCGGCCTACTGTGCATGGCCTGCTCCAGCCGTGCCGCACGTGGCGTTCAGTTCACGAAAGCCCGTGGGCTGCGGGGTAATGCCGGCCACATCGTAAAGCGCCACACAGTTTTGCTGCGCGCCCTCGCCCCACTGGATCCGCAACACGCCCCGCTGCTGGCCCACCCGCAGCAGCGCCTGGCCGGCCTGGGCCACGAAGCCCACATTATTGCCCGCCTGGTCCAGCACCGCCGCACCGAATGGCAAAGGGCCGCCCTGGCTGTCGGACAGCGTCATCAAGATGGAGTAGCCGCTTTCCGTGTCGAACTGGACCAGGGCAATGGCCCCGGCCGTGGGCGCCAGGCGCCGGCTGGTTTCCTTGACTTCCACGTCGGTGGAAAGCCCCTGCGGATCGATCTCGACCGTATTCAGCCGATAGGGACTCAGGTACGGAACAATGGCCCGCCCCCGGCGATCGAGCCGCACACCACGGTAGTTGGTTACGCGCGCGCCATCGGCGTCTTTTGCTTCGATCAGGGCGGCCGTTTCGCCCAGTACCGGCCCCATCACCACACCGCCCGAATACGCCACGATGCCGCCCGACACGCTGGCGCTGTATTGCTTGTAGCCGCTGCCCGCCGACGCGCTCGCCCCGACGTTGGCGAACGGCGCCGACCACAACCCGGAAGCGCCGCCCGTGGTGGTGCGCGGCCCGGGGCGGCCTGCAGACGTGCTGGCGAACGCGCTGTAGCTGAACTGCTGGTCGCTGCCAGCCGTGCCCGAGACAGATGTCTGTACCCCGCGGGAATGGTCGTCCTGGATATAGCTGGCGCTGAGATTGGGCGAGCCCAGGCTCGACCCCAGCGGCATCGACAGGGTCAGCATGATCTGGTTGTTCCATTCGCCGGACGCCAGGTTGCGCGTGCGCGCGGCGCTGACGCCGTAGCTCATGCGCCTGAACTGATTGTTGTACTGCGCCTGGAACTCGGTATCGGCCGCCTGGGTGCCCCAGTAGTCCTGCCGCGAGGCGTTCAGGCTGATGGCCCCCCAGCCCCGGGGCAGCGTTTGCGTCAGGCTCAGTTGGAAACGGTGACGCCGGCTTTGCAGCGACCTGTTGTATACCCAATCGTCCGTGCGGCCGGAAAACCCACGCAATACGAACGCATCATTCGCGTCGTGGTAACCCGGGCCGGAATAGCGGTGGGCCGCCAGCGCCACGCTGGTGCCGATGGCCGGCAATAGGTTCGAATAGGCCAGCCGCAGGCGGTGGCCGCTCTGGGCGCCGCCGCTCAATTCGGTACGGGAAAAAATCACATCCGATGACCATGCGCCCAGCCTGGTGTTCAGCCCCACCCCGCCCGCGGCCGCGCTGTATCCATCGGCGCCGATCACGCCGCTGTAGCCGGTGACCACATTGGAAAAACCGTGCCGCAGGGTTCCTACGAAAAGCGCGGGCGATTCGTCCACCACGGGGTTGCGGTACTGGCCGGCGGTCAGGCTGTAGCGCGTCACGCCGGGGCGCAGCAATTCTGGAAGTGTGGCGTACGCCACGGAAAACGTGCGCTGGCTGCCGTCCGCTTCGGTAATGGTGACCTGCAAGTCGCCGCCGAAACCCGTGGGGTACAAGTCATCGATGACGAACGGCCCCGGCGGCACCGAGGTTTCATAAATCACATTGCCTTGCTGCGTGATGCGCACCCGGGCATTGCTATTGGCAATGCCCTGCACCACCGGCGCGAAGCCGCGCTGCGAATCGGCATACATGCGGTCTTCGGATGCCAGTTGCACGCCCCGGAAACCCAGGCTGTCGAACACCAGCCCGTCGGTCAGGGCATCGCCCACCGTCAGGCGGCTGCGCCAGGGCGCGATGCCGCGCTCGGCATAAGTGGCAATGCCCTGGTACGACGTGCCGCGGCCGCTGCCCGCATTCAATGCGCCCCTGTGGCGCAACCGCCATTTGCCAAGGTTCAGCCCGCCGCGCAAGCCCAGGTAATGGCTGGTGTCGCTGCCCGCCGGCATAGCGGAATGGTTGGTATGGTAGGCTAGATAGTCGTACTGCAGCATCCCGGCCGCGACCCCGTCGTCCCACAGTTCCGGGCTGACATAGCCGCGGGCCTGACGGCGCAGCAAGGTCTGCGGCGCGCTCAGGTCCAGACGCAATTCGGCGCTGTCCAGATTCGCCTGCGCGCCCGGAATGATGTCGCCCAGGGGCCTGCACACCGCTCCCTGGCGCAGCGCGTCTTGCCACTCGGGCGCCAAGTCGTCCAGGTCGAACCCCACGCCGTCCAGCAGTGCCAGGTCGTAGCAGGGTTGCGCGCCGTCGGCAGCGTTATCGGCCTGCCGGAACTCGATGCGATAGCGGCCCTTCCATGCCTCGTTCAGCGTCACGTCGAACCGATGCACCCCGGCCATCATGGCGTTGCTTTTCGAGAACATGCGGATATCCACGGGCGTGCGCAGGAAGGATTCATCGAATTCCACTTCGGCGGCATGCGCCTGCGCGGAACAAGCCAGAGCGATTCCCATGGTGGCTGCCAGATGCCAGGAACCGCCTAATCGGCGGCCTTTGCCTGTGTGCATGATGCCGAGCTCTTGCGCTGTCCCGAAGTCTCTCCTCCAAAATCATTGATGACGCTGTAATGCGCCGTGATTCCCGCAGTGGCTGCCCCCTTGAGCGGCAGGTCGAAATCCCTGCTGCTGGCAGGCGGCACCATGCGATCGGCTCCGGCGGGCAGTTCGCCCACGGCGCTGCCGTCGGCGCGCCGCAACACCAGCGTGCGGAACGTGATGTGAAAAGGCGTGGGGTTGAACACCCGCAATTTGCGGGCGCCCGCGTCCAGGTTGAAGCACAAGGCTTCATGGGCGCGGTTCACGTCACCCGCCAGGCCCGCGGGGCGGTAAAACACCTTGATGCGGGTCCGGAAAGAAAACATCAAGATGTTGTCGCCGGCCGCCAGGTTCTCGGTGGGCTTGGGCGGCGTTTCCACCACGTTCAGCCAGAACAGGCTTTCCCGCTGGCGCTCGGGGATCTCGCTCATGCGTATGAGGCGCAGCGCCTGGCCTTTCTGCGCTTCCACGCGCGCCACGGGCGGCGTCAGCACAAAGGGCGACCTGGCCTGCTGCGGGGTTGCGGAAGCATCGCCGTCATCGATCCAGGCCTGTATCAGCACCGGCTGCTGGCTTTCGTTGCGCAACTGCACCGTGGCTTCGCCCGTTGCGCCGGGAATGATCACGCGCGTGCCGTGAATCACAACGGCCGCGGCCGCCGTCCCCAGCCAGGCCCAGGCTGCCAGGGCCGCCGAATATTTGAGTAGTGCGTTCATGATGGCAGCGCCTGATGGCCCGCCGGACGCGTGCGCAGGCGCCGCACCCGCGGCACCGCGTACCGGCGGCGGGCAGGGCCTATTGATACTGGACGGTGTAGTCGACTCTGGAGACCACGGTGCCGGGAACGACGCCGGCCTCGAAAGCGTAATAGCGCGCGAAGTACCGCAGGGTTGCCCCGCCGGAAGAAATATCCACCGGGGTATCGCCCTGTTCGCCGGCCGCCCCCACCATCAGCGGGCTTTGCGCGGCATTGAGCAATTCGATCTGCACGCCGTCGGCCGTGCCGGTGTTGATCAAGCGGCCCACCGCGGCGTCCACGTTCGGCCCCATCTCGAACACCGTCGACGCCGTGTTCAAGGTGCCGCCCGTGCAACCGGACAGCGTAATGACGAAAGGCGTGGTACCCGCCGTGGCCCCGACGGCCGGCAGCGCCGACACCGACACCGATGGCAGTACCACGACGCCATTGTTGGAGCCGGCATTGACCGCGACGGCGCACGTGGTGTCGCTGATCTGCCCCTGGAAGTCGATGACGCCATCAACCGCGTAGGCGCAAGAGGCGCACACCAGGCTAGCCGCAAGCGTGCTTGAAACGTGAGAAGGGCGAATCTTCATGTTGCTCTCCTTGGGCGTGCCAGAGACGCCGCTAGATAGCGTGAGAAATGCCAGACGCTGTTATTGAAAGAAAAATCAGCCGCACAACTCGTCAACACTGAAGACAACAAGAAATTCCCTGAAATGATCATAACGCTTGAGTTCTCGCAACAATCAACTCGTCCGGCATTTATTTAATTGGCGCATCAACAAAGCCGAGCGAAATGCCGCGAGATTCGCGAGGGTGGACTCCCGGGCAAGGCCCGGTTCTGCCGAACCGGCACCCATTATTCGTACACGATGGTGTAGTTCACCAAGGACAGCACCGAACCCGCCGTGGCCGGGCCCACGGCGTAGTATTGGGCGTGGTAGCCCAGTTCGCCGCCGCCGGAAATATCCACCGGAGCATCATTCTGCAAGGCCGGGTCGCCCAGGTGCAGCGGCGCATGGTTCGAGTCCAGCAGGGCCAAGTACACGTTGCCGGCGGTGCCGCCAGTGTTGCGCAGCTTGCCCTGCACCGGGTCTACGGTGGGGCCGGGTTCGAAATAGGCTCGCGCGGTATTCGCCGTGCCCGCGCATCCCGACAGGGCGATGCGGAAGGGCGTGGTACCGGCCGTATCGCCAGCCTGCGCCAGCGAATTCAGCGAGACCGTAGGCAGGGTCACGGTGCCGTCAGGGCCGCTGCCGTTCACCGAAATATTGCAGGTGGCGTCGGACACCGCGCCTTCAAAGGAAATCGTGCCGTCGGACGCGAAAGCCGACGACGAAACAGCCAGGGCCGCCATCACGGCCGCAGGAATGAAACGAGGGTTGAATTGCATGGTGACTCTCCGTTTTTTGGGCAAACCGGTCCCTCTCCAGGGCTCTGGATAGAAAAACAAAGAGAGGGGTGGGCGATTGTCTGGAATTGATACCGCGGGAATCCGCGTTAAAGCATCGCGTCCAGGAAGTTCGAGCAGCCGTGCTGCAGCGAGTTCAATCTAAGCCATTGATTTAACTCAAAATTAACGAATGCAAATCAGGATTGACTCGCACACCATTTAATTTCGGACGAATCCTATGTCCATTTGAAGAATTACCTTGCGGCAGCGCATCAATTGCCGCGTGGCACGTCCAAGAATGCCCTGGCGGGAAGGAACGCCGCCGCCGGGCGCGAAAAAGCCCCTGGCTTGCGCAACAGGGGCTGAACGGAATTCTTGGCGGACAGAGGGGGATTCGAACCCCCGATACGCTTATCACGTATACACGCTTTCCAGGCGTGCGCCTTCAACCACTCGGCCACCTGTCCTGATCCGGAACACACTCGCCGTGCAACCCCGGGCTGGCCAGGTAGCGACAAATGCGAATCCGCGATTCTAGCAGAATGGCGCGACATTGGCAGACGCAAATAGGGCCAGACCGCCCTGCCCCCTAGACCGCGTCCCGGAAGGTATTGGCCGGGTTCACCTCGCGGTACGAACTGACGGTGCCGTCGGCCTCGGTTTCCTCCAGCCGCACCTTGAAGCCCCACAGCCGCCCCAGATGCTTCATGACCTGCTCGGCGTCATCCCCTTCCAGCGGACGGCCACGTGTCTGCAGGTGACGCAGCACCAGCGAGCGGTCGGATTCGCGCCGATAGCGCACGATCTGGATGTCGGGCACCTGGTTGTCGCGTTTGTGCTGTTCGGCCAGCAGCTTGCGGATCTGGCGGTAGCCTTCGTCGTCGTGGATGGCGGCCACTTCCAGTACCGGATTGGCCTGGTGGTCGGCAATGGCAAAGAAACGGAACTCGCGGATCAACCGCGGCGACAGGTATTGCGAGATGAACGACTCGTCCTTGAAGTTGCGCATGGCGAAGTCCAGCGTCTTCAGCCAGTCGCTGCCGGCGATATCAGGAAACCACTGGCGGTCTTCGTCGGTGGGCGATTCGCAGATACGGCGTATGTCCTGCATCATGGCAAACCCCAGGGCATAGGGGTTGATGCCGCCGTAGCCGCGTTCGTCGAAGCCCCGCTGGCTGACCACATTGGTGTGGCTTTGCAGGAACTCCATCATGAAGCCGTCGTTCACCAGGCCCTTCTCGTGCAGGCGGTTCAGCAAGGTGTAGTGCCAGAACGTGGCCCAGCCTTCGTTCATGACCTTGGTTTGCGACTGCGGATAAAAGTACTGGGCGACTTTGCGCACGATGCGCACCAGTTCTTTCTGCCAGGGCTGCAGCTTGGGCGAGTGTTTCTCGATGAAGTACAGCAGGTTCTCTTCGGGCTCGGGGGGGAAAGCAGTGCGCCGCTTTTCCTCGGCCGGGTCGACGTCGGTGCGCGGCAGAGTGCGCCACAAGTCGTTGTACTGCAAGCGGGCGTGCTCTTCGCGTTCGGCCTGGCGCTGGGCTTCTTCCTTGTAAGACATGGGCGCGGGACGCTTGTAGCGGTCGACCCCATGCGGCGTCAGGGCATGGCAGGAATCCAGCAGTTCTTCCACGGCATCGATGCCGTAGCGGCTTTCGCAGTCCATGACGTACTTGCGGGCGAACACCAGGTAGTCCAGGATGCCGTCGGCGTCCGTCCACTGACGGAACAGGTAGTTGCCCTTGAAAAAAGAATTATGGCCATAACAGGCGTGGGCGATCACCAGCGCCTGCATGGGCATGGAGTTTTCCTCCATCAGGTACGAGATGCAGGGGTTGGAATTGATGACGATCTCGTACGCCAGCCCCTGCATGCCACGCCGGTAGAACTGCTCGTTGCGGATAAATTCCTTGCCGTACGACCAATGCGGATAGCCAATCGGCAAGCCGGCGGACGCATAGGCGTCCAGCATCTGTTCGGACGTGATCACCTCGATCTGGTTCGGGTAGGTATCCAGGCCGAATTCCGCCGCCGTTTCGGCGATGGCCTCGTCATAGCGCTGGATCAATTCGAACGTCCACTCGGAACCTTCGGAAATGGGCCGGGCCTTTCCCAAGGCCTCCAGCTCGGCACGAGAGCCTACGATGGCGTTCATGCTGTTTCCTTTTTGAACAGATCATGGAACACGGGATAGATTTCGCCGCGTTCGCAGATCCGGCGCATGGCGAAATGCGGCGCCGATTCCTGCTCGTACTCGGCCCACAGGCTGCTTTTGCGGGCCTCTTGCGAGTCGGGAATTTCGATGTACGCGAAATAGCGCGTGGCCGGCAGCAGGTTTTCGGCCAGGAAGCGCGCGCTCTTGCCCGCGTCGGCGCCAAACGAGTCGCCGTCGCTGGCCTGGGCCGCATAAACGTTCCAGGCACTGGGGGGGTAACGCTTCTGCACGATTTCGTGCATCAATTCCAGGGCGGACAGCACGATGGTGCCGCCGCTTTTCGGGTCGTAGAAAAAAGTCTGTTCGTCGACTTCCTCCGCGTTGTCGGTGTGGCGGATGAACACCACGTCCACATGCTCGTACTTGCGCGACAAGAACAGGTACAGCAGGGTAAAGAAACGCTTGGCCAGGTCTTTCTTGCCCTCGTCCATGGAGCCGGACACGTCCATCAGGCAGAACATCACCGCCCGGGCCATGGGCATGGCCACCGACACGCGGTTGCGGTAGCGCAGGTCCAGGTCGTCCAGGAACGGCAGGCGGGCCAGGCGGTTGGCGCAATCTTCCACTTCCTTGCGCAGGGCGTCGATGTCGGCCTGCGGCGCGCCGGCGGCAATGGCCGCGTCCAGCTTGGCCTGCGCGGCCTCGAGTTCGGCGCGGGCCGCCACGCTCAGCGCCACGCGGCGCGACAGTGAGGCCTTCAGGGTGCGGCTGACACTCAGCAGGCTGGGCGAACCAGTAGTGGTGTAGCCCGCGCGCTGCCATTTTTTCTGGGTAACGTCGCCCAGCTGGGTGCGTATCAGGTGCGGCAGTTCCAGGTCTTCGAAAAACAGGTTCAAAAATTCCGCGCGCGACAGGCTGAAGGTGAACTGGTCCACCGATTCGCCCTCGCCCGGCTCCGACCCGCCCTCGCCCTGCGACCCCGAAGGGCGCTGGAACGTGTCGCCCTTGGCAAACTCGCGGTTGCCGGGATGCACCAGTTCGCGGTCTCCGCCCTGGCCGTGCCGGAAATGCGGCTCGGAGATATCGCGCGCGGGCAGGTTGATTTCCCCACCCTGATCCATGTCTTCGATGGACCGGTCGCGCACCAGATCTTGCACGGCCTTGCGGATCTGGTCTTTATATCGCCTGAGAAAGCGTTCCCGGTTAACCGCGCTTTTATTGCGGCCGTTCAGACGCCGATCGATCAGTGAATTCATGATTCACCTCGCTCAGGATGACTTCCTCACTCTCAGGTACCACTCGCACAGCAAACGGACCTGCTTCTCGGTATAGCCCTTGTCGACCATGCGGTCCACAAAGCTCTGGTGCTTG
This sequence comes from Bordetella petrii, assembly GCF_020991325.1. GTDB lineage: Bacteria > Pseudomonadota > Gammaproteobacteria > Burkholderiales > Burkholderiaceae_B > Bordetella_A > Bordetella_A petrii_E. The sequence goes on along the minus strand of NZ_JAJMLX010000054.1, from coordinate 2,904 downwards.
CTCTTGTCTTCCGCCGACGCCTTGGCATTGAACGAGATGACGGGCAGCAGATCTTCGGTGTTCGAGAACATTTTCTTCTCGATCACCTCGCGCAGCTTTTCGTAGCTGGTCCAGTTCGGATTGCGCCCGGCATTGTTGGCCCGCGCGCGCAGCACGAAATTGACGATTTCGTTGCGGAAGTCTTTCGGGTTGGCAATACCCGCGGGCTTCTCGATCTTTTCCAGCTCGTCGTTCAAGGCGCTGCGGTCGAAGCTTTCGCCGGTCTCCGGGTCACGGAACTCTTCGTCCTGGATCCAGCAATCGGCAAAGGTGACGTAGCGGTCGAAGATGTTCTGCCCATACTCGGAATAGGATTCCAGATAAGCCGTCTGGATTTCCTTGCCGATGAATTCGGCGTAGCGCGGCGCCAGGTAGCCCTTGATGAAGTCCAGGTAGCGGCGGCGGATTTCCTCGGGATAATCTTCACGGCCGACGCGTTGCTCCAGCACGTACATCAGGTGCACCGGATTGGCGGCCACTTCGGTCTGGTCGTGGTTGAATACGCTGGACAGAATCTTGTAGGCAAAGCGGGTGGACACCCCCGTCATGCCTTCATCGGTGCCGGCGTAATCCTTGTATTCCTGCAACGCCTTGGCCTTGGGGTCCACGTCTTTCAGCGATTCGCCGTCGTACACGCGCAGCTTGGAATAAATGCTGGAATTCTCGGGCTCTTTCAGGCGGGTCAGCACCGAGAATTGCGCCATCATGTCCAGCGTGCCCGGCGCGCAAGGCGCCTGCGCCAGCGAACTATTGCGCAGCAGCTTCTTGTAGATGTCGACCTCTTCGGTCACCTGCAGGCAGTACGGCACCTTGACGATATAAATACGGTCAAGGAAAGCCTCGTTGTGCTTGTTGTTGCGGAAGGTTTGCCATTCGGATTCGTTCGAGTGCGCCAGGATCAGGCCGTTGAACGGAATGGCCGAGAACCCCTCGGTGCCCTTGAAGTTGCCTTCCTGCGTAGCGGTCAGCAGGGGGTGCAGCATCTTGATGGGGGCCTTGAACATCTCGACGAATTCCAGCAGGCCCTGGTTGGCCAGGCACAGGCCGCCCGAATAGCTGTAGGCGTCCGGGTCGTCTTGCGAATGGCGGTCGAGCTTGCGGATATCGACCTTGCCCACCAGCGAGGAAATATCCTGGTTGTTCTCGTCGCCCGGTTCGGTCTTGGCGATGGCCACCTGGCGCAGCACCGACGGGTTCAGCCGCACCACGCGGAACTGCGAGATATCGCCGTCGAATTCCTTCAGCCGCTTGACCGCCCACGGCGACATGATGCCGCTGAGGTAGCGCCGCGGAATGCCATATTCTTTTTCCAGGGTGTCGCCGAAACGTTCCGGATGGAACAGCCCCAGCGGCGATTCATTCACCGGCGAACCCTTCAGGGCATAGATGGGATAGCTTTCCATCAGCGCTTTCAGGCGTTCGGCGATGGACGATTTACCGCCCCCCACCGGGCCCAACAAATACAGTATCTGCTTGCGCTCTTCGAGGCCCTGCGCGGCATGCTTGAAAAATGCCACGATCTGGTCGATGACATCTTCCAGGCCGAAGAATTCCTTGAATGCGGGGTACCGGCGCACGATGCGGTTGGAAAACAGGCGGGACAACCGGGGATCGTTGCGCGTATCGACAAGTTCCGGTTCGCCTATGGCCGCCAGCATGCGTTCGGCGGGGCTGGCATAGGCCATGGGGTCTTTCCTGGCCAGGGCCAGATATTCCTCGAGGGAAAGTTCGGTTTCCTGGTCTTTCGCGTACAGCGACTTGAAGCCTTCGACAATGTTTTGCACGGATAACCTCCTACAGCGCATGGTCGGTTAACAGGTCCGTCGCCCCATTGTGTTCCTCATTCGCGGATGTCGCCAGCGTTTCTGACGACACATCATCTTGATATGTTGCTTTCGCCACACACCATAGAATGGGGTTGGTGGGCCTGTTTACGGTTAGGCCGCCTTGCCTTGAAACAAGTTCCGCGAATCACGCAAAGATTCATGGATGGGCGTTTCAATGCGTAGCAGGTCCGCGCGTGCCGACTACGTAGCAAGCGGCGGGCCTGTCATGTGAATCTGGCAGCCGAACCGTTCGAGCGCTAACAGAAAGCCGTAGGGGAAAACTCGTGTAGACGGCTTATTTCAAGTCGTCGGGACGCGGAATGGACAGCATGCGCTCGACATAACGCGCGATGGTGTCGACCTCGAGGTTGACGCGATCGCCCGGCCGCACGTTGCGCAACGTGGTAACCGCCTGGGTGTGCGGAATGATGTTGATACGGATGTCGCAACCATCGTCGGTATCCGTTACGCGGTTCACCGTCAGGCTGATGCCATTGATAGTGATGGAGCCCTTATAAGCTAAGAACCTCGCCAGTGGTTTCGGCACACGTATTATCAGTTCGCGCGATTCGCCCACGGTATCGAAACTCAGCACCGTGCCCATGCCATCGACATGGCCAGACACCAGGTGGCCGCCGATCTGGTCACCCACGCGCAGCGATTTTTCCAGGTTGACCTCGCCTTCGCGGTCCAGGCCCACGGTGAGATTCAGGCTTTCACGCGACACGTCGACCTGGAACTGGCCGCCATCCAGCGCGATGGCGGTCATGCAGGCGCCCTGCACGGCGATAGAGTCGCCTATGCCCACGTCATTCAGGTCCAGCCCCCCCGCGTCGATGGTAAGCCGCACGCCGCCCTGCTCCGCATCGGCCAGGGGTTGAACGCGGACAATGCGGCCCACCGCCGCTACCAGGCCAGTAAACATGAAAGGATCTCCAATCGATTCGGTGAATAAAAACGGGGCCTAACGGCACGCGGACGCCGCGGCCAGCGCCTGCCAGCGCAGCGGGTCGCGGGCGCGCAGGCGCAGGTCGGCGCC
>NZ_JAJMLX010000539.1 GCF_020991325.1 Bordetella petrii | reverse complement strand
TGGGCCGGCGTGGTGGATTCCGTCGGCGGCGACGTGCTGGCGCAGGCGCTGGCCGCGCTGAAGCCTGATGGCGTTGCCGCGGCATTCGGCAATGCCGGCGGCGCGCAACTGCCCACCACGGTGCTGCCCTTTATTCTGCGGGGCGTAAAGCTGCTGGGCATCAACGCGAACAGCCCCATGCCGTTGCGCAAAGAAGTATGGGGCAAGATCGCCACGCGCTACCGCCCGGCCCACCTGGACAGCATCGCCCGCGTCATCCGTCCGGACACCTTGCCCCAGGCGCTGGATGCCTTGCTTGAACGCGCCAGCCGCGGCCGCGCGGTGGTGGATTTTTCCTGATTGTCCCGGCCAGCCTCATGACTTCCGATCCAGATCTTTCCCGTTTCTTCCACCCTCGCAGGATCGCGGTGGTGGGCGCATCCGCCACGCCGAACAAAATCGGCGCCATGCCTGTCACGCTGCTGCGCCGGCACGGGTACAGCGGCCGCATCATTCCCGTCAACCCGCGTGGCGGGGTCATCCAGGAACTGCCGGTGTGCCGCGAACTGGCGGCGCTGGACGAGCCCGTGGACCTGGCCGTGCTGGCCGTGCCGGCCGAACTGGCCGCGCAGGCCCT
>NZ_JAJMLX010000538.1 GCF_020991325.1 Bordetella petrii | reverse complement strand
CGCGGCGCGCGGCATGTCCCGCGCCGGCCGGGCATGGCGCAGCATCAGGCCGCCCAGGTAAGCCAGGTAAAGGCAGCCTGCCGCCTGCAGGACATGGAATGCCAGGCTGCCGGGCCGCAACATCGAGAACCCGCCTATGGCCATGGCAATGAACACGCCGTTGGCCGCGGCCACGCCCAGGCAAAGCGCGGCTGCCTTGCGCCATCCGTGCAGCAGCGCGCCGCGCACGATCAAGAAGAAATCCGGGCCCGGACTGAGCAGCGCCAGGAAATGCGCGCCCGCCACCAGCATGAATTGTTGCCAGGAAAACGCCATATCGCCCCTTTGTATCGAAGTGGCGATTCTGGCGGCGCGCGCGGCGCCGGTATTGAAGAAAAGTGCGGACTGGGCGGCGGCGCCGTTAAGCGCCGGCGCGTTGGTAGGTACCGGGCGTGGCGGCGACCCGCTGCTTGAAGGCGCGCTGGAAATGCGCCTGGTCGGCAAAGCCCAGTTCGTGCGCCACGCGGCTGAGGCTGAGGCCGCCGCGCAACAGCCGGCGCGCCCGCACGATGCGCAGATCCAGCTGGTAGGCGTGCGGCGTCATGCCCGTGGCGGCGCGGCAGGCGCGGATGAACTG
>NZ_JAJMLX010000537.1 GCF_020991325.1 Bordetella petrii | reverse complement strand
CCCGGTAAACGGCGGCCGTAACTATAACGGTCCTAAGGTAGCGAAATTCCTTGTCGGGTAAGTTCCGACCTGCACGAATGGCGTAACGATGGCCACACTGTCTCCTCCTGAGACTCAGCGAAGTTGAAGTGTTTGTGATGATGCAATCTACCCGCGGCTAGACGGAAAGACCCCATGAACCTTTACTGTAGCTTTGCATTGGATTGTGAACCGGCCTGTGTAGGATAGGTGGGAGGCGCTGAAACCGAGTCGCTAGATTCGGTGGAGCCGACCTTGAAATACCACCCTGGTTTGTTTGCGGTTCTAACCTTGGTCCGTTATCCGGATCGGGGACAGTGCATGGTAGGCAGTTTGACTGGGGCGGTCTCCTCCCAAAGCGTAACGGAGGAGTTCGAAGGTACGCTAGGTACGGTCGGAAATCGTGCTGATAGTGCAATGGCATAAGCGTGCTTGACTGTGAGACTGACAAGTCGAACAGGTGCGAAAGCAGGACATAGTGATCCGGTGGTTCTGAATGGAAGGGCCATCGCTCAACGGATAAAAGGTACTCTGGGGATAACAGGCTGATACCGCCCAAGAGTTCATATCGACGGCGGTGTTTGGCACCTCGATGTCGGCTCATCTCATCCTGGGGCTG
>NZ_JAJMLX010000536.1 GCF_020991325.1 Bordetella petrii | reverse complement strand
CAACTGGGCAAACCCGTCGTGGTGGCGGCCGGCGGGGTCTGGTGGCGCCACTTCGACGACCCGGTGCTGACGCGCCTGATCGACCTGGCGCTGGAACGCAACAACGACCTGGCCGCCGCGGCCCTGCGCGTGCGCCAGGCCCAATTGCAGGCCGGCCTGGCGCGTTCCGACCAGTTCCCCACGCTGGGAGGCGACGTCAATATCAGCCGCCAGCGCCAATTGGACGGCGACCGCGCGATCCTGCGCGACAACAACGCCAGCCTGACGGTCAGCTACGAACTCGACTTGTGGAACCGCCTGCAGGCGCAGCGCGACGCGGCTGAATGGGAAGCCGCCGCCACCGAGCAAGACCGCGCCAGCGCCGCGCTCTCGCTGGTGGGAACCACGGCCACCCTGTACTGGCGCACCGCCTTCATCAACCAGCGCCTGACTAGCGCCGACGAAAGCATTGCCTACGCGCGCCGCACGCTCGAACTGGTGCAGGCGCAATACGATGCGGGCGGCGCATCGGGACTGGAAATGGCCGAGGCGCGCCAGAACCTGGCCAGCCAGCAGGCCGCGCGCACGCAGATGGCGCAGCAGCGCGTGGAAAACCTCAACGCCCTAGCCATTCTGTTCGACGGCCCGCCGGACCGCGTCATGGCGGATCCGCCCCGCCTGCCGCCCACCACCCTGCCCCCGGTGCCCGCCGGCGTGCCGGCCGACCTG
>NZ_JAJMLX010000535.1 GCF_020991325.1 Bordetella petrii | reverse complement strand
GCCAGCGTGTCGCCGCCGCCGCCGGCGGCAAAGGGCACGATCAGCGTCAGCGGGTGCGTGAACGGCGTCTCGGCCTGGACCGGGCTTGCCGCCAGGGCGGCCGCGCCCAGCAAGGCGCCCAGCCAATGCAAGGGTTTCGTGGGGTTCATGTCTCTCTCCTGTGTGGACATCAAGGTAATGCGGGCCTGACGGGCAGGCTTTTATTCGGGTGGCAAATGCCGATGGCTTTGCTTATTGGACAGCCGCCAGCCTTGCGGCGTGCGCACCAGCGTGTCGCGGCAATCGCGAATGGCAACCAGGCGCACCTCGCCGGGGCCGTCGTCCCGCGCGACGCTTTCATAGGCGGTCAGGAAATAACCCAGGCTGGCCTGCCGGCCATCCGACTGCAGCAAGCGCACGTTGGTAATGATGTGGCAAGTACTGCGCCCCGCGGGCCGGGCCTGCAATGCCTGCAGCACGTCCCCGGGCCCGCGCAGCGCCTTGCCCTGGCGGTGCCAGATGCCGTCCTCGGCCATCAGCGCGGCCACTTCTTCATGGCGCCGCGTGTCCAGCGCATGGAAGAACGCCAGGATCACCGCCTCGCAGGCCGCCTTGGCGGCCTGCGCGTCATGGTCTCGTTCCATTCTCGTCTCCTTTTAGTATGTACAGGCGCTAGGCCGCGCTTGCCGCGGGCTGGCACGCCACCGCGGCCAACGGGACATCGGGCCGGGCCAGCGCGG
>NZ_JAJMLX010000534.1 GCF_020991325.1 Bordetella petrii | reverse complement strand
CCGCCGATGGCGTGCTGCTGATGCCGGGCGCCACCGGCCTGGACGTGCGCGCCTGGGTCGCCACTCAGGGCTGGGTCGACCCCACCCGCCCGTCCACCACCCGCGCCGGGGGCCTGGAAATCGCCATCGAGCGCGGCCCGCGCGACCAGCCCGAACGCTACACCCGCATCGTGGTGCTGCCATGAAGCCGCGGCCATTTCCCGCGCGCCAGCAAGGCATGGCCGTGGTCAGCGCGCTGATCGTGGTGGCCATTGTGGCGGCGCTGACCAGCGGCCTGTTCCTGCGCCAGACCTCGGCCATCCGCCAGGTGGAAAACGAGCAGGCCCGCATCCAGGCGCGCTGGCTGCTGCTGGGCGGCATTGACTGGGCACGCCTGATCCTGCGCGAGAACGCCCGCAAGGAAGCCACCGTGCGGGGCGACCAGCTGTGGTCCACGCCGGTGCTGGACACACGCATCGAAAGCGAGGCCAGCGAAGGCACGGCCGTATTTTCCGGTGGCATCCAGGACGAACAAGGCAAGTACAACCTGTACAACCTGGCCAAGCGCGGCGTGGTGGACGAGACACAGCTTGAAGTGCTGGCGCGGCTGCTGTCGCTGCTGGGGCTGCCCGAATCGCTGGCGCCGCAGCTGGCGGACCAGGTCGCGCTGATGCAAAGCCGGCTGCCCGAAGGCGCGGCCGCCGGTGCCCAGGCCGAGGCTGGCGCCGGCGCGCAGGCCCCGCAGTCGCGCGACATCGAC
>NZ_JAJMLX010000533.1 GCF_020991325.1 Bordetella petrii | reverse complement strand
CTGAACAGCTTCGCGGGCGCGGCGCGCCATATGCAGTTGTCGCCCGCGGCGGTCAGCAAGAACATCGGCGAACTGGATGATGGGCCCGAAGCGCGCGTCGCGGCGCACGCGGATGGCCATGGGGCGCGATTCGGGTTCGCCCGGCACGATGCCCGGGGGCACGTCGCGCAGCGGCACATAAAACGCGTCGAGCACGTCGCGGCATTCGGCCGGCAGCAGTTCTTGCCGCCCCTGGGCCCTGGCCGCTTCCAGCACCGCCCGCGCATAGGCCACATCGGGCAGGCGGCTGGGCGGCTCGGGCGGCAGCGTTTGCAGCAGCAACTGCTGGTTGTAGAAATGCGTGGCCAGCACGCCGAAGGCATCGGCGGCGGATTCGGGAGTACGGAACGCCGAGGTGCCGGCATCGTCGAGCATGCGGCGCAGCGGGCGCATGCCCGCGTCGCCCATGAAGCAGCTAACCACCGGTTTCTGCGCCTTGGGCGCGATCTGCGCCAATTGGCGCGCCACGGCAGGCAGGTCGGCCAGGGCGTCCGGGGCCAGCAAGACCAGCACGCCATCGACGCCGCTGTCGTCGAGCAGTGCGTCGAGCATGGCCTGGATGCGCTCGGGAGTAAGCGGCACATAGGTAATGACGGGATTGGCGATGGCCGCGTCGGGCTCGGCCAGGGCGGACAACGCGCGCCGGGTGGCGGGGGCCAGGTCGGCCTTGAGCACGGCGGCGTCCGGGCCGATGAGGTCGAGC
>NZ_JAJMLX010000532.1 GCF_020991325.1 Bordetella petrii | reverse complement strand
TACCGCTGGCCTGGTGGCTGGTGCCCGACCGGCCGGCCAGCGTCGGCCTGGCCCCATATGGCACGCTCCCGGGCACACCCGTAGCGGCCGCCGCCCCGCGCACCGGCCTGCTGGCCGCCACTTTCGGCACGCTGAACCGCGCCATACGCACCCGCACCTTCTGGTACCTGTTCGCCACGTTCTTTGTTTGCGGCTTCACCACCAATGGCCTGGTAGGCACGCACTTGATCGCGCTTTGCGGCGACCATGGCATTCCTGAAGTGCGCGCGGCCGGCCTGCTGGCGGTAATGGGTATTTTCGACCTGATCGGCACCACCGCCTCGGGCTGGCTGACCGACCGCTACGACCCGCGCAAATTGCTGTTCATGTACTACGGGCTGCGCGGCCTGGCGTTGATGTACCTGCCCTATTCCGACTTCTCGTTCTACAGCCTGTCGATCTTCGCGATTTTCTTCGGGCTGGACTGGATTGCCACCGTGCCCCCCACCCTGCGGCTGACCACCGAAGCGTTCGGCGACCGCGACGCGCCCATCGTGTTCGGCTGGATCGTCGCGGGCCACCAGGTGGGTGCCGCGACGGCGGCCTGGATGGCCGGCTTCATCCGCGAAACCCAGGGCAGTTATCTGATGGCGTTCGTGCTGGCCGGTGCCACCGGCCTGGTGGCCGCGGTCATTGCCCTGATGATCCGGCGCAAGCCCGTGGCGGGCGCATCGGCGCCCGCCGCAGCCTGACGCCGCCGCGGCG
>NZ_JAJMLX010000531.1 GCF_020991325.1 Bordetella petrii | reverse complement strand
CGGCAACATCGTGTGCCCCCTGCACCGCTGGACCTACAACAACCGCGGCGAACTGCTGGGCGCGCCCCAGTTCGAATCCACCCCATGCATGAACCTGCAGCGCTTTCGCCTGCGCGAGTGCCACGGCCTGCTGTTCGAAGGCCCGCGCGATCCCGCCGCCGACATGGCGCCGCTGTTCAGCCGCCCCGAGTTCGACTTCGGCGACTACGTGCTCGACCACGTCGAAGTGCACCAGTGCCATTACAACTGGAAGACCTTCATCGAGGTCTACCTCGAGGACTACCACGTCGGCCCCTTCCACCCCGGCCTGGGACGCTTCGTCACCTGCGACGACCTCAGCTGGGAATTCGCCGACTGGTACAGCCTGCAGCGCGTGGGCGTGCACAAGGCGCTGGCCCAGCCCGGCTCGGACGTCTACCGCCAGTGGCACGACCGCGTGCTGGACTACCGTGCCGGCGACGCGCCCGATTTCGGCGCGGTGTGGGTCACCTACTTCCCCACCCACATGATCGAGCTGTACCCGCATGTGCTGGTGCTGTCCACGCTGTATCCCAAAAGCCCGCAGGAAACCGTCAACGTCGTGGAGTTCTACTACCCCGAGGAAATCGTCGCCTTCGAGCGCGAATTCGTCCAGGCCCAGCGCGCGGCCTACATGGAAACCGCGGTGGAAGACGACGAAATCGCCGAACGCATGGACGCCGGCCGCAAGGCACTGATGCTGCGCGGCGTGAACGAGGCCGGCCCCTACCA
>NZ_JAJMLX010000530.1 GCF_020991325.1 Bordetella petrii | reverse complement strand
ACCGCCGCCGAATCCGCCTCCGCCGAAGCCTCCGCCTCCACGGCCACCCCCGAATCCGCCGCCAAAGCCGCCGCCTCCGCGGCCGCCCCGTCCGGACGAACGCAGCAGGCGCCGCTTGATGCCCAGCACGCCCAGCAGGCCGCTGATGGCAAAACCGCCCACACCGCCCAGCACCGCGGCCCACCAGGTGCCGAAGGCCATCCACGATACGGCCGCGGCAGCGAACCCGGCAACAATGGCGGGCAGCCCCAGCATGAAGGCCGCCAGCATCAGGAAGAAGGGCCAGTTTTCTCCCTGGCCGTCGTCGGCTGCCTGCGACGCGGGAGCCGGCAGCGGTTCGCCGTCGACCAGCTTCTCGATGGCGCCCACGCCGGCCTCGATGCCGCCGGGAAAATCGCCCGCCTGCAGGCGCGGCACGATTTGTTCGCGGATGATGCGGCTGGCCATGGCATCGGGAATGGCGCCTTCGAGCCCATAGCCGACTTCGATGCGCAGGGTGCGGTCATCTTTGGCCAGCACCAGCAGCACGCCATCGTCGGTATTCTGGCGGCCCAGCTTCCATTGGTCGAAGACGCGTATGGCGTACTGTTCGATGGTGTCCGGCGCGGTGGTGGGCACCATCAGCACCGCCACCTGCGCGCCCTTGCGCTGTTCCAGCGCCTCCAGCCGCTGCTCCAGGGCCTGGCGGCGGGCGGCGTCCAGCGTGCCGGTGGTGTCGGTGACACGCGCCTTCAGCGCGGGCACGGCAGCGGG
>NZ_JAJMLX010000053.1 GCF_020991325.1 Bordetella petrii | reverse complement strand
GGGCAACCGCGCCACGCTGGGCGGCCAGGCCGCCCAGGTGGAACGTGCCCTGGCCGCCGAACTGGGCCTGCGGGCCTGCGGCCATGCGTGGCACACCCAACGCGATGCCTGGATGCGCCTGGCCATGGAGGCCGCCGTGTGCGCGGGCAGCCTGGCCAAGCTGGCCCGGGACTGGTCGCTGATGTCGCAATTCGAGGTTGGCGAAATCGCCGAAGCCACGCATGGCAAGACGTCCAGCGCCATGCCGCACAAGCGCAACGCGGTGCGCTGCATGCAGGCGCTGGCCCAGGCGCAACCCGTGCCGGGACTGGCGGCCACTTTGCTCGGCAGCATGGCGCAGGCCCACGAACGCGCAATGGGCGAATGGCAGGCTGAACTGGCGGCATGGGCACCGTTGTGGCGCCACGTGCATGGCGCGGCCGCCGCCTTGCGGCTGGCCGCGCAAGGGCTGCAGGTCGACCCGGCGCGCATGCAGGCGCACATCGACGACCTGCATCAAGTCATCTTCTCGGAAGCCTGCGCCCATGCCCTGGCCCCCATCGTGGGGCCCGACGCGGCGCAGGACACCGTCGAGCGCCTGGCGCCGCAGGCGCTGGCCCGGCACCAGCCGCTGTCGGTACTATTGCAGCACTGGCTGCAAGACACCTGCGGCGCCGACCGCGCGCAGGCTGCGCAAGCGGCCTTGTCCGCGGCCATCGACCCCATGCGGGCGGTGCAGGCCTCGGCGGCCGGCTGCGCCGCATTGCTGCAAACCCTGGGCACGGCTTCGCGCCCTTCCTCCATACAGGAGTCCCGGCATGTCTGATTCACTTCCCAACGATGCACTCCAACGCGGTCTGTCCAATCGGCGCAAAGTATTGGGCGACGCATGGGTGGAACGCTCGGTGGACAATGCCAATGCGCTGAATGTCGAGTTCCAGCGCATGATCACCTGCTATGCCTGGGACGGCATCTGGAGCCGCCCGGGCCTGGACCCGCGCACGCGCCGCATCATGGTGCTGGCCATTACCGCGTCCATGGGCCGGTGGGAAGAATTTGAACTGCATGTGCGCACCGGGCTGCAGGCGCCGGCCGACGACCCGGCCGCCGCCCCGCTAGACCTGGACACCCTGCGAGAAGTGCTGCTGCAAACCGCCGTTTACGCCGGCGTGCCGGCGGGCAATACCGGCATGGCCATCGTGTTGAAGGTATTGGCGGCGCTGGACCGGGCGCCGCCGAAGGCGGATTTCTGGGCGGGCGAGCCCGGCTAGGCGGACGCAATACGGGCCTGCTCGCGTTGCAGGCCCGCCTGGCGCAGCGCATCCAGCAAGGCAACCGCCGCCGGCGATTGCGCCACATCGTTACGCCGCAGCAACCCCATGGGCTCATCCGTCCCGCGCGAGGGCACGGGCAGGTTTACCAGCACCCGATGAGCGATACGCGGCTCCACCAAACTGGACGGCACGAACCAGACCGCATCATTCTGCAACGCCAGTTCCAGGCTCAGCGACACAGAAAGACACTCGATGCGGGCCAGACCGCGCGCCAATCCCAGGGCGCTGATGATGCTTTCAGCCGACTGGCGTATCAACGTGCCCTCTGGCGGCACGATCAACGGGTAGCGCGCCATCGCCATCGGGTTGAATGCATCTTCCGCCAATAACGCATGCCCGGGCCTGACCACTACAGTCAAGGGCTCACGGAACAAGTGCTCGAAGCTCATGCCGGCCATGGCATCCGGCTCGCCCAGGCGCCCCACCGCAAACTCGATATCGGCGGCTTGCAGTCGCTCGAGTAGTTCGACATTGCGGCCGGTAAGCACCCGCAGGCTGGCCATGGGCCACGCCTGCCGGAAGGCGCGCAAGGCCGTGGGCAGCAAGACACTGGCCACGGTGGGCAAGATGCCCAGGCTTACCTTCACCGCCGCTTCGTCGTCGGCGTGGCTCAGTTGCCCGATACCATCGCGCAGGCTGTCCAGGCACCGATGAGCATAAGGCGCGAACCTGCGCCCTTCCCCGGTGAGATCCGCTCCACGCCGGCCGCGTTCGAACAAGCGCACACCCAGCAGCGATTCAAGCTCAGACAAGGTTTTGGAAACAGCCGGCTGTGTAATCGACAGCCGTTCAGCCGCGCGCTGCAGGCTGTTGGATTGCGCCACCGCCAGGAAACACTGGATATGCCGGAACTTGATGCGAGCGCCGAAAAAAGGGTTTTCCATAACTTTTTATGCAGAATCAGGCCACAAAACGTCATTTCACATAACTTTATATCCCTATTAGAGTGGCTGCTCAATCCCTGTTCAGCCAACGGAGCGCTTGCAGAATGGACGGTTCGACGCCACCCCAGCTAATCCTTGCCCCCCGCGACTGGAACTCGCACCCGCCTTATCGATACCCCGACTACAAGTCATCGGTCATACGCAGCCCGTCGCTACCCTTGATTCCCCTGGGCGACGCCCTGAAAAATCGCCGGGCGCCGGTGTATGGGGCTCAAGACCTCGGCGCGCTAGACCATGACCTGACGCGCAACGCCGCCAAGAACGGCGCGCCGCTGGGCGAACGCATCATCGTCACCGGACGGGTGCAGGATGAGGCTGGGCGCCCGATACGCAATACGCTGGTGGAAATCTGGCAGGCGAATGCCGCCGGACGCTATGTGCACAAAGGCGATCAGCACGACGCGCCGCTGGATCCGAATTTTCTTGGGGCAGGCCGCTGCCTGACTGACAACGAGGGGCACTACCGTTTTGTCACCGTCAAGCCCGGTGCCTATCCCTGGGGCAACCACGCCAACGCCTGGCGCCCCAACCATATTCACTTTTCGTTGTTCGGCGATTACTTCGGCTCGCGCCTGGTAACCCAGATGTATTTCCCCGGCGACCCACTGCTGGAGCTGGACCCCATTTTCCAGGGCACGCCCTCGCATGCTCGTGAACTTCTGGTGTCGCGCTTCTCGCTCGCGGCCACCGAAGAGGGCTACGCATTGGGATATGAGTTCGACATTGTGCTGCGCGGCCCCCGCCAGACTCCGATGGAATAAGCCATGTCTACATTGAAGCAGACGCCCTCCCAGACCGTGGGTCCATTCTTCGCGTACGGTTTGTGCCCCGAACAGTATCAGTTCGACCTCAGGAGCATTTTCACGCCAGTGCTGGCCGAACGCCATGCCGCCGGGCTGCCCATCACGATAGAAGGCCGAGTCTACGATGGCAGTGGCCAGGCGGTTAGTGACGCCGTCATCGAAATGCTGCAGGCGGACGCAACAGGCAAGGACGTGCAGTCGCCGGACGATATCAGCGCCACCGGATTCCGTGGTTTCGCGCGCGTGGGCACGGGCACCAGCCCCGAGGCCCGCTACGCGGTCGACACCATCAAGCCGGGTTCGGCCAGCGCCACCTCGGCGCCGCATATTGATGTCATCGTCATGATGCGCGGCATGCTGCTGCACGCCTACACCCGCATCTACTTCGAAGACGACGCACAGGACCACGCCCAGGATGCGGTGCTGGCCGCCGTGCCTGCCCAGCGCCGCGCCACCCTGATCGCCCGGCGGCGCGCCGATACGCGGCGCGTGGTTTACCAATTCGACATTCATCTGCAAGGGCCGCGGGAAACCGTGTTCTTCGATCTATGACCGGCGTATAAGCGCCGCCGGTCCGGCCATCGTTTCGCCAGCCCGCGCAGCCTCGCTGCGGCGGGCTTCTTGCGTTTGCGCGGCAACCACGCGCCACCGGGAAAACACCAAGCAAAGAATTCTTCTTCAGCACGGTTGTTGCGTTGAATTATTCTTAGGTCTCTAATATTATTGAATTGCACGTCGCAACAACGCTGTTTGCACAAAGCCACAAGAAAACAGGCGTTTCCATCACAGAACGTGCCCGGAAAAACTGGAGAGAGACAAATGAATAAAGATAGATCGGCATTACGGCGGCGGAGCTGTAGCATCATTCTGGCCGTGCTGTTCAACACGGCACTGGGTATCTCGACTCTGTCGCCCGCGCAAGCGGCCGAACAGGCATCTCAGTTCCCGAATCGCGCTGTCCGATTCATCGTTCCGTACGCGGCGGGCGGGCTGCCGGATACCGTGGCGCGCGTCGTGGCGCAGGGCCTGACGCAAAGCCTGGGCCAGCCTGTCGTGGTGGAAAACAAGCCGGGCGCCAACGGCGTGGTTGCCGCCCAGGCGCTGGCCAGCAGCCCGGCCGACGGCTATTCGTATCTGGTGACAGACGGGTCGATGATGTCCATCAACCCATCGTTGTACAAAGACCTGCCCTACGATCCCAAGCGCGACTTCGTGCCGGTTTCGTTGATCGCCACATCGCCGCTTTTCCTGGCCACCAGCACCAAGACCGGCATCGGCTCGCTGCAGGATTTCGTCGAGCAGGCAAAGGCCAAGCCAGGCCAATTGAACTATGGGTCGTCGGGCATCGGCAGTTCACATCATCTGACCATGGAGGCCATGAAAATCGCGTTGAAGCTGGACGTGACCCACGTGCCGTTTCGCGGATCCGGCCAGTCAGTACCGGCCCTGATCGGCAACCAGGTAGACGTGGTGTTCGCGGCGCTGCCATCCCTTTCGGGGTTCGCCGACAAGGGCCAGGCCAGGATACTGGCCACCAATGCCGGCCAGCGATCCGCCCTGGCGCCGGACATTCCCGCAATATCCGAGCTTATTCCCGGCTTCAACTTCGCCGTCACCGTCGGCGCCCTGGCCGCCACCGGCACCCCGGATTATGCGGTCCAGAAACTCAGCGCCGCGATAGCGCAGGCCGTCAAGGATCCGGCCGTCATCAAGCAGTTCAACACCCTGGGCATCGAGCCGGTGGGCGGTACGCCTGCCCAGTACGAAGCGGCCATTGACGACGAGGCACAGCGGTATCAAAGCGCGATCAAGGCGGCCGGCATCAAGGCCGACTGACGGCCCCAGGCGCGGCGAGCGGCGGAGCATTGCCGCCCGCCTTGCGCTGCCGGGTGGACGCCTCAAGTTCTGGAAGGAATGTTTATGTTGACCACTGAAGAAAACGAACTGCTGTGCCGCGTCGCTGGCGACGCGCCCATGGGCCAGCTCATGCGGCGGCACTGGATTCCCGTGTGCCTGAGCGAAGAAGTCAGCGAACCAGACTGCGATCCCGTTCAGGCGCGCGTCCTGGGCGAAGACCTGGTCGTGTTCCGCGACACCGATGGCCGAGTCGGCGTCATGGATGAGTACTGTCCGCATCGCCGCGTCTCGCTGGTGTATGGCCGCAATGAAGAATGCGGCCTGCGCTGCCTTTACCATGGCTGGAAGATGGACGTCGAAGGCACCGTCATCGAGATGGTTTCCGAGCCGGCCGCCAGCTCGATGGCCCAGAAGATCAAGCACAAGGCCTACAAGGTGCAGGAATGGGGAGGAATCATCTGGGCATATATGGGGCCGCAGGACAATGTGCCGGATTTCACTCCGCCGCCCTGGGCGCCCGCTGCCGAAACCAAGGTCAGCATCGCCAAAGTGCTGATCCCGTGCAATTGGGCGCAGGTACTGGAAGGCGCGATCGACTCGGCGCACAGTTCCAGCCTGCATTCCTCTGATTTCGTGCCCGCCCGTGTCGGCGGCGCCGAAGCCACCGACAAGAACTGGCTGCGGCCCTCTACCGACAAGGCGCCGCGCCTGCAAGTGCAGCGTACCTCGTTCGGGTTCCGCTATGCGGCGATCCGGCGGCCGATTACCAACGCGGCGCAGAACGATTATGTGCGATCCACCGTATTCGTGGCGCCCGGCACCGTGCTGATCCCGCCCAACAATCTGTACAACGTCGCCAACGTGAATGTGCCAACGGACGACACCCACACGGCGTTCTACTTCATCGCGTGGGGCGAGAAGGCCACCACGCCCGATACCGAGACCTGGCGCCGATTCCTGGGCACCAGCATCGGCATAGACCTGGACGAACGCTACCGGCCGCTGCGCAATCCGGAGAACCGCTACTGGCAGGATCGCCAGGCCATGAAGGCCGGGAACTTCACCGGCATACGCGGTTTCCCCAATCAGGATATCGCCATGTGGGTCACGATGGGGCCTCTGGCAAACCGCTCGGAAGAACGGCTGGGCGCCAGCGACCTGGCCATCGTGGAATTCCGGCGCCAGATGATCGAAGCCTTGAATGCCTTCCAGGAAGGCCAGGCCGCCATCGGTACCGGCACCCTGCGTATTCCTTCGCACGTGTGTTCATTCCAGGCCATCGTGCCCAAGACCACCGACTGGCGCGATTTCACTGCGCAGCCGGTCGGCGTGCGGATCGGCTGCGATCCAGAACTGGCCGGCAACTACCAGATCACCGCCTGAACCGGGGAGAACAAATTGGGCAAACTATCACTTTCCATCGCCATGGGCGACTACGACCGCAATCGCGCGCTGTACGACGGCGCCGTGCAGATCGACGGCGTGGCGCCCACTTACATGCTGCTCAGCCCGGAAGAAATGTTCTTCCGCGCGTTCCGCTTCCACGACTTCGACATTAGCGAACTGTCTTTCAGCAGTTACCTGGTCAAGCATGCCCGCGGCGATTGCCCGTATATCGCGTTGCCCATTTTTCTGTCGCGCGCATTTCGCCATACGTCCATCTATGTGCGCAAAGACCGCATCCGGGCGCCACAGGACCTGAAGGGCAAGCGTATCGGTGTTCCCGAGTACCAACTGACCGCCAACGTATGGGCGCGTGCGCTGTTGGACGACGATTACGGCGTCAAGCCATCGGATGTCACCTGGGTGCGCGGCGGCATCGATCAACCCGGCCGCCCCGAGAAAATCAAACTGCAACTGCCCCAGGACGTGCAGATGATCGACGCGCCGGCGGCGACGACGATATCCGATATGCTCGACCGAGGCGAGATCGAAGGCTTCATGGCGCCTCGCGCGCCATTCGGCGCGGCGCGCGCCAACCCGGACATCGGCTGGCTGTTCGACGACCCGACGGCCGTCGCCAAGGACTACTACAAGCGCACGGGCATTTTCCCCATCATGCACGTGGTGGGCGTCCGCAAGGCCCTGGCCGAACAGCATCCTTGGCTGCCCGGCGCGCTGCTGAAAGCCTTCGAGCAGTCGAAGGCGGCCGCCCTGGCCAAACTGGAAGATACCTCGGCCACGAAAGTCACCCTGCCCTTCGTGGAAGAACAACTGAAGGCCGCGCGCGAGACCATGGGCGACGACTACTGGGCCTATGGTGTCGACGCGAACCGGGCCACGCTGGAAGCATTCACTCGCCACCATCATGCCCAGGGCCTGTCTGCCCGTCATGTTGCGGTAGACGAACTGTTCCATCCCGGCACTTACGAAACCTACAAGATCTAGGGCGCATCATCCGCGCAAGGAAACCAACATGTCCGAGCCCACCCCCGGCGCAGACACATTGATGCCGCTACGTATCACCCACATTGCCGATGCCGCCGACGGTATCCGATCGTTCGAACTGCGCGCGGCCGACGGCGGCGACCTGCCCCCATTCACCCCGGGCTCGCATGTGAAAGTCCAGGTACCCAATGGCGAGCTGCGCAAGTACTCGTTGTGCAACGATGCGGCCGAACGCGACCGCTACGTCATCACCGTGAAACGCGACGCCCAGGGCCGCGGCGGCTCGATCAGCCTGGTGGACCGGGCTGCCGTGGGCGATACGCTGCCCACCGGACAGCCCGACAATGCGTTCGAACTGGTGGACAACCCCGGAAGCCTGATCTTCATCGCGGGCGGCATTGGCATCACACCCATTCTTTCCATGATCCGTTCGCTGGGCGATTTTCCCGCGGTGGGCTGGAAGCTGTACTACCTGAGCCAGACACCGGGCGCCACTGCGTTCCTGGACGAACTCGGCGCGCCCGAATTGAAGCCGCACGTACGCATCCACCACGATCACGGCGATCCCGCCCGGTCGCTGGACTTATGGCCGGTACTGGAAAAGCCCAATCGCGGCCACGTTTACTGCTGCGGTCCGCGGGGCCTGATGGAAGCGGTACGCGATATGTCGGGCCATTGGTCGGCCGGCCGCATCCACTTCGAGAGCTTCCTGGAAGGCGGGGGGACCCGCCCCGATGATCGCCCCTTTACCGTCGAACTTTCCCGTTCCGGCGAAGAATTCGCGATACCCGTGGGCAAATCCATTCTGTCGGTGCTGCTGCAAGCGGGCGTCCGCGTCAGCCATTCGTGTGAAAGCGGCACTTGCGGATCGTGCCGCACCCGCTTGCTATCCGGCACGGTCGATCATCGGGACATGGTGCTGATGCCGGACGAACAGGACGGCCAGATCATGGTGTGCGTCTCGCGCGCAAGCTGCGACAAGCTGGTACTGGACCTTTGACGCACCACCGGAGCCACAGCGATGACCTCGCCCGTACTGAATCTAGGCGTTCTTGGCCTGGGCCGCGCATTCTCGCTGATGCTGCCGTCTTTCCTGGGCGACAGCCGTGTGCGGCTGGTTGCGGCATGCGATCCTAGAGCAACGGCCCGCGCACAGTTCACGGCGGACTTCCATGCCCCGGCATACGAATCCGCCGAAGCGCTGGTGGCAAACCCCGCCGTGCAGGCGGTGTACATCGCCAGCCCGCATCAGTATCACGCGGAACATACGCGGCTGGCGGCCGCGCACGGCAAACACGTGCTTGTCGAGAAGCCCATGGCGCTAAGCCTGCCTGAGTGCGACGCCATGATCGCCGCTTGCGCGGCGGCTTCGGTGCACCTGGTGATCGGCCACTGCCACAGCTTCGATACGCCCTATCTGGCGTGCCGCGAGCGTATCGTCCAAGGCGAGTTCGGAGCAGTGAGGATGGTGCATGCGCTTAACTACACCGACTACCTGTTCCGCCCGCGCCGCCCGGAAGAACTGGCTACGCGCGAGGGCGGCGGCGCAGTGTTCAGCCAGGCCGCGCACCAGGTGGATATCGTGCGCATGCTGGTGGGCCGGCGCCCCACCCGGTTGCGCTGCGCGCTGGGTAACTGGGATCCCGCCCGTCCCACCGAAGGCGCCTATAGTGCGTTGCTCTGGTTCGAGGGCGGGGCATACGCCGCGCTGAACTACAACGGCTACGCGCATTTCGATTCCGACGAATGGATGGGATGGATAGGCGAAATGGGCCATGCCAAGGACCCCGGCAATTACGGCGGCGCGCGCCGGAAGCTGGCAGGCATGGCAAGCCAGCAAGAGGAAATTTCCCTGAAAGCGGCTTCGACCTATGGCGGCCCGCACTACGTTCCGCCGTCGGCCGCCGGGATTCCCCGCGCCCTGCACCAGCACTTCGGGCCCATTGTGGTGTCCTGCGAGCAGGCCGACCTGCGGCCGCTACCGACGGGGATCCTGGTGTATGGCCACGAGCGCCAGGACTTCCTGCCACTGCCGCCGCCGCCTGCGCCGCGCCTGGAGGTCGTCGGAGAACTTCACGATGCGGTTTTCCGGGATCGCGCCCCATTGCATGACGGGCACTGGGCCAAGGCAACCCTGGAGATATGCCTGGGAATGCTCGAGTCGCACCAAACCGCCACCGACGTGCACTTCCTGCACCAGCCCTAGCCATGGCCTCGGCTGGGGCCTATACACTTTGCGGTATATTTTCCACGACGCCCGAACCCCCTCACGTTGCCCGCGCATGAGCTCCAAAGAAACCAGTAAAGTCCTTGCCCATTGGCGCGAAGCCGTCCCCGATGACCGCCTGGCACACTTGATCAAGGACGCAACCCGGGCCTTGGTTCGAGGGCTGCAGATGCGCCTGTCCGAGCACAATGTCTCCTTCGGCCACTGGGCTTTCCTGCGTATCCTCTGGGAACAGGACGGCCTGACGCAGCGCGAACTGAGCGAACAGGCTGGCGTGATGGAACCCACGACCTACGCCGCAATGAAGGCAATGGAATCGCTGGGATATATCGAGCGCAGGCATTTACCCGGCAACAACAAGAACGTCCATGTCTTTCTTACCCGCAGCGGCCGGGCACTGAAGAAGAAACTCATTCCGCTGGCGGAAGAGGTCAATGCGATCGGCACTCATGGCGTCACCCGATCCGACATCAAGACCACGCGCAAAGTGCTGCTGGCCATTATCGCCAACCTGGCCGACGATGAGGCCTCGTTAGAGAACTCCGACAGGCGGGTGCTTTCCACCCGCGAGCTGTCCAGGCGCATCAACGAACCCACAGAAAACTGACGCGCTCTTGCGGCGCAAGGCGCTTAGCATGCGCGGCGGCTTATTTTCCCAGGGCGCGCACGGCCAGGCGGCGCATGTCGTCCAGCATGGGCATCAAGGCCAGCGCAAGCAGAAGCAGGGCCAGCGGCACCGTGGTGATGAACCCCACCCACGCAAAGGCGAAGGCGCCCGCCACGCCGCCCACGAAAAACAGGCTGACCAGCGCGCCCAGCACCCGCAGCTTCTGGCGGTCGGCCACCACCTGGGGCTGGCCGGTGGCCCATGCGTTCCAGTAGCACAGCTTGCCCAGTTCGATGCCGATGTCCGTCACCATGCCGGTGATATGCGTGGTGCGGATCTCGGCGCGCGATATCTTGGTAATGATGGCGTTCTGCAAGCCCATGATGAAGCACAGCAGCGTCACCGTGGCAGGCACGTACAGCCACATATGGTGCTCGACCCGGCCGCCCAGCAGGCCGAACAGCAGCAACAGCACCGCCTCGAGGGACAGCGGCAAGGCGTACTCGCTGGCCAATTGCGTGCGCCGGGCGAAGTTCACCAACAGCGCCGCCATCGCGGCTCCGGCCATGAACGCCAGCAGCGCGGCCAGGCCCTGCAGCACCACCACGAGGCTGCCCAGCGCCAGGTGGTCGGCCATGGACGACACGATGCCGGACATGTGCGAGGTGTATTGCGCCACCGCCAGGAAACCGCCCGCATTGACGGCGCCGGCCACGAACACGAGAAAGTACGCCAGTTGCCGATTGGCATGCGGCGTACGTTCAACCGACGTCAGTTTGCGTAGATACGGGGTGACCACTTCGTCGATGACGCAGAAGAATGCGGATAAGGCGGGATTTTACGCCTCCAGCCAGCGCCCCTGCACCCAGGCTCCCGATGCCACCGCTTGCCGGGCCTGGTCGACCAGCAGGTCTACCGTGCAGCGCACGGCGCGCGTGGTGGGCCGGTTCGCGGGCAGCGCCAGCACGATCGTACGCGTGATGCCCGGGTCGGCCAGCGGAGCGCCTTCCAGTTTGCGGTGACGCAGGTCATCGGCCACGGCGATCGGCGGCAATATGGTCAGCCCATGGCCGCCCAGGACCAGGCTGCGCTGCACGCTCAGCGCATTGGTTTCCACCGAAACGTCCAGGGTGACATGGGCCACGGCGCAGGCGTGCTCCACTAGCGTGCGTATGCCATGCGGCGCGCTGGGCAGCACCAGCTTCTGGCCGGCCAGGTCCGCCAGCGACACGGGCTTGCCGGGCCGCAGCCGGCTGCCCACGGGGCCGATCACCCACAGGGGTTCCTCGATCAGTGGCACGGACTGCAGATCGGGCGACCGTTCCGCGCCATACAGCAAGGCGGCATCCACTTCGCCCGCGGCCAGCCAGCGCTGCAGGGTGCCCGCATACCCCATGGCGATGCGCACCCGTATGCCTGGATACGCGGCCGCCACGGCGCGAGCCAGGGGGCTGGACAGCATGTCGATGCTGCTGGGCAGCAGGCCCAGGGTGACCAGGCCCGTGACCCCCTGCCCCATGCCCCCTATCTCGACCCGGGCACGGTCCAGTTCCAGCAGGGCGCGGCGCGCGTAATCCACCAGCACCTGCCCCGCCTCGGTCAGCACCATGCCGCGGCGTTCGCGTTCGAACAAGGGCGCGCCCACGTCTTCTTCCAGCAGGCGGATCTGGCGCGACACGGCGGGTTGAACCAGGTTCAGCACCTCGGCCGCGCGGGTCACGTTGCCGGTATCGGCCACGGTCAGGAATGCGCGAAGCTGCTTCAAGTCCATCTTGCTATGCCTCGATCAGGAAGTCTGATTGTTCCATGCGAATTTTCTATTTTAAATACAGCTTGATCACATTTTATGATTTCTACGTCTGTGAACCTACCCTGGTGTCCATCCATGAACTCACCCTCCACAGCGCCCCCGGCCTGGCAGGAAGCCATTTTCGACGTTCTCAAGCATGGCGGCGTGCGGCAGATTGCCTATGTGCCCGACGCGGGCCATTCGCACCTGATCCGCAGCGCCATTGCCGACCCTGATATCCAGGACATCGTGCTGACCACCGAGGAAGAGGGGGTGGCCCTGGCCAGCGGCGCGTGGCTGGGCGGCCAGCGCGCGGTGCTGCTGATGCAAAGCAGCGGCGTGGGCAACTGCGTGAACATGTTCTCGCTGCTGCAGGCGGCGGATTTCCCTTTCTTCACCCTGGTGACGATGCGGGGCGAATACGCCGAGTTCAATCCCTGGCAAGGCCCGATGGGCAAGAACACCCAGGCCGCGCTGGAACTGATGGGCATCCATGTCCTGCGCGTGTCGCACCCCGACGAGGCCGGGGAAATCGTCAGCGCGGGTTTCGACGCGGCCTTCGAAGCCGGCGAGAAAGTTGCCGTGCTGCTGGGCCAGAACCTGATCGGCCGCAAGAAGTGGGAGCGCAGATAATGAATCAAGCAACGCAGCGGCGCGCCAGCCGCCGTGAATTCGTGGCCCGGCTGCTGGCCGGCACGCCGGACGCGCTGGTCATTACCGGCCTGGGGTCGGCATCGTACGACGTCTATGCCGCCGGCGACCGCGACCAGAACTATTACCTGTGGGGAGCCATGGGCGGCGCAGCCGCCATGGGCCTGGGCCTGGCCCTGGCACAGCCCGGCAAGCCGGTGGTGGTGATCACGGGCGACGGCGAACAGCTGATGGGCATAGGCAGCCTGGCCACGATTGCCGCCAAGCAGCCCGCCAACCTGACCATTGTGGTGCTGGACAATGGCCACTTCGGCGAAACCGGCATGCAGCGCAGCCATTCCAGCCTGGGCACCGACCTGGTCGCGGTGGCCAAGGGCTTCGGGATCGCCGATGCATTTTCCACCGACAGCATCGAGGGCTGCGAGGCGGTGGCCCGCCGCATCCAGGCGCGCGGCGGCCTGGCGTTCGTGCAGGTGTTCATCGAATCCAACGAACCGCCGCGCGCATTGCCGCCGCGCGACGGCCCATACATCAAGAACCGGTTCCGTACCGCGCTGGGGCTGAAACCGTTCTGATTTCCCCGCCCTGACACGGCGCTACCCACAAGAGCATCGCCACGATGCCTGTACACGGAGACAACACCATGACGCCTACCCGACGCCGATTGCGGCGCGCGCTGGCCGCGACCGCGGCCACCCTGGCCATCGCCTCGCCCGCCCTGGCCGCCTACCCGGAACAGCCCGTCAAGTTGATCGTGCCCTGGCCGCCGGGCGGCTCGGGTGACGCGGTGGGCCGGCAAGTGGCCGACGCCTTGTCGGCCGGCCTGGGGCAGACGGTGTATGTGGAGAACCAGGCGGGGGCATCGGGCACCATCGGCGCGGCCACCATGGTACGGTCCCAGCCCGATGGCTACACCCTGTACCTGGCCAGCAGCTCCAGCAATTCGGCCGCGCCCGCCCTGCTGCCCAGGCTGCCTTACGACCCGGTGCGGGATTTCACGCCCATCACCCTGACGGCCGTGGTGCCCAGCGTGCTGATCGTGTCCGCCAGATCACCATACCACTCGGTGCAGCAGTTGGTGGACGCGGCCAAGGCCAAGCCCGGCAGCATGAGCTACGGATCGGGCGGCGTGGGCAATTCCGGGCATCTGTCGGCCGCGCTGTTCGCCGCCACCACGGGCATCCAGGCCATGCATGTGCCCTACAAAGGCAACGCGCCCGCCACGGTGGACCTGCTGGGCGGGCAGATCAACTTCATGTTCGACAACAATCCGGTGGCGCTGGTGCAGGGAGGCAAGGCGCGCGCCCTGGCCACCACCGGCGACAAGCGCAGCGTGGTGCTGCCCGATGTGCCCACCTTCAAGGAACTGGGCTTTCCCAAGGTACACCTGCAAACCTGGTTCGGCCTGGCGGCTCCGAAAGGCACTCCGGCCGCGGTGGTCGACAAGATATACACCGCGCTGGAAACGGGCTTGAAGAAGACGGATGCCGACCAGCGCCTGGCCGGGCTGGGCGTGCAGGTGCAGACGCAGCCGCCCGCGGAATTCCAGGCTTTCTGGAAAGAAGAACTGGACCGCTATGGCGAGCTTATCAAGCTCAGCGGCGCCAAAGTGCAGTAGCCCATAACAAAGGAGACACCCGGTGAAAAAGACATTGCTCGCGGCGATGGCGGCTGGCGCAGCCCTGCTTCCCTACTCGGCCCAGGCGGCCTGGCCGAACGACAAACCTATCGAACTGGTGGTGGGCTTCGCCCCGGGAGGAGGCACCGATGTCATGGCGCGCAACCTGGCGCGTTTCATGGAAAAGCGCCTGGGGGAATCGGCGCGCATCGTGGTGGTGAACAAACCGGGGTCGGGCGGGGAAATCGCGGCCAACTATGTGCAGCATGCTCCACCCGACGGGTACACGCTGGGCATGATCAATGTGCCCGGCTACGTCTTCCTGCCCATGTACCGCAAGACTTCGTACCAGCCTGAGAACATCCGCCTGATCGCGCGCATTGTCGACGACCCCGCCATGCTGGTGGGCAACCGCGGGGCGAACACCCCCACCACCATGCAGGACTTCATCGCCGCGGCCAAGAAGGCGCCCGGCAGCCTGTCTGTGGGACATTCGGGCGAAGGCACCACCGGGCATATCGGCATGCTGGAACTGGGCCGGCAAGCGGGGTTCGAGTTCACATCCATTCCGTACAAGGGCAACGGCGAGGCCAAGGCCGCGCTGCTGGGCAAGCACCTGGACTACGTCATGATGACCACTGGCGAGGCGCTCGAGCTAGGGCAGCCCGGGTCGCAACTGGTGGGCGTGGCCCTGTGGGCGCCCAAGCGCGCGGCCAATAATGTGCCCACGCTGGCGGAACAAGGTTACGACCTGCGCATTTCCTCGGAACGCGGCATCGGCGGGCCGGGAGGCCTGCCCGACGACATCGCCAGGCGCGTGCAGGATGCAGTGGAACAGACCATGAAGGATCCGGGCTTCCTGGAAGCCGGCAAGGCCGATGCGCCAGTGCTGGCCTTCCTGCCCGGAGCGCAATGGGAACAGGAACTGGCCAAACTGCGCGAACGCCTGAAGCCGTTGATCGGGCTGATGGGGTCTGGGAAGTAAGCTGCCTAAGCGCCAGCCTCTACCAATATCACCGACACTGGATAGTGGTCGCTGAACCCGTCCCGATTGATGTTCCGGGACGCGTTCCCCCTGGGCAGCCCGAAGCGTATCGGTTCAGGCGTGGCCACGCTTTTCGACACCTGCTCGGGAAAGGCCTCGATGCGCGCGGTATCCACCTGGGCAGCCAGCGGAGCGCGCGACAGCAGCAGGCCGCGCGACACCAGGATCTGGTCGAACAGGTTGGCGTCTCCCTGGTAATAAATGGTGCCGTCGACCACACGGTGCTTGCCGGCGACATCCACCAGTTCCTGCGCCAGGTAGCGCCAGCTCAGGTTATACAGTTTGGCGCTGCGGGCCCGCAGCACGTCCGAGTGTTCGCGCGTCGCCCCCGCGTGGATGGTCAGCGACGCGTCGAAGGGGTCGTCGTTGAAATCGCCCATCACGATCAGCGCCACGTCTTCGCCTTTTTCTTCGCGGATGCGCTCGTGCCAGTAGCCTACCGTTTCGCCGGCCGTCATGCGAAAGCCCCGGCTCAGCTCGGCGCCGCCGCTGCGCGACGGCCAGTGGTTGGCCATGGCGACCAGTTCGGCTCCGGCCTTGGTCACGAAGGTGGCCTGGGTAATGTCGCGGGTGCCCGTGCGCCGCAGCACGGCATGGTGGAACAGGTCTTTGGCCTTGAACCGCCGGCTGTCGTACAGGAAGGCGGTATCGATTCCGCGCCGGTCGCGCTTGGCGTCGGCATGGATGGTCTTGTACTGGCGATCGGGCAGCAGCGCGGCCACCACCTCGATCAAGGCGTCCAGCACGAACTTGTTCTCGATTTCGCAGACGCCCAGGAGGTCCGGCCCCGCCCCTTCATTCATGCGCGAAATCACGGACGCCAGCTGGGCCAGCTTGCGTGCAAACAGCGCATCCGTCCAGCCCTTCAGTTCCGATGCGACGGCGCTGGCAATCCAGGGTTCGCGGTCGGGATACGATTCCGGCGCGAACAGGTTCTCCAGATTCCAGAATGCCGCGTGGTAGCGTGCCGCCATGTTGCCTCCCCAGCCTTGCTTCGCCGTCCATGGCCGATCCGATGGACACGGGAAACGTTTAGCCGAGGGGTATGACGCGGGCGTGACACGCCATTGATGCACATTGATACCTGCTTGCCCGGCCGGTGAGACAACGGCCGGGCAAGCCGCCCATCAGAACGGCACCATAACCTTCAACGAACCGCGGTGGCTTTGCGTCCTGGACGCGAACTCGCCGTCGTACTGCAGGCGGAAATCGATGCCGCCCGCGTTCGATACTTGCAGGCCCGCCCCCAGGCGGCCGATGACGTTGTCCATGGGCAGCGAGGTCTCGAACGAACCCGTGCCCGCGGGCGCGCCTTGCAGGCGGGATTTCACCGTGTATTCGTCCTTGGACAGCAGCGTCACGCCGCCGTACAGGTAGGGCCGCATGATGGCGCCGTTGTCCAGCGGCACCTTGCCGCCGAACTCCAGCGTGGGCGACAGGCCCATGACAAACTGGTTGCTGCTTTCCACGTCCAGGTGCATGGCGTTGCCCGATTCGGAATAACTGGGCGAACGGGTATACAGCGCGTCCACGTCCACGAAGGGCTTCAGGTAGTACTGCGACGACGCGAAGGTGCGCGCCACCCGCAGCCGCAGCCCGGCGCCGTACACGTCCACGTCAGAATTCGCCCGGCTTTCCAGGCCCGGAATGCGGATGCTGCGGCCGATGTCGTACTGGCCGTAGCCGCCGCCCAGCGCCGCCGAGAAGGTCCAGGGCCCGGCCTCGCGCTTGACGACCACGCCGGCGTAGCCGCTGTCGCCGTCGCCGCTGACGCGGCCATCGTCGCCGCGCATGCGGGTGTTTTCATACGCCACCGACCCGCCCACGAACCAGCCCGGGCTCACTTGCCGCTGACCGCCAAACTGGTAGGTAACCCCGTCGAACGAGAAGCCCGACACGCCGCCGCCGCTGTCCTGGTTGGTATTGACGCCGGACACCTGGCCCCACAAGCAATCTTGCTCGCCGGTCAGCGCATCGATGCCCTGGAACGCCGGGCACGACATCATGCCGCCGGCAAAGCGCGCCATGCCCACTTGCATTTGTGCCGCCGGGGCCACGGCCACGCCCGGCGACAAGTCTGAAAGCTGGCTGGAATAGGCGTCCGCGCCCTGGCGCGACGCCATGTCCAGCGCGGCGAACAGCGGCGCCATGGCGCTGTTGCCGCCCAGGTCCCAGCCGCTTTGCACGTGGCCGGCCACGGAACGCGGATTGGAAGACAGGTTCATCGACGGCGCGGCGAAATCCGCGCTGGCCGGGCGGACGCGAATGTCCTTGCCGTCCAGCCTGGCCTCGTAGTCGACCACCGGGCTGTCGGCGGCGCGCGGCGTGCCCTGGATACCGCCTTCCAGCGTGGCCACGGTAACTTCGCGGTTGGGCAGCAGGGTGATGGGTTGCGCGTTCACCTGGCCGTCCAGGCGCGTGTCGCCCTGCACCACCATGCGCGGCGATTTCAGGTTTTCGAAATCCACATCGGCTTGCAGAAAACCGCCGGACCGCAGGTTGAAATCGCCGGTGACGGTAAGCGTGTCGAACGCGCCCGACTTGCCGATGGCCACCACGCCGGCGTTGTCGATGTGGGCCTGGTACAGCGTGGCATCGCTCAGCGTGCCGCTGGCGGCGTTGTTCACATCGCAGGCAACGCCGCCGGCGCCGTCGTCGCATTCGATGTTGCCGCGGATTGTGCCGGCGTTGTTCACCGCAAGTTTGGCCGTGCTGGCCGCCACGCGGGCAAGCGAGGCGCCGGTTCCGGTCAAGGAGGCGCCGTCGTAGCGCACGGCCGAGCCGCCGTCGGCCCCCACGGATACGCTGCTACCGCTGCTCACGTTCAGCACGTTCTGCTGATTGCTGGCCACCCACACGCCATGGGCATCCGACCCGGTGCCGCCGGTAACCGTGCCATTGACGTTCACCGTGACGACACCGTCTCCTTGCGGGCCCTGGCTTTGGGCAAAAATGCCTGTCGAGCCCGCGCCGAGCGCGTTGATGGTTCCCGCCTGCGTCACCGTAACGTCTTTGCCGTAGCCCGTGCCGCCCGTGGGCGCCGTGCTGCCGGCGAAGCCGCTGTCGGTGCTGCCTCCCAGGCCGCCGCCACCGCCGATGGATTGAGCCACGACACCGAAGGCGTTGGCTCCGTAGGTGGTGATCGCGCCGTTGGTATTGACCTGGACGACGCCGCCGTCGCCGCTGCCGCCAACCTCGCTGCCATCCACCGAGGCGGCGTTCCAGTAGTCGGCGCCCAACTGTATGCCGATGGACGTGTCGCCGGCAATGCCGCCACCGCCCCCGATGGATTGAGCAATGATGGCATGGGAACCCGCGCCATGAGTCGTCACCTGGCTGCCCGCATTCAGGCCCAGCGTCAACGTCCCGCCATTGCCGGCCGCGCCGCCGCGCCCGCCCAGCGCGACGCTGGTCAGGTTGCCGGCGGGTCCCGCGCCGCCCACGCCGCCGCCGCCGCCTATGGTCTGGGCCAGTATGCCGTATGAGCGATCGCCGTAAGTCGTGCTGCTGGTGCCCAAGGTCACGTCGATGGTGCCGCCATCGCCCGCCGCGCCGCCCCGGCCGCCCACCGACACCGAAACGGCGTGGCTGTCTTCTTCCAGCAGCTTCGAGGCACTGTTGCCCGCGCCTCCGATGCCGCCGCCGCCGCCGATGGATTGCATGGCCAGGGCGGCGGATTCATCGCCGTGCGTCGAGGCCGTCAGCCAGCCCGCGGTGTTGCCGTTGATCGTCTGGATGGCGCCGCCGTTGCCGCCCGCGCCGCCGGTGCCGCCGTGCGAACCGCCTACCGTCAGGGTGCCAGTGGCCTGGTCCGAGCCGTCGCCGCCCAGGCCGCCGCCGCCGCCCACGCTTTGCAGCAAGGCGGCGTAGGCATGATAGCCCTGCGTGCTGATGTTGTTGTTGTGCGAGCCATCGAAGTAGAAATCGACATTGCCGCCGTTCCCGGCGGCACCGCCTTGGCCGCCCAGGCCGATGAGCATGTTGGCCTTCACCTTGCTGCCCGACGCCGTGGATGACCCGCCCGCGCCGCCGCCGCCGCCGATGGACTGCGCGACCAGGCCGTCGGCCCAATCGCCGCTGGTGGCGATCTGCCCCACGAAGGTCACAT
Organism: Bordetella petrii; assembly: GCF_020991325.1. GTDB lineage: Bacteria > Pseudomonadota > Gammaproteobacteria > Burkholderiales > Burkholderiaceae_B > Bordetella_A > Bordetella_A petrii_E. The sequence continues at coordinate 2,446 of NZ_JAJMLX010000053.1, read as the reverse complement.
CCACTTCGCCGCCGTTGCCGCCGGTGCCGCCATGCCCGCCCAGGTCCACGCCGAACTGATACGTGCTTCCCGTATCGTCGAGCCGCTGCTTGTTGTCGTTGTAGATGCCGATGCGATCCAGGATGGAATGCGACGAGGCATCGGCGCCCAGCGACCCTCCCAGCCCGCCGCCGCCGCCTATCGATTGCAGCAGTACGCCGTCGGCATCGCCGCCTTCGGTTCGAATGGCGCCCTGCAGGGTGGCGCTGACCTTGCCGCCCTGGCTGCCCGAGCCGCCGTGCGCGCCCAGGCCCAATTGCAGGCGGCCCGACGGTTCGTCTTCCACCCCTGCCGACACGCTCAAGGTGCCGCCCTGCGACGTGCCGCCGCCCCCGCCTATGGACTGGGCCACGATCCCGCGCGAACCCGAACCCAGGGTGCGGATAACGAAATTGGGGTTCAGCGTGACATTGACGTTGCCCCCCGTTCCTCCCGATCCGCCGGTTCCGCCCAGGCCGATGGTCATCTTGACATTGGCGGGGCCGCCATGGGTGTATGCGTCGCTGCTGCCCACGCCGCCATTGCCGCCCCCGCCGCCTATCGATTGCGCCAGCACACCGTTGGCGAAATCGCCGTAGGTAACAATGCTGGACTGATGGGGAACGCTGGTGGTGGGGGGCAACAGCAGCGGATCCGGCAAGGCTGCATAGGCGCTATTGCTATCACCCAGCGCAATATTCACGGTGCCGCCATTGCCGGCGGCTCCCCCTGCTCCGCCCAGGGACATGCCCAGCTCGGCCGATATGGTGGTCTCGTCACCCATTATGGTGGACAGCGCCGACGAATCGCCGCCATTGCCGCCGCCGCCGCCAATGGATTGCGCCACCACGGCGTGCGACCCATCGCCCAGGGTTCCGACGGTTGAACCGTTTTCCAGTATTACTTCGGTCACGCAACTGGTATCGCCCGCCGGGCAGGCATCGCCGCCCGTGCCGCCGCTGCCGCCCATGGTTGCCTGGAAATTGAACGCCAGGGACTCCCCTTCGCCGGTGGGCACCGCCAGGACCATGTCGCTGGCACTGGAACTGCCGCCGTTGCCACCGCCTCCGCCTATGCTTTGAGCCAGAACGCCGAATGAATCATCCGGCGCGTAGGTTGCAGGGTCGATATCGGGGCTGGCGTAATCCATCCCGGTGGCGATATGGGAACCGCTGAGATTGACGATGGACGAATAGCCGGTGTTGCCGTCGCCTCCGCTGCCGCCCACCACCACCGATGCGTTGAACCCTATGGTCGCGTTGTAGTAGTTGGCATCGCCGCCGTTGCCGCCGCCTCCGCCGATCGACTGCGCCAGGATGCCGGTGGAATGCGCCCCGCCGGTACTGATATAAAGATTGCTGTAGCCCACCTTGGCCTCGCCGGACTTGCCGCCGCCACCGCCGGCCCCGCCCAGTTGCAGGGCCGCGAACGACGCCACGCTGACATTCGTGACGCTGCCCCCATTGCCCCCGCCGCCGCCAATACTCTGGGCGACGATGCCGGGCGCGTAATCGCCATGGGTGGTGATGTGCGATGTCGAGTACGAAGCCCAGCTGTTGTCGCAACCACCGTGGTTGCTCATGCACACCGAACCGCCGTCGCCGCCGCCGGCGGCGCTGCCGCCGATGGCAACCGATACGCCCGCCGACAGGGTGAACGTGTCGCCGCCGTTGCCGCCTCCGCCGCCGATGGACTGCGCCAGCACGCCCGGGCTGAACTGGCCCGAGGTATTGATGTTGCCCAGATCGTTGAAGATCACATTGCCGCCGGTGCCGCCGCCCGACCCGCTGCCGCCCACGCCAACCACGCCTTTGCTGTCACCGCCGCTGCCGCCGCCGCCGCCGATGGACTGTGCCACGATGCCGATGGCCGCGTTGCCCGTCGTGGTAATGGTTCCGGTATTGCCCATGACCAGATCGCCACCGGCGGAACCGGTGGAACCCGCCGAATCGCCTCCCACGCTGACCAGGCCCGTGGCGCTGCCCGACGCGCCGCCGCCGCCGCCGATGGACTGGCCCACTATGCCGTGCGCGCTGTAGCCCGATGTGGTGATGGAACCCGAATTGTTCATGGTTACCAGGTTGGCCGTGCCGCCGCCCGCCCCATCGCCCCCCAGGGCCACCGCGGCCGAAGTGTCCGCGCCGCCCGCGCCGCCGCTGCCCGCGATGGACTGGCCCAGCACGCCATACGCATGGTCGCCTGTGGTCGTGACAGAGCCCGCGGTTGTCGTGGTGACCGAACCTGCATCGCCACCATTGCCGCCGTTGCCGCCCTGGCCTCCCAGCACGGCAACGAAGTCGCTGCCGGTACCGCCGCCGCCGCCGATGGACTGGGCAATGATGCCGGAGGAATACATGCCGGACGTCGAGATGGTGCTGTTGCCTTGCGTCGTCACGGTAACGGCGCTGGCGGCCCCGCCAAACCCCCC
>NZ_JAJMLX010000529.1 GCF_020991325.1 Bordetella petrii | reverse complement strand
GCTGGCCGTGACGGCCGCGGTGGTGCGCGGCCGGGCCGATGCGCCGCCGGCCAGCCTGGCCTGGTCGCTGTTCAGCGTTCCGGCCATTCTGGCTGCCTGGTCGGTGCTGGCGCTGATGTACATGGCGCGCGGCGGCTGGTTCGTGGTGTCGCTGCTGGCGCTGGTATGGGTGGCCGATATCGCCGCGTATTTCGTCGGCCGCGCCATTGGCAAGCGCAAGCTGGCGCCCCGGGTCAGCCCGGGCAAGACCGTCGAGGGAGCGGTAGCCGGCATCCTGGGCGCCGTGGCCTGGGTCTGGGTGTCCAGCCTGTGGGCGAACAGCTTCGGGCATGCCCTGGTCGAACGCTGGTCGCTGGGCCTGGCGCTGCCGGCTGCGGCCTTGCTGGGCGCCTTGTCCATCGTGGGCGACCTGTTCGAGTCCCTGCTCAAGCGGCGCGCTGGCCGCAAGGATTCCAGCGCGCTGCTGCCGGGGCATGGCGGGGTCTACGATCGCATCGATGCCATCCTGCCGGTGGCGCCGTTTGCCCTGTTGTTGTCTGGAGTCCTGACTTGAGCCGTTTTCAACGCGTTGCCATCCTGGGGGCCACTGGCTCCATCGGGGAAAGCACCCTGGATGTCATCGCCCGCCATCCCGATCGCCTTGCCGTGCATGCCCTGTCGGCGCATAGCCGCATGGAACGCCTGGCCGAGCAGGCGCTTGCCAGCTCGGCGGCGGTCGTCGTGGTGCCCGACGCGGCGGCCCGCCGGCGGTTCCTGGCC
>NZ_JAJMLX010000528.1 GCF_020991325.1 Bordetella petrii | reverse complement strand
CGTGTCCAGCGTCGGATCCAGCCCGGCGCCGACCGCCGCGCCGGCCAGGCTGTAGCGTTCCAGGCGGATCTTGCCGGACGCCAGGTAGCGCGGCGCCAAGGCCGGCCTGTCGGCGGCCGCGTATTCCACCAGCAGGGAGCCGTCCGGCTCGATGACGGCCGGCGCATCGTAAGCATCGCCTGAGAGCACCGGCGCCAGCCACGACGCCAACGGCCCGCCATCGCCCTGCCCTTTGCACAGCATGGGCAGCAACACCATGTTGGCCACTAACGGCACCGTCAGCAAATGGCGTCCGGCCTGGTATGCCAGCGGCCAGGCGGCTTGCAGGCCCTGCCCCATGCCCCCCGCCTCTTCGGGCAATAGCAGGGCCGGCCATTCCAGGCCGGCCAGCTCGCGCCAAAGCCCGCTGTGCCCGCCACGCGACTGCGGGTCGCGAACCCGGGACACGGGATGCCGCTGTTCCAGGAAGCGCCGGCCGGCATCTTCCATCATGTCTGCAATGTCGTCCACTTCCGTATTTCCGCTATGTTCAGCGCTTGGGCAAGCCCAGCACCTGCTCGCCAATGATGTTGCGCTGGATCTCCGAGGTACCTGCCAGAATGGTCTCGGCGCGCGACCACAGATAGGCGCGCAGCAGGCCGGCATCGCCGCCGCGCGTGGCGTCCGGCGCCAGGCAGGCGTCACGGCCCAGCAGATCCACTAGATCCTGGGCCAAACCTGTGCGGCTATTCATCGGCATCGCGCGCCAAGCAATGTCCATGTCGGA
>NZ_JAJMLX010000527.1 GCF_020991325.1 Bordetella petrii | reverse complement strand
GCCATACAGCGCGCGCTGCGCCCAGCGGCGCAGGCGCCAGCGCGGCAGGGCAGGTTCGGCCACGCCGTACTGCACCGCCAGCGACAGTTCAGGACTCATCTTCGGCCGCACGGTCGTAGGCGTCGACAATGCGCGCCACCAGCGGGTGGCGCACCACGTCGCGGCTGGTGAAGCGGGTGGTGGCGATGCCCTGCACGTCTTCCAGCACGCGCACCGCATGTGCCAGGCCGCTTTGCTGTCCGCGCGGCAGGTCGACCTGGGAAGGGTCGCCCGTGATGACGGCCTTGCTGCCGAACCCGATGCGGGTCAGGAACATTTTCATTTGTTCCGGCGTGGTGTTTTGCGCTTCGTCCAGGATGACAAAGGCATGATTCAGCGTGCGCCCGCGCATATAGGCCAGCGGCGCGATCTCGATGGTCTGTTTTTCGAACAGGCGCTGCACCTTGTCGAAACCCATCAGGTCGTACAGGGCGTCGTACAGGGGGCGCAGGTAGGGGTCGACCTTCTGGGCCAGGTCGCCCGGCAGGAAGCCCAGGCGTTCGCCAGCCTCGACCGCGGGGCGGGTAAGCACCAGGCGCTGCACGGAATCGCGTTCCATGGCGTCGATGGCGCAGGCCACCGCCAGCCAGGTCTTGCCGGTGCCGGCCGGGCCTATGCCGAAGGTGATGTCGTGCTTGAGAATGTTGTCCAGGTAGTCGCGCTGGCGCGGCGTGCGCGGACGCAGGTCGCTGCGCCGGGTGCGCAGCACGATGCCGTCTTCGCCCTGGCCGTCGGCGGCCGACA
>NZ_JAJMLX010000526.1 GCF_020991325.1 Bordetella petrii | reverse complement strand
GAAATCGGCCAGCTGTTCTCGGCGCTGAAGCGGATGCAGGAGAACCTGGCGCGCACGGTGGCGCAGGTACGCCGGGGCGTGGACGAGATCAACGTGGGTTCGCGGGAGATCTCGGCGGGCAACACGGACCTGAGCAGCCGCACGGAGCAGCAGGCGGCGTCGCTGGAAGAGACGGCGGCGTCGATGGAAGAGCTGGCCTCGACGGTGAAGCAGAACGCGGACAACGCGCGCCAGGCGAACCAGCTGGCGGCCAGCGCCTCGGACGTGGCCGAGCGGGGCGGGTCTGCGGTGTCGGAAGTGGTGAGCACGATGGAAGGGATTTCGGCGAGCTCGCGCAAGATTTCCGAGATTGTGTCGGTGATCGACGGCATTGCGTTCCAGACGAACATTCTGGCGCTGAACGCGGCGGTGGAAGCGGCGCGTGCGGGCGAGCAAGGCAAGGGTTTTGCGGTGGTGGCGGGCGAGGTGCGTTCGCTGGCGCAGCGCAGCGCGCAGGCGGCCAAAGAGATCAAGGTGCTGATCGAGGACTCGGTGAGCAAGGTGGGCACGGGTTCGCAGCAGGTCGAGCGGGCGGGCGCGACCATGCAGGAGATCGTGGCGTCGGTGAAGCGGGTGACGGACATCATGGGCGAGATCTCGGCGGCTTCGGAAGAGCAGTCCGGGGGTATCGACCAGGTGAACCGTGCGGTGTCGCAGATGGACGAGGTGACGCAGCAGAACGCGGCGCTGGTGGAAGAGGCGGCGGCCGCGGCGGGTTCGCTGCAAGAGCAGGCGCAGCAGTTGTCCGAGGCGGTGGCGGTGTTCAAGATCAATGCCGGCGAAGTCATCGA
>NZ_JAJMLX010000525.1 GCF_020991325.1 Bordetella petrii | reverse complement strand
GACGCGGCGCTGGTGCCGCAGGCGCTCATGAACCTGCTGGGCCGGGCCGGCGCGTTGCGCTGGCTGTTTGGCGCCATCAGCCACACGCTCTGGCTGGCCGGCCTGGCGGCCGCGCTGGCCACCCTGCTGGTGATGCTGTCCACGGCCAGTTATCGCTTTGTATGGGCCACCACGCTGCTGCAGCCCGATACCTTCGTTTTCCTGACCGGGGCCCTGGGCTGGCTGCCCGCGCTGCTGGGGTTCGCCACGCCCGACGAAGCCATGGTGCGCCTCAGCGATGGCAGCCAGTTGCTGCCGGCAACAGCCCACGCGGAATGGTCAGTGTGGCTGATCGGCGTGGTAACCGTCTATGGCGTGCTGCCGCGCCTGCTGGCCTGGCTGCTGTGCATGGCCCAGGCACGGCGAGCGCGGCGGCAATTGCGCATCGACACCACGTTGCCGGGCTATGCGGCGCTGCGCGATCGGCTGTTGCCGCCCGCGCAGTCCACCGGCATCGACCGGCCGGCGGATCCGCTGCACCAGCCGCACGTGAATGCCGGCCGGCTGGCCAATCTGGGCGACCAGCGCGTCATGGCCGGCCTGGAACTGCCAACCGACTTGCCCTGGCCGCCCGCCTCTGCGCCGGAAGGCACCGTAGATGCAGGCAACCTGGACACGCGCGAACAGCGCAACCGGCTGCTGGACGCCCTGAGCCAGGCCGGCGCGCGCCGCCTGCTGATCGTCTGCGACGTGCGCCAGACCCCCGACCGCGGCACCCTGGGGCTGATTGCCGAGCTGGCCGGCAAGGCCGGCCACACCCGGGTCTGGCTGGCAGGCCCGGCGAACGCGGGC
>NZ_JAJMLX010000524.1 GCF_020991325.1 Bordetella petrii | reverse complement strand
GAGGCCCGCGGACCAGACCCGCTGGGCCTGGGCACCGAACTGGCCGGGCTGGCCGAACTGGCCGCCAGCCTGGGCACGCCGGCCGTTCCATGAACCTGGCGGCGCCCTCATCCTGCGCCGCCAGGGCGTCCAGCGGATGCGCAACGGCGGCCGAACGGATACACTCGGCCGCCATGGACATCCCGGGCGCCGACGACGAAACCCTGATGCAGGCCTATGGCGCCGCCGGCAACATGGCGGCGTTCGATGCACTGTACGCGCGCCATCGAGGCGGCCTGTACCGCTACATTCTGCGCAGCGCCCGCAACCCGCACCTGGCCGACGATATTTTCCAGGAAACCTGGAGCCGGGTGATCGATGCGCGCGCACGGTGGCAACCCCATGCAAAGTTCACCACCTGGTTGCTGCAGATCGCGCATAATCTGCTGATCGACGCACATCGCCGCCAACCGGCGCAGGCCAGTCCGCAAGAAGCCGACGCCGCGCTGGCCAGGCTGGCGGTGGCCGAGCACGAGCAACCCGAACAGCAACTATCCGAATTCCAGACACGGCGGCGGCTGCAGCTGGCCATCGAGCGGCTGCCCGATGAGCAACGCCACGCGATGCTGCTGCGCCTGGAACACGACCTGAGCCTGGAAGAAATCGCCGAAGTGACCGGCGCGCCGCGCGAAACCGTGAAATCGCGCCTGCGCTATGCCACGCAGCGTATCCGCGAGGAGTTAGGCGCATGACAGCCCACCCCCGACCGCCGCACGACGAAGACGACGACCTGGACCTGCGCGCCCTGTACCGCACGCTGCCGCGCACCGAACCGGACGCGGCCCTGGATACGGCCGTGCGCGACGCC
>NZ_JAJMLX010000523.1 GCF_020991325.1 Bordetella petrii | reverse complement strand
CCGCTGCGGGGCACGCTGTGCCAGCGTATCGCGCGCGGGGCCGCCGAGGCCGCGCAGTTCTGCGCCCAGATGCGTGGCGCCATGCAGCAAGTGCTGCCCCTGAAACGCAAGACCGCGGACGCGACAGTGGCCGAATGCGTACTGGCCGCCGTGCTGCTGGCCGCACGCCTGGCGCGCGCAGATACGGTCCAGACCCGGGCCTGGGCCGGCCAGTGGCTGCGCATCATGGGCGTCGCCGAGGGCTGCGGGCTGCTGGGTTACCAGAACGCCCGGGGGGATCCGGCCCTGATGCTGGACAGAACGATCTGTTGCCACCATTTCCGTCGCCGCGACGGCGACAAATGCGCGAGCTGCCCAAAGCTGACTGAAGACGAACGCATCTCCCGCATGCTGGCCGACGCTGGCTGAGCCGTGCCGGCCGGCGCGTTCCGTAGGAGAAATCCATGACCGATATCGCCACCGCGCGTCACGTTGCGCCCGCGCGGACCCAGCTACCCGTTTCCGCCTACTTCGACCAGGCGCGCTTCGACCAGGAACAAGACCGGATCTTCAAGCAGTCGTCACTGTATGTGGGCCACGAAAAACTGGTGCCGGCCGTCGGCGACTGGCGCACGCTGGCGCAGGAACAGAATGGCCGCGCGCTGGTGCGCGGCCAGCACGGCGTGGAACTGATTTCGAACGTCTGCCGGCATCGCCAGGCCCTGATACTCGGCGGCCAGGCCGGCGACGTGGCCGGCCATGCCAGGGGCAGCGGCAGCCTGAAGGAGAACGGCGGCAACATCGTGTGCCCCCTGCACCGCTGGACCTACAACAACCGCGGCGAACTGCTGGGCGCGCCCCAGTTCGAAT
>NZ_JAJMLX010000522.1 GCF_020991325.1 Bordetella petrii | reverse complement strand
CGCGCGCGCGGTGGGCATCGCCGGTGGCGCGCAGAAGTGCGCATACGTGCAAGACACCCTGGGTTTCGATACTTGCCGGCGGTACTGCCCTTCGACCAGCACCCGGTGCACCACGCGCTCGCCCAGTTCGGGCGTGGTCAGGCCGGCCAGCATTTTCAGGTCGGCCAGCTTCTGCAACGTGTCGGCATTGGCCGCCAGATAACCCACGCGCAGGCTGGCGGCCAGGGTCTTGGAAAACCCGCCCGCCAGGATGACCCGGTTCAGGCGGTCGAGCGAGGCCAGCTTCATGGCGCCGCCGGGGTGCAGTTCCCCATAGGTGTCGTCTTCCACCACCAGGAAATCGTGCCTTTCGGCCAGCCGCAGGATGTCGTAGGCCGCGCCCGCCGACAAGGTATGGCCGGTAGGGTTGTGCACCGCGCTGTTGATGATGAACAGACGCGGCTTGTGCAAAGCCGCAAGGTGGTCGAGCTGTTCCAGGTCGGGGCCGTCCGGGCCGCGCGGCACGCCGATCAGGCGGGCCCCAAAGGCCGCCAGGCGGCCGAAGATCACGAACCAGGCGGGGTCTTCCACCAGCACCGCGTCTCCCGGGCGTATCAGAAGGCGAGCCACCAGATCCAGCCCATGCGTGACGCCGTTGGTGGTAAGCAGATTGCGTTCGGGGTGAGCGGGCACGCCGTCGGCCTGCAAGCGCGACGCCAGTTGCTGCCGCAGCGGCGCATAGCCCAGGGGCGACCCATAGGCCACCAGGTTGCCGCGCACCGAACGCCCTACCGCGCGCACGGCGGCCGAGACCATGTCCGGGTCGAGCCAGTCGGCCGGCAACAGGCCGGCGCTGCCCGGCATGGCCGCGCCC
>NZ_JAJMLX010000521.1 GCF_020991325.1 Bordetella petrii | reverse complement strand
GTCAACGCCACCGACGCGGTCAATGTCAGCCAGCTGACCAGCACCGAGCAGGCCTTGACCGACAAGGGCTTTGCACTGAAAGCCGGCGATGGCCAGACAGTGCAGAAGAAGTTGGGCGAGGCGGTCGACGTGGTGGGCGCGGACAGCAACGTGACCACCAAGGTGGCCAACGGGCAGGTGCAGATCGCGCTAGGCGACAGCATCAACGTGACCAACAACCTGAGTGTGGGCGGCACGACCAACCTGGGCAACAACACGCTGGTGGTCAAGCCGGGCGATGTCACCGTCGGCGGCAATACCACCGTGAACATGGGCGGCAACAAGGTCACCAACATCGCCAAGGGCGAGGCCGGCACCGACGCGGTAAACGTGAACCAGCTCAACGAACTGGCTGACAAGCCGCTGACTTTCACGGCGGACAGTGGCGCGGACCTGGACCGCAGGCTGGGCGATAAGGTAGGCATCAATGGCGCCGACAGCAACATCATCACCGAAACCACGGCGGGCGGCGTGCAGATCGCGCTGGCCAAGAACCTGGACCTGGGCCCGGCCGGCAGCGTGAAGACCGGCGACACGCTGGTGAACAACGCCGGCGTGGCGGTGGGCCCGGACGTGGCGCTGAACAACAGCGGGCTGGTCATCGCCAATGGTCCCAGCGTGACCAGCGGCGGCGTCAACGCCGGCGGCAAGACCATCACCAACGTGGCCGCGGGCGTCAATGCCACCGATGCGGTCAACGTCAGCCAGCTGACAAGCAAGGAAGGCGAACTGATCGACAAGGGCTTCGGCCTGAAAGCCGGCGATGGCCAGACAGTGCAGAAGAAGTTGGGCGAGGCGGTCGACGTGGTGGGCGCGGACAGCAACGT
>NZ_JAJMLX010000520.1 GCF_020991325.1 Bordetella petrii | reverse complement strand
TGAAACACCCTGTCTAGGGCAGGGTGGCCACGCCCAGCGCCGCCACGTCCACCAGCAGGTCGGCCGCCAACTGCCAGGCGGCCTGGCTGCGTTCCTGGCGCTGGCGCGCCAGATCGTCGGACAGGCGATTCAACGTGGCGGCATGGCGGTCCAGCAGCATGGCCAGTTTGGCATAAAGCTGGCGCTCGCCATCCAGCGGCGGCGCCACGGTATCGAATTCCAGCGCGGCGTGCAGGCCCAGCCGCGCCATGGCGTCGCGCCATTCGTCGGCCCGGTGGCTGGGCGCGTTCACGAAGTTCAGCACCGGCAGCAAGGGGCGCCCGCAGGCCGCCAGCAGCGCGAGTTCGTCGCGGTGCTTGCTGAGCACCGGGTCGCGCGCGTCGATGACATACAGGGCGGCATCGCAATCCAGCATCTTGGCCAGCACGCGCGCTTCCTGCTCGTAGCGCCGGTGCGCCTCGGGCGTATCCAGAAAACGCCGGATGCGGGCCGGCCCGTCGTTGCGGGTGCCCGGCGCGTCGAGTTTTTCCAGGTATTCCAGCAGGGCGATGCTGTCCTCCAGGCCTGGCGTGTCAAACCATTCCAACGCCGGCCTGCCATCCAGGCGCAGTTGTGCGCCTTCCACGTGGCGCGTGGTGCCGGGGCGGTCGGCCACGTCGCCAAATCCGCTGTCGCGCGTCAGCGTGCGCAGCAGCGAGGTCTTGCCGGTATTGGTATGGCCCACCACGGCGATCTTCAGCATGGGTTCAGCCATCGCCTGTCTCCAGCCAGTGCATGGGCTTGTCGGTATCGCGCAGGACGTCTGCGGGCGCCATGCCGGCGTCGGCCAGCCGTTCGCGCCAGGCATCCAGCCGGGCCGGCTCGCCCGCGTTCGCCG
>NZ_JAJMLX010000052.1 GCF_020991325.1 Bordetella petrii | reverse complement strand
CGCCGCCTGCCAAGCCGGCCGAGCCGCCCAAGCCGCCCCGCGACGACGATGGCGCGCGGGCGATGGCCCTGCTGGAAGGGCGCGGGGCCGACACAACGTCTCAGGCCAAGCCGAAGCCGGCGGCCAAGGGCAACTTCGTGCTGCAAATCGCGTCATACAGCAGCCAGGCCGACGCACAGTCGCGGCGTACCAAGCTGCACCAGGCGGGCGTTACCAACGCGTTCGTTGAACAGGCTTCCGTGAGCGGCAAGCAGCAATACCGCTTGCGCGTGGGGCCGTTCCCGTCGCGCGACGCCGCCCAGGCGGCCCAGGCGCGCTTGCGTACGCTGGGCTACGACAACGGCTTCATCGCCAGCCAGTGACCGGCTTCGACTTCGTCGTCATCGCGATTCTGGCGGTGTCGGGCCTGCTGGGGCTGGTGCGCGGCCTGCTGAAAGAAATTCTGTCGCTGATGGCATTCGTGCTGGCATTCATTGCCGCGATCTGGTGGGGCCCCACGGTATATGGCTGGCTGGAAGCCTATATCGAGACCGCGATGCTGCGCATGGGCGTGGCTTATGCGGCGGTGTTCATTCTGGTGCTGCTGGCGGTGGGCCTGGTCAACATGACACTGGCGGCCCTGATTCGCACCACGGGGCTGTCGCCGGCCGATCATGGCCTGGGCGCCATGTTCGGCCTGGCGCGCGGGCTGCTGTTCATCCTGGTGCTGGTGGCGCTGGGCGGCTACACGCCGTTGCCGCAAGAGCCCTGGTGGCAGGACGCAATGTTCTCGCATTCGGCCACCGAGGCCGTAAAGCATATCAAGTTGTGGCTGCCCCCGTCGTTGGCGACGTGGGTGCCATACTAAGTTTCGTTTAATGGGAAATCACCATGTGTGGAATCATCGGCGTCATCGGGCGCGGGCCGGTCAACCAGCTGCTCTATGACAGCCTGCTGCTGCTGCAGCATCGCGGCCAGGACGCGGCCGGTATTGCCACCGTGCAGGGCAGCCACTTCAATATGTTCAAGGCCCACGGCCTGGTGCGCGATGTGTTCCGCACTCGCAACATGCGTTCCCTGCCCGGCACCAGCGGCATCGGCCACGTGCGCTATCCCACGGCGGGTTCGAGTTCCAGCGAAGAAGAGGCCCAGCCGTTCTATGTGAATGCTCCCTTCGGCATCACCTTCGCCCACAACGGCAACCTGACCAATTGGCGCGAACTGCGCGAATCGCTTTACCGCATCGACCGCCGCCACATCAATACCAATTCCGATTCCGAGGTGCTGCTGAACGTGCTGGCGCACGAGCTGCAATCGGCCGCCAATGGCGTTTCGCTGGACGACGATACGATTTTCCGCGCCGTATCGGCCGTGCACAAACGGGTGCGTGGCGCCTATGCCGTGGTGGCGCAGATTTCCGGGTATGGGCTGCTGGCCTTCCGCGATCCGCACGGCATCCGCCCCTTGTGCCTGGGCCGCCAGGAAACCGACGAAGGGGTGGAATGGATGGTGGCGTCGGAATCGGTGGCGCTGGAAGGCAGCGGGTTTGCCTTCGTGCGCGACGTCGAGCCCGGCGAGGCCGTGTTCGTCGACCTGGACGGCCGCATGGTCAGCCGCCAGTGCGCCGAGAACCCGCAATTGGTGCCCTGCATTTTCGAATACGTGTATTTCGCCCGCCCCGATTCGCTGATCAACGGCGTATCGGTGTACGACGCGCGCCTGCGCATGGGGGAATACCTGGCCGACAAGGTGGCGCGCAACATGCGCCTGGGCGACATCGACGTGGTCATGCCCATTCCCGATTCGTCGCGCCCCGCCGCCATGCAACTGGCGGCCCGCCTGAACCTGGACTACCGCGAAGGCCTGATCAAGAACCGCTATGTGGGGCGCACGTTCATCATGCCGGGCCAGGCGGTGCGCCGTAAATCGGTACGCCAGAAGCTCAACGCCATCGGCCGCGAATTCGAAGGCAAGAACGTGCTGCTGGTGGACGATTCCATCGTGCGCGGCACCACCAGCCGCGAAATCGTCGACATGGCCCGTGCCGCCGGCGCCAACAAGGTGTACTTTGCCTCGGCGGCGCCTCCGGTGCGCTATCCCAATGTGTATGGCATTGACATGCCCACGCAAAGCGAACTCATCGCCACCGGCCGGACCGACCAGGAAATCGCCCAGACCATCGGCGCCGACGCCCTGATCTACCAAGACCTGCAGGACATGCAGCAAGCCGTGACCGATATCAACCCGGCGCTGCAGCGCTTCGAGGCATCCTGCTTCGACGGCCAGTACATTACGGGCGACATTACCGCCGAATACCTGGAACGCCTGGGCCAGTCCCGCAGCGATGCCAGTGACGACGAGTCCTCCGGCGGCTTGCGGTTCAATATGGGTTACGTTTCCAACGACGCATGATGTGAGAGTCCACCCCCGAAGCGCTACGCGCTTCCCCCTCAAGGGGGCGACGCTGGCGGACCGGCAAAGCCGGCTCCGCGGCGTCCCCACTCAGAAGTCCGCAGTGTTATTTCGGGCGTGCCACGCGTGACCTGGTTCGTCAGTCTTTCATCCAGCCTGCCACATGACTACATCCCCCCAGCGTTTGCTGCTGCTGATTGCCTTGTTCTGCTTCGCCGCTGTCGGCGTGGCTCTGGTTTCGCAGCATGTCTTCGACATGCCGCCGTGCGCCTGGTGCGTATTTCAGCGGCTCATTTACCTGGTCATTGGCGTGGTGGCCCTGGCGGGGGCGCTCGCGGGCGCTATTGCGCGCGCCTGCGCGGCGCTGTGTGCATTGCTGGCGTTGGGCGGCATCGCCGCCGCCTGGTATCAGTACGATGTGGCGGCGCAGATGTTCTCGTGCGACCAGACTTTCGCCGACCGCTTCATGAGCGCGTCCGGGCTGGATGGCGCGATGCCCTGGCTGTTCGGCATTTTCGCCACCTGCATGGACGCCAGCGTCGAGGTGCTGGGCGTGGAATACGCCCTGTGGAGCCTGATGCTGTTCGCCGTGGTGGCCATTGCCGCGCTGCGCGCGCTGCTGCCGCGGCGCTGACGGCACGGCCGGTTGGGCTCAGGCGGCCCGGTGCTGCAGCGTGTAGGTGGCGCGGTCATCCTGCGCCAGCAGCTTCGCCAGTACCGGCATGCTTTCCTGCAAGGCTGCGTGCAACGTCCAGGGCGGGTTCACCATGAACATGCCGCTGCCATGCAGGCCGAACCCGTCGCTTGCCGGTTTTTTCACCGTCAGCGACACATGCAGCCAGTTTTTCATGGGCAGGTTTTCCAGGTGGCGCGCCAGTTCGGTGGCCTCGCGGCGCTGCACCAGCGGGTACCACACCGCGTATGTGCCCGTGGCGAAGCGCTTCAGGCCTTCTTTCACCGCATTCAGGGCGCGCTTGTAATCCTGTTTGTCTTCATAAGACGGGTCGATCAGCACCAGGCCGCGGCGCGGCGGCGGGGGCAGCAGCGCCTTCATGCCCTCGAAACCGTCGGTGGCGTAGATCGTGGTCTGGCGCAGAGAGGTCTTGTCCATCTGCTCCAGGTTGCCCACCAGCACGTCGGATTCGGTGGGGTGCATCTCGAACAGGCGCAGGCGGTCGCGGTCGCGCAGCGCGTCCAGCGCCAGCCAGGGCGACCCCGGGTAGTGGCGCAGGCGGCCATTGGGGTTGTAGCGGCGCACGCTGGCGACATAGTCGGCCAGCAGCGACGGCAGGTCATCGCGCTGCCACAGGCGGCCGATACCATCCGCGGATTCGGCATTCTTGGCCGCCCAGTCGCTGTCAAGCGCATACAGCCCGGCCCCGGCATGGGTGTCTATCACCCAGTAAGGGGTGTCTTTGCGGTTCAGGTAGTCCAGCGTATGGACCAGCAGGGCGTGCTTGAGCACATCGGCGTGGTTGCCGGCATGGAAGGCGTGTCGGTAACTAAACAAGGTGAGTCCTAGGCGGGCGGGCTGATGGCGCCCAGCTCGTCGGTGAAAATGGCATCCAGGCCCCAGGATAACAACAACCGCGCGCGCGCCGGATCGTTGACTGTCCAGGCGGCGATGCGGTAGCCGCAGGCTTGCACGGCGCCGATCAGTTCACGGCTGGCGTCGCGGTGGTTGATGTTGAGGGCCACGCAGTCCAGGCGGGCCAGCCGCTCGCGCCAGTCAGCCGGCACCTGTTCCACCAGAAGCGCACGCGGCAATTCCGGGGCGGCCTGCCGCGCGGCGTCCAGCGCAGCTTCGGAAAACGAGGACAGCAGGGGGGCCGGCAACCGGCCCTGCCACCACTGGCGCGCGGCCAGGGCGACAGCGGCGCCGGTTTCGCTTTCCTGGCCCGGGTTGGGCTTGATTTCCACGTTGCAGGCAATGCTGTTGGCGATGGCGTAGCGCGCCACCGCCTGGAAACTGGGTACGGGCTCGCCGGTGTACAGGGGCGAATGCCAGCCGCCCGCGTCCAGCAGGGCCAGGTCCGCGTAGGTGGACGCGGCCGCCGGCCCCTGGCCGCTGGTGGTGCGGTCCAGCGTGTCGTCGTGCAGCAGGAAGGGCACCTTGTCGTGGCTGAGCTTGACGTCGAACTCGACCATGCGGAACCCGTGCTGGGCGCCCACACGCATGGCGGCCAGGGTGTTCTCGGGGGCCAGCCGGCCTCCGCCGCGGTGGGCAATATGCGTGGGGTAGGGCCAGGAGGAGGGCATCTGGGAAAATGTCGCGGGTTTCCGGGGCGAAGGATGCAAGGATACTCCTTTGCCGCGCCGCCTTCCGGGTGCGCCGCGCACCCCTGCCAGCCCCCCCGGCGCGGACTGCATCGCAGGGGGCGAAGGTGGTAAACTCCGGCGGCTGACCGGGTTCGATTCCGGCACCTGGCAAGGGCGAATCGGTTCGCCTTTTTTTATGCGTTACTTTGCGGCGCGGCGTCCATGTTCGTCGGGCGCGCCAACCGGCAAACAGGGATTCCATGTTCGAACTATTACGCAATCACCGTCGCTGGATGCAGTTCATTCTGCTGATCCTGATCGTGCCTTCGTTCTTCCTGGTGGGTATCCAGGGCTACGACAGTTTCATCAGCCGCGAGCCGGAACTGGCCACCGTGGCGGGGCAACCCATTACGCGCGGCGAGTTCGACATGGCCCACCGCAACCAGCTCGAGCAGTTCCGCCAGCGCCTGGGCACCCAGTTCGATCCCGCGCTGATCGACACGCCGGCCATGCGCGAACAGTTGTTGAACCAGATTATCGACCAGCGCCTGCTGGCGCAGGTGGCCGCCGACAATCGTTTTTCGGTGTCCGACGGCACGCTGCGCAATACCATTGCCGCCATTCCCCAGGTGCAGGACAACGGCCGTTTTTCGCCCGAGCGCTATCGCCAGGTGCTGGCCGCGCAGGGCATGACGCCCACCTCGTTCGAGGCCGGCATGCGCCGCGACCTGGCGGTGGGCCGCGTGCTGGACCCGGTAACCCAGTCGGCCGCGGTGCCGGCCGCCGTCACGGCCTCGGTGGAATCAGCCCTGACCCAGCAGCGCACCGTGCAACTGCGCCGCTTCAACGCCGCCGATTTCCGCGGGCAGGTATCGGTATCGCCCGACGATATCAAGGCCTGGTACGACGCCAACAAGCAGCAACTGCTGGTGCCCGAGCAGGTCAGCGCGCAGTACCTGGTGCTGAACGAAGAAGCCGCCACGCAGGGCATCGAGGTCAAAGAAGCAGACATCGCCAGCTACTACGAACAGAACAAGGGCCGGTTCGGCCAGCCCGAGCGCCGCCGCGCCAGCCACATCATGATCGAAGTGCCGGCGGGCGCGTCCGACGACGTGCGCGAGCAGGCCCGTTCCAAGGCCGAGGCGCTGGCCAAGCAGGCCCAGGCGGAACCCGCCAAGTTCGCCGAGCTGGCGCGCGCCAATTCGCAGGACGCCGGTTCGGCCGACAAGGGCGGCGACCTGGGCTGGCTGGCGCCGGGCATGCTGTCGGGCCCGCTTGAAAAGGCCATTTTCAGCCAGTCCAAAGACCAGGTCTCGGGCGTGGTCGAAAGCCCGTCCGGCCTGCACATCGTCAAGGTCACCGAATTGCAGCCGGCTGCCGTCAAGCCGCTGGAAGCCGTGCGCGCCGAGATCACCGCCGAGATCCGCAAGCAGATTGCCGCCACGCGCTTCTCGGAAATGGCCACCAAGCTGACCGAAACTGTCTACGACCAGCGCGACAGCCTGCAACCCGCAGCCGATGCGCTGGGCCTGAAGCTGCGCAGCGCCTCCGGCATTACGCGTGAAGGCCTGCTTCCGGCTGAACAGGCGGGCGCCGACGCGGCCGTGGCCGGCCCGGATGCCGCGCTGCTCGACAACCCGCGCGTGCGCCAGGCCCTGTTCGCGCCCGAAGTGCTGCGCGACAAACAGAATTCCGGCGTCATCGAACTTACGCCGGACACGATGCTGGCCGTGCGCGTGGCGCAAGTGCAGCCCGAACACGTGCCGCCGCTGGAAAAAGTCAGCGATTCGATCCGTGCGCGCCTGCTGGACGAACGTGCCGCCGAAGCCGCCGGCAAGGCCGCCCGGCAAGCGCTGGAAGGCTGGAAGGCCGATCCGGCCAGCTTGCCCGAAGGTTTCGGCGCATCTACCACGGTATCGCGCCAGCAGCCGCAGCAACTGGCGCAATCGGTACTCGAGGCCGCCATGAGGTTGCCCGTCGACCCCTTGCCCGCCTATGCGGTCGCGGCAGACGGCAACGACCAGGTTGTCATCCGCCTGGACAAGGTCGAGCCCGGCACGGCCGACGACTCGGCCCGCGACATGCTGGCACGCCAGCTGAGCGGGGCCTGGGGCCAGGCCGAAGACGCCGCCGTGCTGAAGATGCTGCGTCAGCAATACGAGGTGAAGATCCTGCCCGCCGCGGCAGAAGTGCTGCAGGCGCAAGACCAGGCCGCCGGTTAATTGCTTTTCAACATGGGCCGAAGTTCGGCCCATACGTTTTCCAGCAGGGCGGGTTGCGCCTGTTCATTTGGGTGGATGCCATCGGCCTGGAACATGGCCCGGTCGGTGGCCATCCCCTCCATCAGGAATGGCACCAGCTCGGCCTGCTCGGCCTTGGCCACTGCCGGGAATACCGCGGCAAAGCGCTGCGCATAATCGCGGCCGTAGTTCGGCGGAATCTGCATTCCCAGTATCAGCACCTGGGCGCCGGCCTGGCGCGAACGCTGGGCCATATCGCGCAGGTTTTTCTCGGTCATTTGCAGCGACAGGCCCCGCAGGGCGTCGTTCGACCCCAGTTCAAGCACCACGATGGCCGGCTGGTGGCGCTGCAGCAGCGCCGGCAGGCGCGCCACGCCGCCGCTGGTGGTGTCGCCGCTGATGCTGGCATTGACGACCTGGTAGTTGGGGTATTGTTCCGACATCCGCTTGGCCAGCAAGGGCACCCAGCCTGTGCCGCGCGCAATGCCGTACTCGGCGGCCAGGCTGTCGCCCAAGACCAATAGCGTGCTGGGGGCGGAACCTGCGGCCGGGGCGGCGGTCTGAGCGTGGACGGCCGGCGCGGCGAGGGCGGCGGTTATCGTGGCTGCAACAAACATACGGAAGAATAAGCGCATGGATAGCAAGGTCTCGATCGAAGTTTCTGGGCTGGGCAAGCAGGTGTCCGATGCCGGCGGCACCTTGTCGATACTCGATGGTATCGACTTTTCGGTTGCAGCAGGCAGCGCCGTGGCCATTACCGGCAGTTCCGGTTCGGGCAAGTCCACGCTTCTGGGACTGATGGCGGGCCTGGATGTTCCCTCTTCGGGCACGGTGCGGCTGGCCGGCCAAGACCTGTTCACGCTGGACGAAGACGGGCGCGCCCAGGTGCGGGCGCGCCATGTGGGTTTCGTGTTCCAGTCGTTTCAACTGCTGCCGAACCTTACCGCGCTGGAAAACGTCATGCTGCCGCTGGAACTGGCCGGGCAACCCGCCCGCGACGCCGCCCAGGCCATGCTACGGCGGGTGGGCCTGGGCGAGCGGCTGCACCACTATCCGCGCACGCTTTCGGGGGGCGAGCAGCAGCGCGTATCGCTGGCGCGCGCCTTTGTAGTGCAGCCCGATCTACTTTTCGCCGACGAGCCCACCGGAAGCCTGGACGCGGCCACCGGCGCCACCGTCATCGACCTGATGTTCGACCTGCACCGCGAGCACGGCACCACCCTGGTGCTGGTGACTCACGATCCTGAACTGGCCGCGCGCTGCGGGCGCCAGGTGGTGCTGGCCGCCGGCCGCATGGCGGCCGGATAGCGCGGCCTATGCGGCCCGCCGGGCCAGTTCCAGGGCCCGCTGGTTAGAGGCGTAGATGTTGTCGCGCGCCGGCATGGGGGCGCCGTTCAGGCCCGCGATCCACGCGTCGGTGGACATCACCGCCGCGAAGCGACTTTGCATTACCACGGTCAGGACGCGATGGATTTCTTCCGCGGTGGCCTGGCCGGCGCTGTTGGCGTAGGGCACCGATCCGGTGGCGTCGCCCAGCAGTTCCACGTTCAGGCCGGCATGTACGGCGTGCTTGACAGTGGAATCGTCGCAGTTGTGTGTCATGTAACCCACCACGGCGATGGTATTGATGCCGCGTTCGGCCAGCCAGGCTTCCAGGCCGGTGTTGGCGAAGGCGCTGGGCATGCCCTTCACTACCCAGTGCGCATGCGGGCGCGCGGCCACGCTGGCGTGCACGTCCGCCCCTGGCGAACCCTGGGTGAACAGGGGCGAGTGCGGCGGTTCGATGTCCTGCACGATGACGACGGGCACGCCGGCCGCGTGCGCGGCGTCCATGGCGCGGCCGATATTGGCCAGGGACACCTGGGGGTCTGGATACTCGATGCGCAGTTTGCCGTCGAAGTATTCGTTCTGCACATCGACGACGATCAGGGCGCGGCGGGCGGTGTTCTGGTCCATGGGAAGGCTCCTGTTGCGGGATGGGGTGGCGCCATTATTTCCGCGTGGGACCATACTCAATAGTGGCCTGAATGACAATATTCGATAAAATCGGGCCATGCCACACACTGTCCCGGCCCAGCCTCCCGCGCAGCCCGCCACGATCGTCGCCGTGGTGGCGTTCGACCAGATCAGCGCTTTCCACCTGACGGTGCCCTGCGCGGTGTTCGAAACCCGCGAGGCGCCCGGTTTGCCGTTGTTCGATTTGCGTGTCTGCGCGGCCGAGCCCGGGCCGCTGCGCACCAGCGCCGGGTTTTCCGTGCAGGCCGGGCATACCCTGGGTGCCTTGGCCGAGGCGGACATCGTGGTGGTGCCCAGTTGGCGCGATACCGGCGAGCCGGCGCCGCCGGCCCTGGTGCAGGCCTTGCGTCAGGCGCATGCCCGCGGCGCGCTGGTGGTGGGTTTGTGCCTGGGCGCGTTCGTGCTGGCCGAGGCCGGCCTGCTGGACGGCCTGCGCGCCAGCACGCACTGGATGTGGGCCGACGACTTCTCGGCGCGCTACCCCGCGGTGCAACTGGATCGCGAGGTGCTTTATGTGGATGCGGGCAACGTGGTCACCTCGGCCGGCACCGCCGCCGGCCTGGACTGCTGCCTGCATGTGCTGCGCCGCCGCTGGGGAGCCGAAGCCGCCAATGCCGTAGCGCGCCGCCTGGTGGTACCGCCGCATCGGCAGGGCGGCCAGGCGCAGTACATCGAACAGCCCGTGCCGGCATCCCTGGGTGCCGATCGCCTGTCGGAGGTGCTGGCCTGGGTGGCGGCCCGCCTGGATCACCCGCACGACCTGGACACCCTGGCGGCCCGCGCCGCCATGAGCCGGCGGACATTTACCCGGCATTTCCGCCAGGCCACTGGCGGCACGGTGGGGCAATGGCTGCTGGCGCAGCGGCTGGCCCTGGCGCAGCGCCTGCTGGAAACCAGTGACGCGCCGGTCGAGACGATTGCCGGGCAGGCCGGATTCGGCACGCCGCTGTCATTGCGGCAGCACTTTCGCCGTACGTTCAAGGTATCGCCATCGGCTTACCGGCGCGAGTTCCGGCAGTCGGCGTGATGTGCCTCGCTAGGCGCTGATTTTCAAGGCTTGCAGGCGGCTGCGCCGCCATTCGAGCAGGCCGATCACGATGCCGCTGGCGCAGATGATGGCGATTCCCAGCCAGGTCAGGGCGTCGGGGAAGTGCCCCCACGCCAGCCAGCCCACCGCGGTGGCGCTGACGATTTGCAGATAGACGAACGGCGCCAGTGTCGAGGCGGCGGCATTGCGGTACGCGCCAATTTGCAGCAGGTGCCCCAGTGCCCCGGAAATGCCGGTGGACAGCAACAGCAGCCAGTTGCCGGGGCTGAGCTGGGCCAGGATGGGCAGGGCGGGCGGCAGTGTCATGGGCAGCGCAAGGGTCAGGCACACGGTGCCCACGGCGCCGCTCCAGATCAGCGAGGTGTACGGGTCGTCGCCCGCCACGCGGCGCGTGGCGATGAACTGGGCCGCGAAGCAGCAGGCGGTGAGCAGGCCGAAGAAAACGCCCAGCGGATGCAGGCCGCCGCCGGGCCGGATGATGATGAGCACGCCGCCGAATGCCACGGCCGCGGCCACCCAACGTGACAGGCGCGGCGGTTCTTTCAGTATCCAGGGGGCCAGGGCCAGCACGATGAGCGGCGCCAGGAAATTGATAGCCGTGGCTTCCGCCTGCGGCATGTAGCTCAGCGCCGTGAAGAACGACAGCGTGGCGCACAGCATCGAGCCGCCGCGCAGCAATTGTTCGCGCGGGCGGGTGCTGCGCAGGACGCCCAGGCCGCGCGCGGGCAGCACCAGGCCCAGTACCAGCACCAGGTGCAGCGCATAGCGTACCCAGCACAATACCAGCAGCGGCACGCCGGCCGCCATGACCCATTTGCCGGCCGCATCCAGGCAGGACAGTATCCACGCCGATAGAATCAACAGCACAATGCCCAGCACCGGCCGTGCCGAGGGCGGGCGGGGAAGCGACGGCGGCAAAACGCGGGGGGCAGGCCCGGTGGCGGCCTGGGGCATGCTGTCTCCTTGGAAGGCGCGGGCCCGCTGGCGCGGGCGCGGCGGCACACATGATACGCTGATCGCCGCCATACGGAACCGGGTAATGATAGACCTGCGCAACATCGAGACCTTTTTCTGGGCTTCCACGCTGGGCGGTTTTCGCGCGGCGGCCGAGAAGCTCAACACCACCCAGCCCACCATTTCGCAACGCATCGCCGCGTTGGAAAGCGCGCTGGGCGTGCGGCTGTTCGAACGCGACGCGCGCGGCGTCACACTGACGCCCAAGGGCCGCGAACTGCTGCCGCATGCCGAACGCATGCTGCATGTTCGGCAAGACCTGATCGAAGTCGCCAGGGCGCAAGATGTGATGATGGGAACCATACGCATCGGCGTATCCGAGACCATCGTCCATACCTGGCTGTACGCGCTCATCGAACATATGCATGCCGCGCACCCGGCGCTGATGTTCGAGATCGAGGTCGACACCAGCCATGCGCTGCGCGCGCAATTGCTGTCGCACCAACTGGACCTGGCGTTCCTGATGGGGCCGGTGCAGGAAGCCAACGTCGAGAACCTGCCCTTGTGCCAATACCCGCTGGCCTGGGTGGCCAGCCCGCGCCTGAAGCTGGGGCCCGAGCCGGTGCCGCTGGCGCGGGTGGCGGCGTATCCCATCATTACCCATGCCTCCAGCACCTGGCCATACCGGTTGGTGCGCGAACTGCTGGTGCAGGCCGGCGTGGTCGCGCCGCGCATGTACGGCAGCGGATCGCTGAACACGATTGTCCGCATGGTGCGCGACGGTATCGGGGCCTGCGTCATTGCGCCCATCGTGATATCGCGGGAACTCGACAGCGGCGAATTGCGCGAACTGCGGGTGCAGGCCGAATTGCCCGACCTGGCGTTCACGGCTAGCTGGCTGCAGGGCGCCGACGGCCGCCTGCGCGCCACGGTGGCCGAACTGGCGCGCGACTTTGCGCAGGCGCACAGCGATGCCCTGCGCGGCAAGGCCCGATAAGCAAAACGGATCACCCCGCATCGAAACATACGATTGGACGGCCGGCGGCTCCTTGCGGTGCAATGCCTGGACACATCCACAAGGGGAAAAACATGCTGCAAGACAGCGTCCAGGATCTTGCGCCGCAACGCGGCCGTGCCGTGCGCATGGATGCACGCAACGGGCGGCTTGCCTCGCCCACGGCCGGGCTGGCCGCGGGCAATGTGCAAGCCAACCTGGCCATACTGCCCGCCGCGCTGGCCGCCGATTTTCTGCTGTTCTGCCAACGAAACCCCAAGGCCTGCCCGTTGCTGGCCATGTCCGGGCCGGGCGACCCGGCCCTGCCCGAACTGGGGCATGACATCGACATTCGCACCGACCTGCCGCGTTACCGCGTGTGGAGGCATGGCGAGCTGGCGCAGGAACCCACCGACGTGCGGGATGTCTGGCGCGACGATCTGGTGTCGTTCCTGATAGGTTGTTCATTTTCTTTCGAAGAGGCCCTGCTCGCCGAAGGCATAGAGGTGCGCCATATCGCGTGCCAGTCGAATGCCCCGATGTGGCGCTGCAGTATCCCGACCCGCGCCGCAGGGCCGTTCTCGGGCCCGCTGGTGGTGTCGATGCGGCCATTCGCGCCCGCCGATGCCATCCGCGCAATCCAGATCACGTCGCGATTTCCTTCGGTGCATGGCGCGCCCGTGCATATCGGCGATCCATCCCTGATCGGCATCCAGGACCTGCAGCGGCCTGACTACGGTGATGCCGTGCCCGTGCGCGCCGGCGAGATCCCGGTTTTCTGGGCTTGCGGCGTGACGCCGCAATCGGTGATTGCGACGGCGCGCCCGGACCTTTGCATTACGCATGCCCCGGGCCACATGCTGGTTACCGACCTGCTCAACAGCCGCCTGGCCGTGCTGTAGCCCGCCCGATTACTACAAGGAATTCAGCCATGATGAAAGCGATTGCCCTGGGGGCGCTGGCCTCTGTGTTTGTTTGCGCCGCGCCCGTGCGCGCGCAGGAACTGCCCAGGACCGAACTGCAGGTGGTGGGCGGTTTCAGCAACCTGAGCGCCTACCAGGAATACGAACAGCCGTTCTGGACCAAGACCGTGCCGCAGCTCTCCAAGGGCCAGGTCACCGCGCGGATCAAGGGGCTGAACGAAATGGGCCTGAAGGGCCCCGAACTGTTGCGGCTGCTGGGGCAGGGCGTGATCCAGTTCGGCACGGCGCCGTTGTCCTACTTCGCCGCCGACAACCCCATCAACGAGGCCGTGGACCTGGCCGGCATTTCGCCCGATGTAAAGACCGCGCGCGCCGTGACGCGGGCCTTCGAGCCGGTTTACGCCAAGCACTATAGCCAGTTGGGCAACGTCAAGCTGCTGGGCGTGTCGACGTATCCCGCTCAGGTGCTGTTCTGCAATGCCGAGATCAAGAGCCTGGCCGATATCAAGGGCAAGAAAGTGCGCACGGCCGGCCGCACGCAATCCGAATTCGTGCAGGCGCTGGGCGGCAGCAGCGTGACCATGGCATTCGGGGAAGTGGTACCCGCCTTGCAGAACAAGGTGGTGGATTGCGCCATCACCGGGTCGCTGTCGGGCTATTCGGCCAAATGGTATGAGGTCTCTACCCATCTATACGCCTTGCCCATCAGCTGGAGCCAGGTATTGCACGCCGTGAACCGGAAGGTGTGGGACGGCTTCGACCCGGCGCTGCAGTCGTTCCTGCAAGAAAACATGGAAACCATGATCAACGGCATCTGGGATGCGGCGGCGCGCCAGACCCAGGAAGGCTACGACTGCAATAGCGGCGCCGCGGCCTGCCCGCATGACGTCAAGGGCAACATGACCCTGGTGCAGCCCACTCAGGCTGACCGCGACCTGCTGCGCAAGATCACGGTAGAGACGACACTGCCCAAGTGGGCGGCGCGCTGCTCCGGGCAATGCGTGGCCGACTTCAATGCCACCATTGGGCAGGTCATAGGGCTTAGCGCGGCCAAATAGCCGGCGGCGCCGGCGCATGCTGCCGTCTGGCGCAGAGCGTGCTACGCTCAGCGCCAGACGGCAGCGCATCATGATCGATCTACGAAACATCGAAACGTTCTTCTGGGTGTCGACGCTGGGCAGCTTCCGCGCCGCATCCGAGAAACTCAACACGACCCAGCCGGCCGTGTCGCAACGCATCGCCTCGCTCGAACGCGACCTGGGCGTGCGCCTGTTCGAGCGCGATGCGCGCGGCGTGACGCTGACGGGCAAAGGGCAGGAACTGTTGTCGCACGCCGAACGCATGCTGCAGCTGCGGCGCGACATGCTGCAGGCCGCGCGCGAGCAGAATGTCATGCGCGGGCCCATGCGCATCGGCGTGGCCGAGACCATCGTGCAGACCTGGCTGCCCTCGCTCATCGAACACGTGCATGCGGCATATCCGGCCCTGGTGCTGCAGATCGAGGTCGACACCACGCAGGTGCTGCGCAGCCAGCTGGCGTCGCGGCAAATCGACCTGGCTTTCCTGATGGGGCCCATTCTCGAGGCCCGTTTCGAAAACCTGCCGCTATGCGCGTATCCGCTGGCATGGGTGGCCAGCCCGCGCCTGGCGCTGGGGCCCGAGCCCCTGACCCTGCAACACATCAGCACGCTGCCGCTGATCACCTATCCATCCAGCAGCCGCCCGTACCAGTTGGTGCGCGACATGCTGGTGCGCGCGGGGGTACAGGCGCCGCGCATGTACGGCAGCGCCTCGCTGTCGATGGTGGTGCGCATGACTCTGGACTGCATCGGCACCAGCGTCATCGCGCCGGTGTTCCTGGACAAGGAACTGGCCAGCGGCGAACTGCGGTTGCTGGACGTGCAGGCCGACCCCTTGCCAGACCTGGCGTTTACCGCCACCTGGGTGCAGGGGCCCGACAGCCACGCCGCGCGGGCCATTGCCCAACTGGCGCAGCAAGCCGCCGCCGGCAAGCTGCGGCCCTTGTCGGCCGGCGTGTAGCGCGGTGCGCCTGGCGCTTCAAGCGCGGGCGAAGTACTGGCTGGGCGTCACGCCGTACATATTGCGAAAGCTGCCGATGAACGCGCTGGTGCTTTCGTAGCCCACGGTCAGCGCTACATTGGTTACCGGCTGCCCGCTGGCCAGCAGTTCCAGCGCGCGCAGCAGGCGGGCCTGCTGCCGCCAGCGCCCCAGCGTGATGCCGGTTTCATCGCGAAAGCGCCGCATCAAGGTGCGCGACGACATATTCAGCCGTTGCGCCCAGGCATCGATGCCGCGCGGGTCGTCGGGCTGGTCGAGCAAGGCCGTGGCCAGTTCCCGCAGGCGGTCATCGCGCGGCATGGGCAAGGGCAGGGGGGCTTCGTCGCCCAGTTGCAGCTCCGCGATCAACAGCTCGAACAGGCGGTTGGTATGGGCATGCTCGAGTGTGTCGGGAGGCAGATCGGCAAGGCGGTTCAGCAAGGCGTCGATCAACGGGGTGGACGCCCAGACGCGAGATTGCGCCGGCAGGCGGTTGCAGCCATCCGTGCGTATGTACATGAACAGCCCGCGCGCATTGCCGAACCACATGGCCTCATGCAGCACGCCCGGCGGAATCCAGCCGATGCGGCCCGGCGTCATGCTCAACGCCACGCCTTCGCTGTGTATCAGGGTGGTGCCCTGCAGCACCATCAGCAGCATGCCCTGTTCGTGGCGGTGCGGTGGAACGGAAATTCCCCGGTTCCGACGCGTCTC
This sequence comes from Bordetella petrii, assembly GCF_020991325.1. Lineage (GTDB taxonomy): Bacteria > Pseudomonadota > Gammaproteobacteria > Burkholderiales > Burkholderiaceae_B > Bordetella_A > Bordetella_A petrii_E. The sequence continues at coordinate 6,340 of NZ_JAJMLX010000052.1, read as the reverse complement.
TTCCACGCAGAACGCGGTCAGCAAGCGGGACGGGTCTACCGTCAAAGGCCCTTGCTTCAACATGGGTTGGCGGGTTTGAGGCATAGGTTGACGAAATCCCGTTAGTCGCTGTTAGTGCTGATGTATATCATTCTCATCAATCGACACTGGCAATAGCCGCGCTGCAAGCAGGGACGGCCGCGGCGCTCCGCATCGGCCCGCGCAGGGCGTCTGCGCAGCGGGGCAAGCCGCGGGCCGCCGCGATGCCAGTGCCCCGTTCTCAGGAGTTGCGAATGAACCCGGATGTATACGCCTTGCATGACCTGACCCAGTTTCCCGTGGTGCTGACGCGCCGTCCCCTGGCGCGCCAGGACACCGCGCATACCTGGACGCGCGAAATGGAGTGGCTGGCCGCAAGCCCGGGTCCTTTCGTGCTGATCGGCACGGATTTAAACGTGGACATGGCGCCGGCCGAGCGCCGCGAGGTCGTGGCGTGGCAGGCCGCCAACATGCAGCGACTGAGGCAGCGCTGCGCGGGCTTTATCTCGGTGGTGCCCGACCCGCGCGCATACGGCCTGCCGTTCTTCGCGGTGCCGACCCTGGCGCAGGCGCGCGACAAGGCGCGTGAACTGCTGCTGGGCTTTCCGGGGGGGTACGGACACGCTGCCGCGTGGGTGGAAGCGGACCGGCTGGCCGAGGCGTGATGCCGGCCGGGCAGGCCTAGGGGTTTCCCTGATGAGTCCGTGCAAACCCGCATGCGGAATCGGCCTGGAATGTCGCATCCGGATTCTGGCGCGAAACGCGCAAAGCCGCGCCGATACTGCGTTTCCCAGGCACGGGCAGTGCTTGGGCGCCGAGCCTTAAAAAAAATTTATACCTCGGCATCTGATCTTACGATTGGACAGGACTTGCCCGGGCCGGTGGAATGCGCGGCATGAGGGGGCTGCGTGCACCGTCCGGTGGGCGGGCAGCCTTGCCATCGCAGCGCGCCAGCGGGTAACGGGACCCGGCGCGCGATCCAACCCCGCCTGCAAGGAGAAGTTCCCATGAAGAAGCCGTTGATGCTTGCGGCCGCTGCCGCCACGCTGCTGGCCGCCGCCGCGCATGCGCAGGATTTGCCCAAGACCCAGCTGAAAGTGGTGGGCGGCCTGAGCAACCTGACCGCCTATAACGACTACGAAAAGCCGTTCTGGACCAAGACCGTGCCCGAGCTCTCCAACGGCCAGGTCACGGCGACCATCAAGGGCTTCAACGAAATGGGTCTCAAGGGCCCCGAACTGCTGCGCCTGATGTCGCAGGGCGTGATTGAATTCGGCACGGCCACGCTGTCCTACTTTGCCAGCGACAATCCCATCAACGAGGCCATCGATCTGGCCGGCCTGGCGCCGGATGTGAAAACCGCGCGCGCCGTGACCAATGCCTTCGAGCCGGTGTACGCCAAGCTGTATGGCGAGGGCGCCAACGTCAAGCTGCTGGGCATTTCCACTTATCCGGCCCAGGTGCTGTTCTGCAACGCCGAGATCAAGAGCCTGGCCGACATCAAGGGCAAGAAGGTGCGCACCAGCAGCCGCACCACGGCCGAGTTCGTGGAAGCCCTGGGCGGCTCCAGCGTCACCATGGCTTTCGGCGAAGTGGTGCCCGCGCTGCAGAACAAGGTAGTGGATTGCGCCATCACCGGTTCGCTGTCGGGTTATTCGGCGAAGTGGTACGAAGTTTCCACCCACCTGTATGCGCTGCCCATCAACTGGAACCAGCAGATCCACGCGGTCAACCAGAAAGCCTGGGACAAGCTGGATCCGAAGGTGCGCACGTTCCTGCAGACCAATGTCGACAAGCTGGTCGACGATATCTGGGACGCCGCCGCCCGCCAGACGCAGGAAGGCTATGACTGCAATACCGGCGCGCCGGCATGCCCGTATCCGGCCAAGGGCAAGATGGTGCTGGTGCAGCCCACCGATGCCGACCGCGAGCTGCTGAAGAAAGTGCTGAACGACGCCGTGCTGCCGAAGTGGGCGGCCCGTTGCTCGGAACAGTGCGTCAAGGATTTCAACGCGACCATCGGCAAGGAACTGGGCCTGGTCGCCAAGAAGTAACTGACTGCATTTGACACAGCGGCCCGCGCGGCGCCTTGGTTTTTTCCAGGTGCGTCCCGCGGGCGGCGCATGGCCGCGGAGGCAAGTACCCATGACCCGACCTGAACATTTCCGGACTCTGGGCGCGCTGTTGCGCTGCGCCGAGTCTTTTTCGCGCGTGGCCGTCTGGGTGGGCGGCGCGCTGACCCTGGCCAGCGTGCTGCTCATCTCGTTCGATGTGCTGGCGCGCAAGTTCTGGGGCTTCACCACCGGCGGCGCAGACGAGTTGTCCAGCTACGCTTTCGCCATCAGTACGTCGTGGGCGCTGGCATTCGCCACGCTGCAGCGCGCCAATGTGCGCGTCGATGTGTTGTACCAATACCTGCCCGTGCGCCTTTCCGCCGTGCTGGACTGGCTGTCGCTGGTGGCGTTGGGGGTTTTCATGGTTTACCTGACCTACTACGCGATGGATATGGCGCAGACTTCCTGGACGGGCAATTCGGCCGCCAATACGCCGCTGGCCACGCCGCTATGGATTCCGCAGGGCCTGTGGGTGCTGGGCCTGGCCTGGATGTGCATCACGGTGGCGCTGATGCTGGTGCGCGCTTCGCTGGCGCTGGTCACCGGCGACATCGATCTGGTGAAGGAAATCTGCGGCGTGCGCACGGCGAAGGAAGAGGCTGAAGAAGAGGCCGCCGCCGGCGAGCGCATGGTCAAGGGAGGTGCGGCATGATCGCTACCGCCCTGACCCTGCTGCTGGTGTTGATCGGCATTTCCATTCCCGTGGGCGCGGCCCTGGGGGTGTTGGGCCTGATCCTGGACCCGCTGTATTCCATGCTGCCGCTGACGCGTGCCATCGGCGAAATGTCCTGGAGCGCCAACAACGAATTCCTGCTGGTGGCGATTCCGCTGTTCATCATGTTGGGCGAAGTGCTGCTGCGTTCCGGCTTTGCCGAACGCATGTACAGCGCCATGAGCCTGTGGCTGTCGTGGCTGCCGGGCGGCCTGATGCACGCCAACATCGGCGCGTCCACGCTATTTTCCGCCACCTCGGGTTCCAGCGTGGCCACCGCCGCCACGGTGGGCACGGTGGCCATTCCGCAGATAAAAAAGTACGGCTACAACGAATCGCTATTCCTGGGCAGCCTGGCCGCCGGCGGCACGCTGGGTATCTTGATCCCGCCATCCATCAACCTGGTCATCTACGGTGTGCTGACCAATTCGTCGGTGCCCAAGCTGTACCTGGCGGGCATTCTGCCGGGTTTCGGCCTGGCCGCCCTGTTCATGCTGACAGTGGCCCTGGCCTGCGTCTTCAAGCCGCAATGGGGCGGGCACAAGATCCATGCAAGCTGGGGGCAGCGCCTGGCCGCGCTGGTGCACCTGGCGCCGCCGCTGGGCATTTTCTTCCTGGTGGTGGGGTCGATCTACGCGGGGCTGGCCACGCCCACCGAGGCGGCCGCCCTGGGGGTGCTGGGCGCCCTGGTCCTGGCGGCCTGCTTCGGCAAGCTGACCTGGACCATGCTGCGTGACGCCATCGAAGGCACCATGCGCTCTACGGCCATGATCATGCTGATCGTGATCGCGGCCAGTTTCCTGAATTTCGTCATGTCGGCCACCGGCCTGACCGACGCGCTGACCCAGTCCATTACCGGACTGGGCCTGTCGCCGGGCTGGATGCTGCTGATCCTGGTGCTGTTCTATCTGGTGCTGGGGTGCTTCATGGAAACGCTGTCCATGATGATCACCACCATTCCCATCGTGGCGCCCATCATGATCGCGCTGGGCTATGACCCGATCTGGCTGGGCATCGTCATCATCATCCTGGTCGAAGCCGCGCTGATTACACCGCCCGTGGGCCTGAACCTGTTCGTGGTGCAAAGCCTGCGCAAGAGCGGCAGCATGGGCGCGGTCATCGTGGGCAGCCTGCCGTTCGTGCTGGCCATGTTCGTCATGCTGGCGCTGCTGGCTTTCATCCCGGACCTGGCGCTGTGGCTGCCGCGCGTGTTCAGCTGATGCGCCGCTGTTTCTTTTACTGAGTTCACGCAGGAATCATCATGAAAGCTGTATTTCAAATCGAGTCGGACAGCGCTCCGCAAACGCTGGAAACCGATATCCGCAACCTGGTCGTGGCCGGCTGGGCCGGGCGCGACCGGGCTGCCATCGAGCACCATATCGAAGAACTGGCCGCCATCGGCGTGCCGCGCCCCAGCAGCGTGCCGCTGTACTACCGCATCGCCGATAACCAGTTGACCCAGGCCGCGCGCATCCAGGCGGTGGGCGATGCCTCGTCGGGTGAAGTCGAGACCTTCGTGTTCTCGGTTGGCGGCGAGCTGTACGTCAGCATCGCGTCGGACCACACCGACCGCAAGCTGGAGTCCCACAGCGTGGCCTTGTCCAAGCAGGTATGCGCCAAGCCCGTGGGCACTGCGGCCTGGAGGTTCGCGGACGTGGCGGATTATTGGGACGAACTGGTGATCCGTTCCTTCATCGTGGAAAATGGCGCCGAAGTGCTGTACCAGGAAGGAACCCTGGCGTCGCTGCGCACGCCCGGCGAACTGATTGCCGGCTACACGCAGGATGCGCCGCTGCCGGATGGCACGGGCATGACGTGCGGGACGGTGGGCGCCATCGGCGGCATCCGTCCTTCCACCACCTTCATCATGGAACTGCACGACCCGCGCCGCCAGCGCACGCTGCGCCACCGCTATGATGTCGAGGTCCTGCCCGAGGTGGCCTGAACCCTGCGGGGCCAGGCCCTTCATGCCCAGCTTTGCACGCCGCCGCCGCGGCACGAGGACTCCATGCTTGCCACATTGAACGATACCGCCGCCGCCTTGCAACAGGGCCGCAGCACCGCATTGGAACTGGCCGAGGCCGCGCTGGCGCGCGCCACCGACCCGGCCGGCGAGGGACAACGCGTTTTCACGCGCCTGTACGCCGACCAGGCTCGCGCGGCCGCCCGGGCTTCCGACACCTTGCGCGCCGCGGGCCTTGCACGCTCACCCATCGACGGGCTGCCCATTTCCATTAAAGACCTGTTCGACGTGGCGGGTGAAACCACGCTGGCCGGCTCGGTGGCCCGCCAGGGCGAACCCGCGGCCGACGAGCATGCGGTGGTGGTGCAGCGCCTGCTCGCGGCGGGCGCGGTCATCGTGGGCCGCACCAATATGGTGGAATTCGCGTATTCGGGCCTGGGCGTGAACCCGCATTACGGTACGCCGCTGAACGCCTGGGACCGTGCCAGCGGCCGCATTCCCGGGGGGTCGTCCTCGGGCGCCGGGGTGTCGGTGACCGACGGCATGGCACTGGGCGCAATCGGTTCCGACACAGGCGGTTCGGTCCGCATCCCGGCGGCCTTGTGCGGCCTGGCGGGTTTCAAGCCCAGCGCCTGGCGCGTGTCCATGGCGGGCGTGCTGCCGCTGTCGTCCAGCCTGGATTCCATTGGCCCGCTGGCGGCCAGCGTGCGCTGCTGCGCCACCCTGGACGCCATCCTGGCCGGCGACGAGGTTGCCGAGTGGCAGCCGGCCATGCTGCGCGGCCTGCGCCTGGCCGTGCCCACCACGCTGGCGCTGGACGGCATGGACGCGCATGTGGCCGCGACGTTTGCCCAAGCCCTCGCGCGCCTGTCCGAAGCCGGTGCGCTCATCGAAGAAATCGAGGTGCCCGAATTCGCGCAGCTGGCCGCCATCAATTCCACGGGCGGTTTCACCGCATCGGAAGCCTGGGCCTGGCACCGCGATCTGATCGCCCGCGCGGGCGACCGCTACGACCCCCGCGTGGTGTCGCGTATCCGCCGCGGCCAGGAAATGTCGGCCGCCGACTACCTGGACCTGCTCGACGCCCGCGAAGCCTGGGTGGCGGCGGTGGAACACCGCATCCAGGGCTACGATGCCATGCTGCTGCCTACCGTGCCCGTGGTGGCGCCCACAGTGGCCGAGGTCACGGCCAGCGACGACGCCTACTATGCCGCCAATGGCCTGATCCTGCGCAACCCCACCTTGATCAACTTCCTGGATGGCTGCGCCGTATCGGTGCCTTGCCACGCGGCAGGCAGCGCGCCAGTCGGCCTGATGCTGGCAGGGGCGAACAGTGCCGATCGCCGCATCTTGTCCATTGGCATGGCGGTCGAGGACTTGCTGCGCGGCTGATACGTTTGCCGCCGGCCCGGCGCGCCCGGGTCGATACCCACACCGGCGCGCGCCGCGCCGCAGGATGGTTTTATGACACATGCTTCATCCGCCGGGGCCGCGTACCGCGCGCGCCTGGATGCCCGCGCCGGCCGCCTGGCC
>NZ_JAJMLX010000519.1 GCF_020991325.1 Bordetella petrii | reverse complement strand
CTGGCCCGTCTGCGCGGCCTGGCCCAAGGCCTGCCGGCGTTGCGCTTTGCGCTGGCCGGGGTGGTGCGCCGGCGCGCCGCCACCATTACCCAGGTATGCGCCCTGGCCATCGGCTTGATGGCCCTGCTGCTGCTGGCCATGACCCGCACCGACCTGGTCGCGGGATGGCAGCGCACGCTGCCGCCCGACGCGCCCAACCGTTTCCTGATCAATATCCAGCCCGACCAGCGCCAGCCCGTGCTGGATTTCCTGTCGTCGCACGGGCTGGACAATGTGCAGTTGTGGCCCATGGTGCGGGGCCGCCTGGTGGCGGTGGACGGGCGTCCCGTGGGGCCGGCCGACTACGAAGAGCCGCGCGCCAAGCGCCTGGTCGACCGCGAATTCAACCTGTCGTTCGGCGAGACCCTGCCCACCGGCAACCGCATCGAACAGGGCCGCTGGCTGCGCCCCGATGCGCGGGAAGTCTCGCTGGAATCGGGCTTGGCGCAGTCGCTGGGCCTGTCCGTGGGCGACGTACTGCGCTTCGATATCGCCGGGCAGCAGGTCGATGTCACCGTGGCGGGCATCCGCAGCGTCGACTGGGATTCCATGCAGGTGAACTTCTTCGCGGTGCTGTCGCCGGCAGCGTTGGCAGAGATGCCGCAAAGCTGGATCACCTCGTTCCACCTGCCCGCCAGCCAGGCCGATCTGCCGCGGGAACTGCTGAGGCAGTTCCCCAACCTGACGGTGTTCGACGTGGGGTCCATCCTGAACCAGCTGCAATCGGTGCTGGACCAGGTCACTACCGCGGTGCAGCTGCTGTTCATATTCACCCTGGCCGCGGGCGTGCTGGTGCTGGCCGCCGCCCTGACGGCCACCCGCGACGAGCGGGTAACGGGGCGGTTCATGCGGTCTCCT
>NZ_JAJMLX010000518.1 GCF_020991325.1 Bordetella petrii | reverse complement strand
GTGGCATGCCATGCCAGGCCTGCCGGCAGGCGCAGCCAGGCCGTCCACACGCTATTGCGCGCTTGCAGCCGCTGGCGCAATGGCGCATCGCGCAGCGGCGACGGCCAGTGCCGCGCACACACGGCGGGCGCGTACACGATGCGCAACCCCTGGTCCAGAATGTCCAGCGCCAGCAGGCCTTCCTCGCCACCCATCAGCATCGGCGGCCAGTAGCCGCCGGCATGCCGGAAGGCCTGGGCGCGCATCACGCAGGCGCCCGCCATGAAGCCCAGCAGGCAAGGCCCCACCCCTGGCTGCTCCGGCAACGGACTTTCTTCCATGGCGGCGCAGGCCGGGTCCAGGCGGGCTTCGTCGCCCAGCAGCACCTGTGCGTTCAGCACGGCGATTTCAGGCGCCGCGTCCAGGATGTTCACCGCCGTTTCCAATGCGCCGGGTTCCCAGCGAGTATCGTCATCGCAGAACGCCACGTACTCCGTCCCGGCTTGCCGTACCCCAAGGTTGCGCGCGGCTGCGCCCAGGTTGGCGCCGGTCCGCACCAGGTCCAGGCCCGGAAACTCCTGCCGCACCGCCTGCGCCGTGCCATCGGTGCTGCCGTTGTCCACCACGATGATGGGATGCCGGCCGGGCAGGCCCGCCAGGCCGCGCAGCGTGCGCAACACTTGCGTGCGCCAGCGCCGTGCTCAGGGCAAGGCGCCGCTCGCCCTTGTAGCGGCCGATCAGGGTGTCGAACGGGGCCTCGTAGTCGAAGGCGGCGATGGCGCGGGTAAAGCCGGGCGCCATGCCGGCGCAATCCGGGCAATGCCGCGCCGGCGGCTCTAGCCGCAGGGCGCAGCGCGGACAGCGGGGCCCCCGCCGCGCATGGATTGCACGATATCGGCGGCGCAGCCCGCACATAGCAG
>NZ_JAJMLX010000517.1 GCF_020991325.1 Bordetella petrii | reverse complement strand
CTGGGCGGGGTGGGCCGGCTGGCGCCATACTCCCTTGCCTGCGCTGGCAGCCGGCTGGCAGGCCGACCACCGGGCCGGCGTGGGCGAGACGCGCCGGGTGCAACTGCCCGATGGCACGCAAGTGTGGCTGCGTGCCTTGAGCGCATTCAATGTGGACTACAGCGCCTCGTTGCGCCGCCTGCAATTGGTGGACGGTGAAATCCTGATAGACACCGGATCGGATCCGGCCCGTCCCTTCGTGGTGGCGACCGGGCAGGGCCGGTTGCAGGCCCTGGGCACGCGGTTTTCCGTCCGGCAGGAATCCGACGGCGTATTGCTTGCCGTGTACGGGGGGGCGGTACGCGTGGTAACCGCCAGGCGGCAAGTCAGCGGCGTGGTGCCGGCCGGACAGCAAGCTTATTTCACCGCCGATGCCTTGCGGCCCATGACGCCTGCCAGCCCTGCGCGCGAAGCCTGGGCGCGCGGCATCCTGGTGGCCGACGGCATCCCCCTGGGCCAGGTGGTGGAAGAACTGCGCCGCTATCACGCCGGCCATCTGGGGGTGGACCCCGAGGTGGCGGGGTTGCGGGTGTTCGGCAGTTACCCGCTAAACGACCTGCCGCATGCGCTGGACATGCTGGCTTCGGTGCTGCCGGTGCGCGTGCGCCGCCCCATGTCCTGGTGGCTTAGCATCGAAGCGCGCCGCTGACCCGGTTCCGGGTTTGCCGTTCTCGTTCGATTAGGTGGGTATAGAGCCCGCGCTTCGCGCGTTCCCTTCGCCCCACGATACCAAGCACGAGAATACAGGCCCGCCATGTCCTTACCTTTGTTCCCGGCCGCTGGCCCGGCAGCCGCACCGTCTTCCTCTTTGATCAAGCGCCGGCGGCGCGCGGGCTGGCACGCCCTGGCGCTGCCGCTGGCGGTGGCCG
>NZ_JAJMLX010000516.1 GCF_020991325.1 Bordetella petrii | reverse complement strand
GATCGCCGTGGCCAGCCTCATCCTTGGCTTCGCCCCCACCTGGGCCGGAGCCATCACGGGTGCCGTGGTGCTGGGCGTCGGCTTCGGCGCGTACCTGGCCGTGGACTTCGCGCTCATCACGCAGGTGCTGCCCACGGCGCTGGACCGCCCGTTCTGGCTGCTGGACCCGCCCGTGCCGCTGCGGGTCATCCAGCATCGCCCCGCCTACGCGGGCCAGGCCTTGCGCCTGGTACGCGGCCCGGAACGCATCGAAAGCGGCTGGTGGGACGCCGCGCTGACCGTGCGCGATTATTTCGTGGCCGAAGACGCCGCCGCCGCGCGCTACTGGATCTACCGCGAGCGCGATACCGAACACGCCCGCTGGTTTCTGCACGGACGCTACGCCTGAAAGGTTCACCCCATGACCCTGCCAACAACCCTGTCCGGCCTGCTGCCGGGCTATGCCGAATTGCAGTGCTTGTCGAATTTCTCATTCCTGCAAGGCGCGTCGCATCCCGAAGAATTGGTCGAGCAGGCCGCGCAGCTGGGCTACGCCGCACTGGCCATCACCGATGCGTGTTCGCTGGCGGGCGTGGTGCGCGCCCTGGTCGCGGCCGAAAAGCATGCCCTGCCGCTGATCATAGGCAGCACGCTGGTATTGCATGACGCCCCCGGTGCCCAGCCGCTGTCGCTGGTGGTGCTGGCGCAAACCCGGGAAGGCTACGGCAACCTGTCGGAACTGATCACGCTGGGGCGCTCGCGCGCGCCCAAGGGCGAATACCGGCTATGCGCCGGCGACATCGCCACGCCAGGCGCCGGCCAGACGCACTTGCGCCAGTTGCCCGAATGCCTGGCCATCCTGGCTCCGCCGCATGGCACGCCCCCCGAAGTCGTCAACGCCCAGGCGCACTGGCTGGCGGGCGCCTTTCCCGGCCGCGCCTGGGTCGGGCTGACCCTGCTGCATGGCCCGCGCGACGACCTGCACCGCGCCGCCGTGCAACACGCC
>NZ_JAJMLX010000515.1 GCF_020991325.1 Bordetella petrii | reverse complement strand
CAGCGCCGGCGTGCCGCGCCTGCTGGTGGTGGGCGGCGCGGGCAGCCTGCGTGTGGCGCCGGGCGTGATGCTGATCGACACGCCGGAGTTTCCCGACGCCTACAAGCCCGAGGCCCGTGCCGGCGTGGTGTTCCTGGACACGCTGCGGCGCGAGAAAGCGCTGGACTGGACGTTCCTGTCGCCGTCGGCCCTGTTCGAACCGGGCGAGCGCACCGGGGTGTTCCGCGTCGGCGCCGACGAGCTGCTGGCCGATGACGAGGGCAAGAGCTGGATATCGATGGAAGACTACGCGATCGCCCTGGTGGATGAACTGGAATCGCCGCGGCACACGCGGCGCCGCTTTACCGTGGGGTACTGAACCCCGCCACGGGACACCATGAAAAAAATCTACCTGGCAGGCTTCGACGTGTTCCGCGCGGACTCCGTGGCGCACGGCGAATGGTTGAAGCTGCAATGCCTCGGCCATGGGCTGCAGGGCCTGTATCCGCTGGATAACCAGGTGCCGGCGGGGCTGCCCGACCGCGCGGTGGCCCAATGGATCTACGAGGCCAACACGGCGTTGATCCGCGAGGCCGATGCCGTAATGGCCAATCTGAATGCGTTCCGCGGCGCCGAGCCCGATTCGGGCACGGCGTTCGAAGTGGGCTATGCCATAGCGCTGGGCAAGCCGGTGTGGGCCTACGTAGACCAGGCCGCCACGCTGGTGCAGCGCCTGGCCGTGGCGCGGGCGGACGGCCCGCCGCGCCATGTCGATGCGCAGGGTTATATGGTGGAAGACTTCGGCCTGGGACTGAATCTGATGCTGGCGTGCAGTGCCACGGTGGTGGTGGGCGACGCCGCGCAATGCCTGGCGCAAATGGCCCCGGCGTTGCGCGGCTGAAGCACGGTGCCTACGCGGCGACCGTGTCCGTGTCCGGCATCGCCACGGCGGCCCCGCCGGCCAGCTGGCGGCGATGGTCGGCCAGTTCGGCAATGGTCAGGGCCACCAGGCCG
>NZ_JAJMLX010000514.1 GCF_020991325.1 Bordetella petrii | reverse complement strand
CCGCGCCGTCGGCATGGCGCAGCGCCAGCTGCGCCTGGCGCAGGAAAGCCAGCCCGGCGTCGGTGGGCACCACGCCGCCGGATGTTCGGGTCAGCAGGCGGGTGGCCAGTTCGCTTTCCAGGCGGCTGATCTGCTGGCTGAGCGCCGAGGTAACCACGCCCAGCTCGGCCGCCGCGCGGCCCATGCTGCCGCACTCGGCCACTTTGACGAAATAGCGCAGTTGGCGCAGTTCCATGGCGGTTCCTAGAACTGCGGCAGGCTGGCGGGGTCGTGCCGTCGCAGCACGCTCTTGGCGGCTTCGAAATCGGGCAGGATACTGCCGACCTCGGCCCAGAAGTCGCGGCTGTGGTTCATTTCGCGCAGGTGGGCAAGTTCGTGCGCGATGACGTAATCGATGATGGCCGGCGCGAAATGGATCAGGCGCCAGTTCAGCATGATGTTGCCGTCGCTGGTGCAGGACCCCCAGCGCGTGGCCGCCGACGACAGGCGCCAGCGGCGGATTTTCAGGCCGCTGACCTGCAGGAAATGTGCCAGCCGGGCGCCGAACAGCGTACCCGCGCGCTGTTGCAGCCAGGCTTGCGCGGCGTCGCGGATGCGGGACGGGTCGGCGTCGCCGGGCAGCGCCAGCCAGAGCGTGTCGCCATCGTTGGGCGCATCGGCGTCGCCCGACAGGCAGGCCTGCCGGTGGTCGGAACCCAGCCCCAGCACGATGCGCTTGCCCAGGTAGGGCAATTCGCCGCCGGCCTGCCAGCGCGTATGCGCCATGGCCAGCTGTTCCTTGCGGGCCTGCCAGTCGCGCAGCTTGGATAGTATCCAGCGGGCTTTTTCACGCACCGCGTCGTCGATCTGGGACAGCGTGACCCAGTTGGGCGCGGTGACGCGCAAGCCGTCGTCGGTAACCACAAAGCCTATGCTGCGGCGGCGCGAGCGCAGCAGCACGAAACCGATGCTTTGCTGGTCGGTGGCGACCTCGCGCCAGCGCGCGCCGGGCGGCAGGGGTTCGGGCCGCGGGGTGGGCACGGTGGTGGC
>NZ_JAJMLX010000513.1 GCF_020991325.1 Bordetella petrii | reverse complement strand
CCGGGCGCGCCCAGGGCGGCCACGCCCAGCCCGGCGCCCGCCGCCGCCATGAAAGATCTGCGCGAGCGCAGGCTCGTATCTCGATGATGTTGCATCTCGTCTCCTCGCATTTTCTTTGGACCGGTCCAGGCCGGTGCCGCCATTATTCAAGCCAATCTTATTGACTGTCAATAAGATTGCATGACAATATGACGATTAACGCCCAATTATGCTGGGCGCACCGGTCCCGCCGGCACCACCGGCCGCCATCAACACGGAGGAATCCATGGCAGACAAGCAAAACCCCGTCCAGGAACTGTTCGACCAAGGCCTGCAGTTGCGCCGCGAGGTGCTGGGCGCCGAATATGTCGACGGCTCGCTGGCGCGCGCGAACGACTTCATGATGGCTTTCCAGCGCATCACCACCGAATGGTGCTGGGGCTATGCCTGGGGCCGCCCGGGCCTGGAAAAGAAAACCCGCAGCATGCTGAACCTGGCCATGCTCACCGCGCTGAACCGCCCCGCCGAGATCAAGCTGCATGTCAAAGGCGCGCTGAACAACGGCGTCACGGCTGACGAAATCAAGGAAATCCTGCTGCATGCCACCGTGTACTGCGGCATTCCCGCGGGCCTGGATGCCTTCAAGGTGGCCAACCAGGTGCTGGAAGAAGCCGGCGCCTTCCCGGAGAAACAGGCATGAGCAGCGCGCGCGTAGGGTTCATCGGCGTGGGCAGCATGGGCTGGCCCATGGCCCGCTGCCTGCACCAGGCCGGGTTCGCGCCCCCCGTCTCCGCCGCGCCCCCCGGCGTGGCGCCGCGCTTTTCCGCCGAGGTCGGCGGCCAGGCCGCGGCCGACTGCAAGACGCTGGCCGCGCAAAGCGACGTCATCATCACCATGCTGCCCACCAGCGCCATCGTGGAACAAGTGCTGCAAGGCGCCCAGGGCGTGCTGGCCGGGCTGAACGCCGGCGCGGTGATCGTCGAGATGAGTTCGGGCGTGCCGGCCATTACCCAGCGCCTGGCGCAGGCGGTGGCCGAGGCCGGCGGCGAACTGGTCGACG
>NZ_JAJMLX010000512.1 GCF_020991325.1 Bordetella petrii | reverse complement strand
GGCCCCGGCCGGCGGCGGCGTGCGCGCCGCCTCGGGCATGCTGGCAGCCGTGGCCGACGCGATCTGGTTGAACTGTTGCTGCAACAGGTTCCACCAGGCCTGCGACGCCGACTGGGCGGCCTGGTTGACCTGGTCGGCAGTGGCGGAGGAACCGGCGGCATCACCCGCCGCCGCGGCCTGCTGCCCCGAACCGAAAGGCGTGGCGGAATGCGCCGCAGGGGCGGGTTTCAGGCCCAGGGCCACTTCCAGCGGCGAAGCCTCGCCCGTGGCGGCGGCGCCGCCCACGAAGGAACGCAGGGTGGCAATAGTGGCGCGCTGCACTTCCAGGCCCTGGATGGCGCTGCTCAGCATCGACAGGTTCATGCGCAGCCAGTTTTCCACGGTACGCAGGTCGGCGATGCGGCGCTCCAGGTCTTCCAGGTTCATGGGCGGCCCCATGGGCAGCGACTGCGCCAGGCCGCCGGGGCCCGCCAGCCCCGCCCAGGCCTTGCGCATCATCTCCATGCTGGCCAGCAGCGGATTGCCGGACAAATCGCCGTCCTGCCCCAGGCCGGGCAGGACAAACGGGTTGGTGTTCGATTCAGGCATTCAGTCTCCAGTAGCGCGCCAGGCAGTGGCTAGCGCGGTAACAGTTGGCCGTTCTCGACCCGCACGTGATCGCCCGAGGCATAGGCAAACGGCTGCGAGCTGCGGAAAGTGCGGGTGCTGCCGTCGTTCATGCGCACGAGCATCTCGTAGTGCGTCACAGTCTGTTGCTGTCTGATATTACGCTCGATTTCATGACCTGCCAAAGCGCCCCCCAGGGCGCCCACCACGGTCAGGGCGTCCTTGCCGCTGCCCCCGCCAAACTGGTTGCCCACGATGCCGCCGACCACGCCACCGGCCACCGTCCCGATGATGTTGTGCCCGCCGCTGCTCTGGGCGGGAACCTGGATGGGGCGGATGGTTTCGACCACGCCGCAATTGGCGCAGGAAGCCTTCGGCGCCGGCGGCTTGGCCGCCTTGGGCGCCGTGGCGACCTTGGCGGGCGCGGGCTGGGGCGGGG
>NZ_JAJMLX010000510.1 GCF_020991325.1 Bordetella petrii | reverse complement strand
CGATCTCCATGATGCTTTCCAGCATGCGGGCCACGGCCGGCGAGGCCAGGCGGTGATAGCGATGCCGCCCCTGCTGCTCGCGCGCCAGCAGGCCGGCGTCGATCAGGCGGGCCAGGTGGCCGCTGGCCGTCTGGGGTGCGATGCCGGCCGCCTTGGCCAGTTCGGAGGCGGTCAGGGCGCGGCCGTCCATCAGCGCGGTCAGCATGTTGGCCCGGGCGATATCGCCCACCAGCGCGGCGGTCTGGGCTAGCGTGGAAGTGGTAAGCATGGTGCCCCCTGTGCGGTCATGTCGATGTTAGCGCCGTCCGGGGGCGGCATAGTACGGTCCGGGCCGTATCATGGCGGGTGCCGCGCTGCCAGAATATCTGCACCGCCCGGGCTCGGGCACCTACACAAGGCAATGCATCATGATCCCGCAATCCCGCCCGGTGTCTTCCGCGTTTTTCGGCCCCTGGGCGGTGCGCGCCGCCTTTGTCATCGCCATTTTCGGCTGGGGCGTGGGCTTCTATGGGCCGGCCATCTACCTGGCCGAAGTCATCCAGCGCACGCAGTGGAGCCTGAGCCTGGTGTCGCTGGCGGTGACGCTGCATTTCCTGTTCGGCGCGCTGGTGGTGGCCAACCTGCCCAGGCTTTATGCGGCCTTCGGCTTGCCGGCCGCGACGGTGGCAGGCTCGGTACTGGCCGCGCTGGGCATCGCGGGCTGGGCGCTGGCCGACCAGCCCTGGCAGCTGTTCGTGGCGGCGCTGTGCAGCGGGGCCGGCTGGGTCACGATGGGCGCGGTTGCGGTCAACACCATCATCGCGCCGTGGTACCAGCGCGGCCGGCCCCGGGCGCTGGCCAGCGCCTATAACGGCGCCAGTATCGGCGGCGTGATTTTCTCGCCGCTGTGGGTGGCCCTGATCGGCGGGTTCGGCTTTGCGATGGCCGCCGGCATCGTGGGCGCGGCCATGGTGCTCGTGGTGGCGACGCTTGCAGTGTGCGTGCTGTCGAAATCGCCCCAGGCACTGGGGCAGGTTCCCGATGGCGGCCGGGCCGCCGACGTGGCGGGAGCGCCGCGCGCCGCCAGCCTTC
>NZ_JAJMLX010000051.1 GCF_020991325.1 Bordetella petrii | reverse complement strand
GTGCTGTCGGCCATGTCGGCGCTGGCGCCGGCGCCGCGCAGGGCGGCCGCGGCCAGGCCATGAAGGGACTGCAGATCCAGGGTTGCCATGTCAGACTCGATTGAAAGCGGCGCCGGCTCAGCGGCCCCGCAGGGTTTGCGCGACGCGTTGCGCCACCATGCTGGATACCCGGGTGTTGGCTTCCTGGGTCAGGCCGGCGATGTGGGGCGTCAGCACCAGGTTGGGGGCGTCCGCCAGCGGGCTGCCCGCCGGCAGCGGTTCGTCCTGGAATACGTCAATGGCGGCGCCGCGCAACTGGCCGCCGCGCAGCGCCCGGGCCAGGGCGGCTTCGTCGACGATGCCGCCGCGTGCCGTGTTGATCAGCACCGCCCCCGCCTTCATGGCGGCCAGCCGTTCGGCATTCATCAGCTGGCGCGTCGCGTCGGTAAGCGGAATGTGCAGCGTCACTACGTCGGCGCATTCCAGCAGCGCGTCCAGCGGCAGCGGCGCCACACCGGTATCGCGCCAGGCCGGGTCGTCATCGCGCAGCATCGGATCGTGCGCCGCTACGCGCATGCCCAGGCCCTGGGCGAGCTGCGCCGTCAGGCGGCCTATACCGCCAAAGCCGATGATGCCCAGGGTGCGCGCCTGGGCTTCCAGCCCGTTGGACAATTCCGTGCGCGGCCAGCCGCCGGCGGCAACCTGTGCGCTGCTGGCATAGGCGCCGCGCAGCAGCAGCAGCGCGGTGCCGATTACATATTCGGCCACGGCGCGCGCGTTGGCGCCGGTGGCCGGCAGCACGGCAATGTTGCGCGCCTGGCAGGCCGGCACGTCGATGTTGTCCAGCCCTACGCCCAGGCGGCCCACGGCCTTCAGGCCGGGGCCTGCTGCCAGCAGCCCGGCATCCACCCGGGTGCGGTTGCGCACGATCAGCGCGTCTGCCCGGCCTAGGGCATGCGCCAGGGCATCGCGCCGGTCTACAAGGTCGGGTTCGTAGCGCACGTCGAAATCGGCGCGCAACGCGGCAACTGCCGCTTCATCCATGAACTCGGAAATAACGATGTGCATCGGGTTTCTTCACTAGGGGGTTGAAAGGGGCCGGCCCGCGCCGGCCCTCATAGCGTAACGGTCAACCGACCTGGATCCTGGCCTCGCGAATGATCGCGCCCCAGCGGTCCACTTCGCTGTCCAGGTATTGCTTGAACGCCACCGGCCCGCGCGGACGCGGCACGAAGCCCAGCCGCTGCAGCGCCTGCTGCATGGCCGGCTGCGACACCTGTTTCTCGATGGCGCCGCCGATGCGCAAGACCAGATCTTGCGGCATGCCGGCTGGTGCCAGCACGCCGGTGAAGTTTTCCACCACCAGGTCCGGCAGGCCGGCTTCGGCCACCGTGGGTACGTCGGGCAGGTCCGGGCTGCGCTCCGCGGTGCTGACCGCCAGGGCGCGCAAGGCGCCGCTTTTCACGTGCGGCAGCGATTCGGGGTAGTTGGAGAAAATCACATCCAGCTGTCCGCCCAGCAGGTCGGTCAGCGACGGCGCGCCGCCCTTATAGGGCACGTGCAGCAGGTTGGTGCCGGTCAGCTTCTGGTACAGCGCCAGGGTCAGGTGCGGCGGCGTGCCATTGCCGCTGGATCCCGCCGACAGGGATCCGGCCTTGGCGGCGCGGGTAAGATCGTCCAGGCTGCGGATGGGGCTCTTGGCATTGACGACCACCATCATGGCCGATGACGCCAGGCCGGCCAGCGGCACCAGGTCTTTTTTCAGGTCGTAGCCCGCCTTGCCGGCGAACAGTGTGGCGTTGGCTGCGTGCGTCATGGTAATGGCCAGCCAGCTGTAGCCGTCGGGGTCCGCGCGGGCCACCAGGGTGGCACCGATATTGGCGCTGCCCCCTGGCTTGTTCTCGACCACCACGTTCCAGCCCTCGCCGGTGGACAGCGCCTGGCTGACCTGGCGCGCTGCCACGTCGGTCAGCCCGCCGGGCGAAAAGGGCACGATGTAGCTGATGGGCCGTTGCGGCCAGCCCTGAGCGGCCGCCAGGCCGCGCGACCAGGGCATTGCCGCGGCCAGGGCGCCAGCGCCGAGCAGGCCCAGCGCCTTGCGCCGCTGGGTATCGGGACAGGCGTGACGGTCATTGCGCATTGCATGTTCTCCTTGGTTCTCGGGTTGCCGCCGACTGCGCGGCCGGTCAGTGCTGCATTCCCCATTTGCGGATGGTGTGCATTTCCACCGTCCGGAAAATCACGTTCTCCACCAGCAGGCCGATCAAGATCACGGTGAACAGGCCGGCAAAAACGTTGGGAATCTCCAGCAGATTCTTGTTCTCGTAGATGAACCAGCCCAGGCCGCCCGACCCCGAGCTGACGCCGAACACCAGCTCGGCGGCGATCAGGGTGCGCCAGGCGAAGGCCCAGCCTATCTTCAGGCCGGTGAGAATGCTGGGGAACGCCGCCGGGATCAGGATGCGGCGCACGTAGCCGAAGCCGGACAATCCATAGTTGCGGCCCACCATGCGCAGCGTCATCGATACCGACAGGAAGCCGGAATGCGTATTCAACGCCACTGCCCACAGCACCGAGTGGATCAGCACGAACACCAGGCTGCCTTCGCCCAGCCCGAACCAGATCAGCGCCAGCGGCAGCAGGGCGATGGCGGGCAGGGGGTTGAACATCGAGGTCAGGGTTTCCAGCAAGTCGGTGCCCAGCCGCGTGGTGATGGCCAGCACGGTCAGCAGCGCGGCAAGGGCGATACCGGCCGCATAGCCCACCAGCAATACGCGGATCGATGTCCAGGCCTTCAGCAGCAAGTCGCCGTGCACCAGCCCGTTGTAGAGCGCACCGGCGGTGGCGCCGAAAGTGGGGAACAGCAGGGGGTTGTTGACGCTGCGCGCATATATTTCCCAGATCAGGGCCAGCACGGCCAGCAGCAGCAGCTTGCGCAGCGCGCCGATGTTGTACAGTTTTTCCCATAGCGACAAGGGCTTTTGCACTACGCCGAACGCCTCGTCGGCCACCGGGTCCAGGTAGCGTTCAGGGCGCATGGCGGCGGACTCGGCATTCAGTTCAGCCATGGTGCTGCTCCTGTTCTTCGACGCGGTCCGAGAACAACATCGCGTTGATCTTTTCTTCCAGTTCCTGGTGCAGGTTGGCATCGCGCTCGTCGCGCGCCACGCTGTTGATCTCTGCCTTCACCTGCCCAGGGTGCGGCGACAGCAGCAGAATGCGGTTGCCGATCTTGATGGCTTCGGGAATCGAATGCGTGACGAACAGCACCGTGAATCGCGTGTCGTCCCAAAGCTGCAGCAGTTCATCCTGCATCTTGCGGCGCGTCAGCGCGTCCAGCGCGGCGAACGGCTCGTCCATCAGCAGGATGTCCGGCTCCATGGCCATGCCGCGCGCAATGGCCACGCGCTGCTTCATGCCGCCCGACAGCATGTGGGGGTAGCTGTCGGCGAACTTGGCCAGATTCACTTTCTGGATGTAGTGCATCGCCCGTTCGTCGGCCTCGCGCGCCTGCATGCGGCCGCTGGCCACCAGCGCGAAGGCGACGTTCTGGCGCACCGTCTTCCAGGGCAGCAGTTGATCGAATTCCTGGAACACCATCATGCGGTCGGGCCCCGGCCGCGTCACGATTTCGGATTTCAGGCGTATTTCGCCTTCCACGGGCGGCAGGTAGCCGCCCACCGCCTTCAGCAGCGTGGATTTCCCACAGCCCGAAGGGCCCAGCAAAATGAAGCGGTCGCCTTGCCGCACCTGGAAATCCACGCGGTACGTGGCGGTGATCAGGTATTCCGGCGTCTTGTACTGCAGGGTCACGCCGCGTACATCCAGCAGCGGCGCGCCGACTGTTGCATCCGTCATGCATGGCCTCCCTGTAAGAGGCCCCGGCCGCGGCCGGGGCGTGGCGTTGCGGCGTGTTCAACTGCCCTGCAACTGCTGGGCATTGGGAAAGAACAGGTCTTTCCACGAGTCGGGCATGGTCTTGATGGAACCCACCTTGTGCATGAAATCCACGTATTTCATGATGTTGTTGGGGGTCAGGGTGTAGGAAATATCGGGGTTGTTCAGGATCTCGACCACGTCTTCCAGCTTGGACCGCTTGTCGTTCGCCAGCCGCAGGTAGGCCTGCGCGGCCCAGGTCTTGTCTTTGTTGATCTTGTCGGTGGCTTCCTGCAGCGCGGCGACAAACGCGGCGTACACCTTGGGGTTCTCTTTGTAGAATTTCTCGGTGGTCCATACCAGGTTGAAGGTGGCCGGCCCGCCCAGCACATCGTACGAACTCAGGATGCGATGGATGCCCGGCTGCTTCAGTTCAAAGTCCTGGAACGGCGGCGAGGTGAAATGCGCGGTGATCTCGCTGGACCCGGACAACAGCGCCGTCATGCCGTCGGGATGCGACAGCGATACCGTCAGCTTGTCCAGCCGGTTCTGCTGGCCTTCGCCAAACGCCTGCTCCGCTGCCATCTGCAGGGTCACGGCCTGGATGGACACGCGCACCGCGGGCAGGGCGATGCGGTCCTTGTCGGTAAGGTCCTTGATGGACTTGACCTGCGGGTTGCGCGAATTCAGGTACAGCGGCATGGCGTTGATGGCCGATACCGCCTTCACGTTCAGGTTGCCGCGCGTGCGCGCCCACATGGTAACCAGCGGGCCGACGCCACCCGACGCGAAATGCAGGCTGCCCGACAGCACGGCCTCGTTCATGACGTTGCCGCCGGCAAAGCGCGACCACTTCACTTCCAGGTCGTCGATGCCGGCCTGCTTGGCATGTTTCTCGATCAGCTTCTCATCCTGCATGACCATCAGCGACAAATAGCTGATGCCGGGCTGCACCGCGACCGTCAGTTCCGATACTTCGGCCCGTGCGGCGTGGCCCAGCAGCATGCCGGCCGACAGACAGGCGGCCGATGCCATACGCGTGAATTGCTTCATGTCTTCCTCCTCGGGGATGGCGCCTGGGTAGGCGTGTGGCGGCAAGCCGGGGCCGGCGTCTGTGCGCCGGTACCCCTGCGTACCGCGTTGGCGTCAGGGCCCGGCGGTAAGCCGGGCCGGATGGCGATGGCTGGAGATCATCGTTGGTCTCGTCGTTGCGGTCAGGCGCTTTCGTAAAGGCGCGTCAGCACGAATTCGCGGTGGCCCAGCGCCTCGGCGGCGGTCCAGCGGCCGTTGGCCGTGGCCAGCATGCATTCCAGCAGCTTGTCGCCGGCCTGGTCCAGGTCGATCTCGCGCTGCAGCAGGCCCGAGGTGTCCACGTCGACGTGCTCGGCCATGGTGCGAACCGTGCGCGGGTTGGCGCAGATCTTGATGACGGGCAGGATGGGGTTGCCGATGACGTTGCCCTGCCCGGTGGGGAAGAAATGCACCGCATAGCCCGAGGCCGCGCACAGGGTCACCATCTCGGCCGCCGCCGACGACGAATCCATGAACCACAGGCCCTTGCCGGTGGGAATCTCGGCCTTGTCCAGCACCCCGTCGACGCGGCATTTCTTGCCGATCTTCTGGATGTTGCCCATGGCCTTTTCCTCGATGGTGGTCAGGCCGCCGGCGATATTGCCTTTGGTGGGCTGCGATTCGGACAGGTCGCTGGTTTTCCAGCGGTCGATCATGTCCTGGTAGCGGTTGAACATGAACATGAAGCGTTCGCGCACCGCGTCGTTGGCGCAGCGTTCGGCCACGATGTGTTCGCCGCCGGTCAGTTCGGACGTTTCGCCGAACACCAGGGTGCTGCCCAGGCCGTACAACTTGTCGAAAGCATTGCCCACGGTGGGGTTGGCGCCACAGCCCGAGGTGGTGTCCGATTCGCCGCACTTGGTGGACACCCACAGGTCGGCGATGGGGCATTCGGTGCGCTGCAGCGCGGTGGCGTAGTGCACGAAATCCTTGGCCTGGCGCGAGGCCCGCATGATGGTGTCGTGGTCGCCGTGCAGTTCGATGCTGAAGCCGGCCACCGGCTTGCCGGTGGCGGCAATGCCGTCCACGACGCGTTTCGTCCAGCCTTCTTCGATGCCGATGACGATGACGGCGGCCACGTTGGGGTTGCAGCCCGTGCCGATCAGGGTGCGGAAGTGCAGTTCCAGGTCTTCGCCGAACTGCAGGCGCCCGTAGGGATGGGGCAGGGCCATGGTGCCCTTGATGTTGTTGGCGACGGCTTCGGCGGCGGCATTCGAGATGTCGTCCACCGGCAGGACGATGACGTGGTTGCGCACGCCGACACGCCCGTTGTCGCGGCGGTAGCCCTGGAAGGTGGTCGATGCATTGACGATGGCCATGGCGTTTCCTATGTCTGTATTCGGTGAGGATGACCGCGGCCGCTTACCAGCGCTTGGTCTTGATGTTGTGGACGTGGGCGTGCTGGCCCGCCTTGATGGGCTCGACCACCTTGCCGATATCGGTGCCGTACTTGAATACGGTGTCGCCGGCCGCCATGTCTTTCAGCGCCACCTTGTGGCCGATGGGAATGTCCTGCAGCGCCTTCAGGTGGACGATCTTGTCTTCGTCCATGATCCAGGCGTTCATTTCGGTGCCCGCGGTCAGGCCTTCCACGACGGCGACCGCCACCGTGTCTTTCGCATCGTGCAATACGGCGTGAATCATTGTCTTCCTCTCTGGTGTGATGGCCGGACCGGGCTGCGCGGCCGGGCCGGTTCAACGCATCTTAGGTGCGCTTGTCATTCAAGTCAACTAAATCATATATATGAGTTGTATGATTTGGATTGCGAAAATGCGCGACGCTACAATTTGCGCTCTTTCAACGCCGGCCTCACCATGAAAAACATCCCGACTCCCGCTGTGCCTTTAGGCAGTCCGCTGTACGCCCAGGTGAAGCAGGCGGTGCTTGCGGCGCTGGCCAGCGGGGAATGGAAGCAGGGCGACGCGGTGCCGCCCGAGAAAACACTGGCCGAGCGATTCGGCGTTTCCATCGGCACGCTGCGCAAGGCCATCGACGAATTGGCGGCCGAGAACATCCTGGTGCGCCATCAGGGGCGCGGCACCTATGTGGCGGTGCATACGCGCAATCATCATTTCTTCAAGTTTTTCCGCATTCTGCGGCAGGACGGGCACAAGTCGTACCCGGCGACGCAGTTGCTGCGATTCCGCCGCACACGCGCCACGGCGGTGGTGCGCGAGCACCTGGGCCTGCCCAGCGGGGCATATGTGTTCGAATTCTCGAATCTGCTGTCGCTGAATGACGACGTGGTGCTGGTGGACGACATCTGCCTGCCCGAGTCGCGCTTTCCCGGCATGGCGGAACACCACCTGCGCGAACGGCCCAGCACTCTGTACGCGCTGTACCAGGACGTATTCGGGGTAAACGTCATCGCTACCGACGAGCGGCTGCGCGTCTGCATGGCCGATGCCACCCATGCCGGCTGGCTGGGCGTGGACGTAGCCACGCCCTTGCTCGAGATCCGGCGGGTGGCGTATTCGTACAACCGGCAGCCGGTGGAATGGCGGGTATCGCGGGTGAACACCGCGGCCTATGAGTACATGGGGCTGGAGCCGGGCGCGGCGCTGGCCGGGTCGTCCTGATCCCCCGGCCCGCGGTGTCTGACACTCAAGGTGTCAGACACCTGTTAACGTAACGCCCCATGCTTCTTCGACTTTGAGTCCGACATGAGCCTGCACACCTGGCTGCTTTACCTGATCGCCGTCGCCGGGCTTTCCGTCACGCCCGGCCCGAACACCTTGCTGGCCCTGACGCACGGCGCCTTGCACGGGCATCGTCGGGCGCTGTGCACCATCGCCGGCGGCACGCTGGGCTTCACACTGGTTATCGGCCTGTCCATGTTGGGCATCAGTGCCGTGCTGATGGCCTGGTCGCCCGCGCTGGTGCTGTTGAAGTGGCTGGGCGGCGCCTACCTGGTGTACCTGGGCATCCAGTTGTGGCGTTCGCCGCCCGTGCAGTTGCAGGCCGTGCCGGGTGCGCCCACGGTGCGTCCGGCACGGTTGTTCGGGCAGGGGCTGCTGTCGGCCGTGTCCAATCCCAAGGCACTACTGTTTTTTGGTGCGTTCCTGCCGCAGTTCATCGACCCGGCGCGCAGCCTGCCGACGCAATTCGCCATCATGGCGGCCACCTTCGCGGCTACCGAGTTCCTGGTCGAATACGGCCTGGCGCGCGCGGCGCACCGCGTCAAGCCCTGGCTGGAACGGGCCGGCAAGCGCTTCAACAAGCTGTGCGGCGGGCTGTTCGCCGCCATGGGCATCGCCCTGCCCACCACCTGAGCACACGTCCCGTGTGCCGGGCCGTGTAAACGCCCTGCGGGCCGGCGTCCAATTCGCCGCCCCGCCCCGGCAGTGCTAGAATTCGAGCTTCATATCGGCGCCGATTTGCCTGATCCGCTTGCGGGCGCCTCTATAAATCCAGCTAAAGAGGTCCGTATGACCACTCCCGCCTTGCATCCGGCCGGGGGGCTTGCCCCCGGCGCCGTTACCGCCCCAGCCGAACCCGGTTCGGCCGGCATCGTCACCCCCCAGCTCATCCGCTTCGATGAACCGCTGCCATTGGCCAGCGGGCAATTGCTGCAGTCGTACGAACTGGCGGTCGAAACCTATGGCACCCTGAACGCCGAGCGCAGCAACGCGGTATTGGTGTGCCATGCCCTGAACGCATCGCATCACGTGGCCGGCGTGGCCGCCGACGACCCCAAAGACATAGGCTGGTGGGACAACATGGTGGGCCCTGGCAAGCCCCTGGACACCAACCGCTTTTTCGTCATCGGCGTCAATAACCTGGGGTCGTGCTTCGGTTCCACCGGCCCCGCGTCCATCAACCCGGCCACCGGGCACCCGTGGGGCGCGGCGTTTCCGGTGCTGACAGTCGAAGACTGGGTGCATGCCCAGGCCCGCCTGGCCGACCGCTTCGGCATCCGGCGTTTCGCCGCGGTCATGGGCGGGTCGCTGGGCGGCATGCAGGCGCTGAGCTGGGCCATTACCTGCCCCGATCGCGTGGCGCACTGCGTGGTGGTGGCCAGCACGCCCCGGCTGTCGGCGCAGAACATCGGGTTCAACGAAGTGGCGCGGCGCGCCATTATTACCGACCCGGATTTCCACGGCGGCGACTACTACGCGCAGAACACCGTGCCCCGCCGCGGGCTGTCGGTGGCGCGCATGCTGGGCCACATCACGTATCTGTCCGATGACGACATGGCCGAGAAGTTCGGCCGCACCCAGCGCGAGCCGGCCGAAGGCGGCGCCTACCGCTACGGCTACGACGTGGAATTCGAGGTGGAATCGTACCTGCGCTACCAGGGCGAGAAATTCACCCGCTATTTCGATGCCAACACCTATCTGCTGATTACCCGCGCCCTGGATTATTTCGATCCCGCGCGCGCCACGGGCGGCGACCTGGCGCGCGCCCTGGCGCCGGCCCAGGCCGACTTCCTGCTGGTGTCCTTTTCCACCGATTGGCGCTTCCCGCCGGAACGCTCGCGCGAGATCGTGCGGGCGTTGCTGAAGAACGGCAGCCCGGTCACGTACGCCGAGATCGACGCGCCGCACGGCCACGACGCCTTCCTGCTGGACGACGCGCGCTATCACTCGGTGGTGCGCGGCTACTACGAGCGCATCGCGCGCGAACTGGGCCTGGGCGGCGCCGCGGCGGACACCCCGGCCCACGTAGAAGGATGCGCCGCATGAGCCCCGTATCCGCCCGCCCCGGCAGCACCGCCGGCATGCGCCCCGACCTGGTGCGCATCGCCAGCTGGATCGACCCCGGCAGCCGCGTCCTGGACCTGGGCTGCGGCGATGGCGCGCTGCTGGCGTATTTGCGCGACCAGCGCCAGGTGCGCGGCGCCGGCGTCGAGATCGACGACAGCCACGTCATCGCCTGCGTGCGGCGCGGCGTGGAAGTCATCCAGCAAAACCTGGAAGACGGCCTGGCGCTGTTCGACGACAAGCAGTTCGACACGGTGGTGCTGTCGCAGACACTGCAGTCCATGCACCGCACCGAGCACATCCTGCGCGAGATGGCGCGGGTGGCCCGCTACGGCGTGGTGTCGTTTCCCAATTTCGGCTACTGGCCGCACGGCTGGTCCATCCTGCGCGGCCGCATGCCGGTAACGGGCCAGATGCCTTACCAGTGGTACAACACGCCCAACATCCACCTGTGCACCCTGCGCGATTTCGAGCGCCTGGCCGCCGACCTGGGCCTGCGCATCCTGGAACGCGCCACCTTCCACGAAGACCGCGAGGTCAAGGTGCTGCCGGGCTGGCGCAGCACGCTGGCGGTGTACCGCTACGCGTCGGCCTGACAGCGCCAGGCGCCGCGGCCGGGTCTGCCCGGCGGCCAACGGTTAATATGCCGTGTGTCCGGCGCCCCATGCGCCGCCGCTGCCAGGAGACGCTTTATTACCGCCGCATCCCACGTGTATTTCAGCCGCCGGGTCGCCCCGCTGTTGGTGCTGGGTTTTGCCAGCGGGCTGCCGCTGGCGCTTACCAGCGGCACGCTGCAGGCCTGGGCCACCATCGACGGCGTGTCGCTCGAGCAGATCGGGTTCCTGACCCTGGTGGGCTCGGCATATACACTGAAATTCCTGTGGGCTCCCCTGGTCGACCGCTATGCGCCGCCGCTGCTGGGACGCCGGCGCGGCTGGATGCTGGTGACGCAGTTGCTGCTGGCGTTTTCCATCATGGCCATGGGCCTGCTGTCGCCGTCGTCGGCCCTGTTGCCGCTGGCCCTGCTGGCCGTGGCCGTGGCCTTTTTCTCGGCCACGCAGGACATCGCCTTCGACGCCTATTGCACCGACGTATTGCGCCGCGATGAGCGCGGCGCGGGCGCGGCGATCAAGGTGCTGGGGTATCGCCTGGCCATGATCGTGTCGGGCGGGCTGGCATTGATACTGGCTGACCAATGGCTGGGCTGGGGGCCCATGTACGTGGCAATGGGCGCGCTGATGCTGGCATGCGCGCTGGGCACGTTGTGGGCGCCCGAACCCGAGCAGCCGGCCACCGCGCCGCGCAGCCTGGGGCTGGCCGTGGTAGAGCCGTTCCGCGAATTTTTCAGCCGGCGCGGCGCCTATACGGTGCTGGCCCTGATCGTGCTGTACAAGCTGGGCGATGCTTTCGCGGGGGCGCTGTCCACTACCTTCCTGATCCGGGGCGCCGGCTTCGATGCCACCGAGGTCGGCACCGTGAACAAGGTGCTGGGCCTGGCTGCCACCATCGTGGGGGCGCTGGCGGGCGGGTCGCTGATGGCCCGCTGGGGCCTGTATCGTTCGCTGATGGCTTTCGGCCTGCTGCAAGCCGTGTCCAACCTGGGTTACTGGGTGATCGCGGTCAGCCCGAAAAGCATCTGGCTGATGGGCACGGCAGTGGGCATCGAGAACCTGTGCGGCGGGCTGGGTACCGCGTCGTTCGTGGCGCTGCTGATGGCGTTGTGCCAGCAACGCTTTTCGGCCACCCAGTTCGCCCTGCTGTCGGCATTGTCGGCGGTGGGCCGCATTTACCTGGCCGGCCCGCTGACACCGCCCCTGGTGCACTGGCTGGACTGGTCTGGGTTCTTCCTGCTGACGGTGGCGATCGCGCTGCCCGGGCTGTTGCTGCTGTGGAACCAGCGCCGCACCATCGACGCGCTGGATCCCTCGAACTAGGGTTTCGCGAGACCGCCATGCATGTTGAAACCTCTACGCTGCTGCTGCATACGCTGTATCTGGTCGCCATCGTGGCCGAGGCCATGACGGCCGCGCTGGCGGCGGGCCGCCGCGACATGGACTGGATGGGGGTGTGCATCATCGCCTGCGTCACGGCGCTGGGGGGCGGGTCGCTGCGCGACGTGTTGCTGGGCCATTACCCGCTGACCTGGGTGGCGCATCCGGAATATCTGGGCATGACGGCCGGCGCGGCGCTGCTGACGGCGCTGACCGCGCGCCTGATGCGGCGCCTGCGCAGCCTGTTCCTGCTGCTGGATGCGCTGGGGCTGGTGGCCTTCACCATCATTGGCTGCAAGGTGGCGCAGCAGATGCAATTGCCGGTGAGCATCGTGCTGATCAGCGGCATGATCACCGGCTGCGCGGGCGGGGTGCTGCGCGACGTGCTGTGCAACGACGTGCCGTTGCTGTTTCGCAAAGAGCTCTATGCCAGCGTGTCGCTGGTGACGGGCGGCTTGTACATGGGGCTGTTGTCGGCGGGCCTGTCGGCCAACGCGTCGGTGCCCGTGGCCCTGGTGGTGGGCCTGGCCTTCCGCCTGCTGGCGCTGCGCTTCAACTGGCAAATGCCGCGCTTCGTGTACCGCGACGACTGGCACTGAGCGGGCCATGGCGTGATGCAGGCGCCTGACTCCCGCAGGGTGTCAGGCACCCGCTGCCTTGGCCGCCGCGGCGAGTTTACGCCGGCACCGCCAGGTGTCCGGCTCCCGTCAGGGTGCCGGACACCGTCTTGCTGAGGCAGTCGCGGCACACAACGGTGTCAGGCACCCTGACGGGAGCCAGACACCCGGCAAGGCGCGCCGCAACTGGCCGGGGAAAGAAACGGGTGCGCCCAGACCGGGGGCGCGCGGAGCCGGCTTCGCCGGTCCGCAGCGTCGCCCCCCTGGGGGGGATGAGCCCGGGCAGGGAACAGTCCTTGAGGACTGTTCCCTGCCTGGCGAATCCGAGCGGCCTGCCAGCCGCGAGGTGGAAAGCGCGCAGCGCCTTCGGGGGGGGGTTAATACAGCCCTTGCTGCCGCATCGCGTCGGCTACTTTCACGAAGCCGGCGATGTTGGCGCCGTCCAGATAATTGATGGCGGTGCCGCGGCCCTGGCCGTGGCGCACGCAGTTCTCGTGGATGTCGCGCATGATGGCGTGCAGGCGCTGGTCGACTTCGTCGCGCGACCAGGCCAGCCGGATGGCGTTCTGGCTCATTTCCAGGCCCGAAACCGCCACGCCGCCCGCATTGCTGGCCTTGCCCGGCGCATACAGCACGCCGGCCTCGATGAAGGCCTTGGCCGCGTCCAGGGTGGCGGGCATGTTGGCGCCTTCAGCCACGCATTTCACGCCGTTGGCGATCAGCGTGCGGGCATCGTCCAGGTCCAGTTCGTTCTGGGTGGCGCACGGCAGGGCCACGTCCACCGGCACGTGCCAGGGGCGCTTGCCGGTGGCGTAGGTCAGCTTGAACTGGCCGGCGTACTCGGCCAGGCGGCCGCGCAAGTCGTTCTTCAGGTGCATCAGCGCGCCCAGCTTTTCGTGGGTGAAGCCGGCTTCGTCGATGACGGTGCCGTCCGAATCCGACACGGTCACCACGCGCGCGCCCAGGGCCATGGCTTTCTCGATGGCGTATTGCGCCACGTTGCCCGACCCCGAAACCGCCACGCGCAGGCCGTCGAACGACAAGCCCTCGCGCTTGAGCATTTCCTCGGCGAAGTACACCGTGCCGTAGCCCGTGGCTTCCGGACGGATCAGGCTGCCGCCGAAGGCCAGGCCCTTGCCGGTGAACACGCTGGCGGCCGAATTGGACAGCTTTTTCATCATGCCGGCCATGAAGCCGACTTCACGGGCGCCCACGCCCATGTCTCCGGCGGGCACGTCGGTGTCGGGGCCCAGGTGCCGGTGCAGTTCGATCATCAAGGCCTGGCAGAAACGCATGACCTCGGCGTCGGACTTGCCCTTGGGGTCGAAGTCGGAACCGCCCTTGCCGCCGCCCATGGGCAGCGTGGTCAGCGCGTTTTTCAGGGTTTGCTCGAACGCCAGGAACTTCAGCACCGACAGGTTCACCGACGGGTGGAAGCGCATGCCGCCCTTGAACGGGCCGATGGCCGAACTGTGCTGCACGCGGAAGGCGCGGTTGACACGGGGCTGGCCTTGGTCGTCTGTCCAGCAGACGCGGAACTGGATGACGCGTTCGGGTTCCACCAGCCGTTCCAGCACGGCCATGTCGGCGTAGTGGGGGTGCTGCTGAAGAAAAGGCCACAGGCTGCCCATGACTTCGTGGACGGCCTGCATGAATTCGGGTTGCTGCGGGTCGCGCACGGCGACCTGGCGCAGAAAGTCGTCAAGACTCTGCAATTTCACACGGTTCTCCTGGGAGCGCCGCAAATCGGTGCATGTCATGCCCGAATTCGGTGCGTAATGGGGCGAATCTGGTGCGGAATCGCACTGATTCGGTGCGAAATTGTAAAGCCAATATTTGGCCCGCGCAAAATGGCACCGCCTGGAAACCCGCGTGGTTATTGGGTTTGGGGCATGCAAATATAAGGGACGTATAATCCGGATACCGCGCTTCGCCTGCCGGAAAGGCGGGCAAAGCAAGGGCAAACAGTCCAATTTCCAAGGAAAAACAATATGCCCCTGTTTTTTGCCCCAGCCGTGTCGACGACGTAACCGTGCCTGGACACCGGCGGATTTATTTGTTCCGGGTCAAAATCCCGGCCCGGCAGGGCCGGAGCTCGGATAAAGCGTCCCCGTTTTGGTGGGCAGGCTGGCCCGGCCTACAAGGTGATGTCGTAGTCGATAGTCAGCGGCGCGTGGTCGCTGAAGCGTTCGTCTTTGTAGATGGCGGCCCTGCGCGCGCGCGCGGCGATGCCGGGCGTGGCGATCTGGTAGTCGATGCGCCACCCCACGTTCTTGGCCCAGGCCTGGCCACGGTTGCTCCACCAGGTGTATTGGTCGGGCCGTTCATCCAGCGTGCGAAACACATCCACAAAGCCGCGGCGGTCGAATACGTCGGTCAGCCAGGCGCGCTCTTCGGGCAGGAAGCCGGAATTTTTCATATTGCCCTTCCAGTTCTTCAGGTCGATTTCCTTGTGTGCAATATTCCAGTCGCCGCAGATAATGAATTCACGGCCGGTTTTCCGGTGTTCCTGCATCATTTCGTCGATCCAGGGCCCGAAAACATCCAGGAAACGGTACTTGGCCT
The DNA here is from genome assembly GCF_020991325.1 of Bordetella petrii. Taxonomy (GTDB): domain Bacteria; phylum Pseudomonadota; class Gammaproteobacteria; order Burkholderiales; family Burkholderiaceae_B; genus Bordetella_A; species Bordetella_A petrii_E. The sequence goes on along the minus strand of NZ_JAJMLX010000051.1, from coordinate 7,315 downwards.
GCTGGCGCTCGTCGCCGCTGGATCCGGAAGGCAGGTAGGCGCTGATGACAGACAGGTTCTTCCAGTCGGCGCGGATGATGCGGCCTTCGGCATCGAACTCCTCGCAGTTCAGGCCGGTTTGCACGCGTTCGGCGGCATTGCGCAGGTACATGCCCACGCCGCTGTAGCCTTTCTTGTCGGCGTGGCAGAAGTGCCCGGTGTAGCCGGGCGGGTGGCGCAGGTCGTCGGTCAGGTCGGGGTCGGAAATCTTGATTTCCTGCAGGCACAGCACGTCGGCGCTGTGAGTCTGCATCCAGGGTTGCAGGCCTTTGCGAAAGGCCGAGCGGATACCGTTGAGGTTGATCGAAGTAATACGCAGCACGACGGGCTCTCCTGAATAGCGGCTGGCCGGCGTGCCGGCCCAAGCGCCGAATTTAACCGACTGGCGCGCGGCCGGCGGGGCGGAGCCCGGCGCGAAGGCGGCTAAAATGCCGGTCACTCTTGTTTTCCGGAATATTTCCGCATGGCCGCCCATTCCGCCACCGCCACCGATTTTGTCCGTTTTGCCCTTGACGAAGGCGTGCTGCGCTTCGGCAGCTTCAAGGTCAAGTCGGGCCGCATCAGCCCTTATTTCTTCAATGCGGGGCTGTTCAATAGCGGCGCCTCGGTCGGGCGGCTGGCGCAGTTCTATGCGCAGGCGCTGCTCGATTCCGGCGTGGCGTTCGACATGCTGTTCGGGCCGGCGTACAAGGGCATCCCCCTGGCCACGGCCACGTCGGTGGCGCTGGCCGGGCACCCGGGCATGAAAGGGCGCGACGTGCCGTTCGCCTTTAACCGCAAAGAAGCCAAAGACCATGGCGAAGGCGGCACCCTGGTGGGCGCGCCGCTGCAAGGCAAGGTGGTCATCATCGACGACGTCATCACGGCCGGCACGTCCGTGCGCGAATCGGTGGACATCATCCGCGCCGCCGGCGCCGAACCCGCCGCCGTACTGATCGCGCTGGACCGCCAGGAACGCGCGGGCGCGGACGACGCCCTGTCGCCCCATTCGGCCGTGCAGGACGTCGCCAGGACCTACGGCATTCCGGTGGTTAGCATTGCCTCGCTGGCCGATATCCTGACGCTGTTGCAGGACGACGCCCAGTTCGCCAGCAACCGCGACGCGGTGCTGGCCTACCGCGCCCGCTACGGCATTCTGTAAGACGCCGCGGCCGGGCGGCATGCCCGGTTTCGCATAGACACAGGCATGCCGTGGCGCGCTCAGCGGGCCGCGCGCGCCGTCAGCCACTGTTCGGGCGGCAGCGGCCTGGCCACGACGCGGATCTCGCTCAGCGCGCCCAGGAAGCCGCTGCCCGGCGGGCCGCCGTCCCAGAACCCGGCGCCCACGGCCCATGGCAGGCCCAGGGTGGCCAGGCCCACGGTGTCGATGGGGTTGCGCAGCACCGGCGCGCCTTCCACGTACATGGTGCTCGAGCGCGTGGCGGGGTCGTTCACCACCGCGATGTGCAGCCATGTGTCCACCATGATCTCGCCCGACCAGTTGGTGCGCGACGAGCGCGCGCCCGATTCGGTGGCCTCGGGAATCACTTCCCATTGCACTTCGCGCAGGTTCGATATGGCGAACTGCAGCGGCGGCGACTGCGGCAGGCCGCCGGCAAAGCCCGGCAGGTTGCCGCGCCGGCCGGCACGCGTCATGATGTTCATCCACGCGTTGGTGGCGGCCGTCCAGTTCTTGTCGATCTTGATGAAGGCCTCGACTGTATAGCCGTTGGCGAAGGTCTCGCCGTTGATGGCCGCCGCCGCATCGGTCATGAAATAGCTCAGGCGGTTGCCGCCGGCATTCAGGAAGCTGATGCTGCCCGGCGCGGCCGACAGGTGGTGGCGATCGTCGCTCCACAACAGGTCGTCCATTCGCGCGGGGTTGCCGGCCGGCTCGTCCAGCGGTGCGCGGGTCAGCCCGTTATTGTTGCCCGAGCGGTCGGCGATATTCATGCCTTCGGCTACGGCGGTGCCCGCCGTGCCGCCCGCGAAGCGCCAGTGCGCCACGGTTTCGGCCACGTGGGGGTAGTCTTCCTCGTCGGTGGCCGGCTCCTTGGAAGGCGGGACCTGGTCTTCGTAGCCGTCCAGCACCAGGGCCGTGGCCGCGGCCGCCAGCGATGTATTGCCGGCGGCGGCCGCCTTGAAATCGGGATTGAAATTGGCGAACCGCCGCGCGAAGTCGAACTCGATACTGAACTGGTTGTTCGCGTCGGTGAGCATTGCCTGGTCGAACTCGTTGATCGTGTCGCTGGGCTTTTCGGGCACCCAGGGCGAGAACGACAGGGCGTGGATGCGGTTGTTGGTCAGGTCGAATTCGTAGAAACGCAGCAGGCCGTTGCCGCCCTGGTAGGCCATCTGGTAGTCCACCACCATTTGCTCTACCGGGTTGCCGAAGTCGTTGGTCTTGGTCAGGTGCGCCGCGCCGTGGAAGTGCCCGTTGAGCGTCATGAAGATCTGGTCATGGCTGCGGATCAGCTTGTCCCACAGCATCAGGCCGTAGTTCACCTCCAGCGGGGTGGTACCGTCCTTGTCGATGGCCAGCAGTTCGTGGTTGACCAGGATGGCCGGCAGGGTGGGATGCTTGCGCAGCACCTGCGAGGCCCAGGCCAGGCCCGCATCGGACACGCGCCACGACAGCGACAGCACCAGGAACTGCTGCCCTTCGGCCTCGAAGATGTGGTACTCGTGGAACCCGCTGGTGTCGCGTCCGCCGAAAGTCGGCTGGCGGCCGGCGCGTTCGGCGCCGAACCACTGCAGGTAGGGTTCCTGGGTCAGGTCGCGGTCGGCATCGGTGCCTCCCGCCGGGTCGCTGTCGTAGCCCACGTCGCGCAGCACGTCGTGGTTGCCGGCCAGCACCGAATAGGGCACGCCGCCGGTTTCCAGTGCCTCCATGGCGGTATTGGCCACTTCCCATTGCTGCGGATGGCCCGCCTGGTCGACGATGTCGCCCACGTGGATCACGAACGGCACTTTCAGGGCGGCGGCGTTGCGGGCGATCCACTGCGTCTGCGCCAGGTAAGGCTCGCTGCCATACAGCTTGCGGAACTGGTTGCCAGTTTCCTCGGCGGCGTAGCGCGAATAGAACTGCGTGTCGGGCAAGACCACCAGGCCGAAGCTGGACACCTGGGCCGGGCCCGGATCGGGATCGGGGTTGGGGCCCGGTGTGCCGGGGTCGCCGCTGCCGTCATCATCGTCGTCGTTGCCGCTGCCGCACGCTGTCAACAGCGTGCTGGCACCCATGGCGGGCAGCAGCCAGCCCCCCAGGCCGGCCTGCACTAGCGCGCGCCGGCGCGCGTCGACTGACGGATTGTCCGGCTGGCCGGACGCGGGGTCTTGCTTCGGGGTGTCGGAAGACAACGTGCGCTCCTACTGTGTCCATGGCGAAGGCGACACAATAGGCATCGAATGCAACACGGCAATGAATGCCGCATGACGGACATATGACGGTCCGCGGGTGTCTGACTCCCCGCCAGGGGGGGCGGACACCGACGTGTGCGTAGGCTCGACCCGACGGGGTCAGGCACCCTGGCGGGAGCCAGACCCCTGGAAAGGTAGTGCCATGGGGCCGGACATGAGCGTCAGTTGACGTTCATGCCCTCGGCTTTCAGGATGGGCGTCCACTTGTCGATTTCGGACTTCACCCAGTTCTTCAGCGACTCGGGCGTCTGGCGGTCTTCCGGGACGATTTCCGCGCCCAGCTCCGCCATTTTCTGCGTGAAGGCCGGCGACTTCAGCGCGGCCTTGAGCGCCTTGTTGAAGATGGCGATGTCTTCCTTGGGGGTGCCGGCCGGGGCGTAGATGCCATGCCACACCTTCACCTCGAAATCCTTCAGCCCCTGTTCGGCCAGCGTGGGCGCGTCGGGCAGCTTGGCGATGCGCTGCTTGGTGGTCACGCCGTAGAACTTCACGGTGCCGGACTGGATATGCGGAATGGTCTGGGTTGTCTGGTCGCACAGCACGTCGACCTGGCCGCCCAGCAGCGCGGCCATGGCCGGGCCGGTGCCCTGGTACGGAATGGTGGTGAACTTCACGCCCAGCGCCTGTTGCAGCAGCGAGCCGCACAACTGCGACACGGCGCCCGGGCCGGCGTTGGCCAGGTTGATCTTGTCGGCGTTGGCCTTGGCGTATTCGATGAATTCCGCCATGTTGTTGGGCGGGAAATCTTTGCGCGCCAGCAGGGTCATGGGCACGTCCACCACTTCACCCACGTACTCGAAGCTCTTGAGCGGGTCGAATTTCAGGGCAGGGTACAAGGCCGTGGCCGTGGCCATGCCGTTGTGATGAATGAAATAGGTATAGCCGTCGGGCTGGGCGTTGGCCACATAGGTAGCCCCCACCGTGCCGCCCGCGCCGGTGCGGTTTTCCACCACGATGGGCTGGCCCAGTTCCTTGCTGAGCTCGGCGCCCAGCGTACGGCTGACGACGTCGGTGGGTCCGCCGGCGGAAAACGGCACCACCAGCGTGATGGGGCGGCTGGGGTAGTCGGCGGCGTGGGCGGCGCCCGCCAGGGAAAGCGCCAGCACGGACAGCACGGTATGGATGGGGCGTGGGAATTTCATGGCATCTCCTGAGCTTTTCTAGGTTCTACGCCCGCGCCCGCTGCCGCGTGAAGGCGGGCAGGCGCGCCTGGCGCAGAACCCGCTATTTTTGGCGAGCTCATCGGATACGGCAATTCTGCTTTGTGAAAGCGCGGCTTAGCGGCATCTGAACGCCGGGTAAACCCTAGGCTGGACTGAGATCGACGCGCGGCGCAGAAGGAAATGCACACGGCGCCCGTGCGGCGCCGTGTGGCAGGGGGGCACGCGATGTGCCCCTGGAAGAACGGCTACTGGTCCAGCTTCTGCTTCAGCAGTTCGTTCACCTGCTGCGGGTTGGCCTTGCCCTTGGCGGCCTTCATGATCTGGCCCACCAGCGAGTTGAAGGCCTTCTGCTTGCCGGCGCGGTACTCGGCCACGATGGCCGGATTGGCCGCCAGCACGTCGTCGATCATGGCGCCGATGGCGCCGGTGTCGCTGATCTGCTTCAGGCCGCGCGCCTCGATGATGGCGTCGGGCTGGCCGCCCTGTTCGCCGGCCCACATGGCCGAAAACACATCGCGGGCGATCTTGTTGGAGATCGTGCCGTCGATGATGCGCCCGATCAGGGCCGCCAGGGCCGGGGCCTGCACGGGAGCGTCGGCGATGTCTTTTTCTTCGCGGTTCAGCGTGGCCGAGACCTCGCCCATGATCCAGTTGGCGGCCAGCTTGGCCTGGCCTTCGGGCAGCGCGCGCGCCACGTTTTCGAAGTAGGCGGCCAGGTCGCGGCTGGCGGTGAGCTGGGCGGCGTCATAGCCCGACAGGCCATAGGCGCTTTCGAAGCGGGCGCGCAAGCCGGCGGGCAACTCGGGCATCTGCGCCCGCACTTCGTCCACCCATTCCGGCGCAATGACCAGCGGCGGCAGGTCGGGGTCGGGGAAGTAGCGGTAGTCGTGCGCGTCTTCCTTGCTGCGCATGCTGCGCGTTTCGTCGCGGTCGGCGTCGTACAGGCGGGTTTCCTGCACCACCGTGCCGCCGTCCTCGATCAATTCGATCTGGCGGCGCGCCTCGAACAGGATGGCGCGTTCCAGGAAGCGGAACGAGTTGACGTTCTTGATTTCGGTGCGGGTGCCGAATTCCTGCTGGCCCACGGGGCGCACCGACACGTTGGCGTCGCAGCGGAACGAGCCTTCCTGCATGTTGCCGTCGCAGATGCCCAGCCATACCACCAGGCTGTGCAGGGCGCGCGCATAGGCCACGGCCTCGGCGGCCGAACGCATTTCGGGTTCGGTGACGATTTCCAGCAGCGGCGTGCCGGCGCGGTTCAGGTCGATGCCGCTGGCCGGGTTGCCGTTGGCCAGGTTGAAGTCATCGTGCAGCGACTTGCCGGCGTCTTCTTCCAGGTGCGCGCGGGTCAGGTTGACGGTTTTTTCTTCTTCGCCCACGAAGAAGGAAATCGATCCGCCCACCACCACCGGCAGCTCGTACTGGCTGATCTGGTAGCCCTTGGGCAGGTCGGGGTAGAAGTAGTTCTTGCGCGCGAACACCGAGCGCGGCGCCACCTGGCCGCCCACCGCCAGGCCGAAGCGGATGGCGCGTTCGGCCGCGCCGCGGTTCATCACGGGCAGGCTGCCCGGCAGCGCCAGGTCGACCACATTGGCCTGCGTATTGGGAGCGGCGCCGAAGCGGGTGCTGCTGCCCGAAAAGATCTTGGCGTCGGTGGAAAGCTGGGTATGCGTTTCCAGGCCGATGACGATTTCCCAGTTCATTGCTCAGTGCCTTGCTGGCCGGGCACGCGCCGGTGCCAGTCGGTGACTTGTTGATAACGGTCGGCGATGGCCAGCAGGCGGCCTTCGTCGAAATAGTTGCCGATGATCTGCAGGCCGACGGGGCGGCTGCCGGATCCGCCCTGGCCAAAGCCGCAAGGCACCGACATGGCCGGCAGGCCGGCCAGGCTGACCCCCAGGGTAAAGATATCGGCCAGCCAGTCGGCGGTGGGGTCTTCGCGGTTGTCGCCCAGGTTCTTGGCCACGGTGGGCGTCACCGGCCCCATGATCACGTCGCACTGCCCGGCATAGGCGCGCTGGAAATCCTGCGCGATCAGGCGGCGGATGCGCTGGGCCTGCAGGTAGTAGGCGTCGTAGTAGCCGTGCGACAGCACATAGGTGCCCACCAGCACGCGACGCTTGACCTCGTCGCCGAAGCCCTCGGCGCGCGAGCGGGCGATCATCTGGTTCAGGTCGGCGTATTCCGCGGCGCGGTGGCCGTAGCGCACGCCGTCGTAGCGGGCCAGGTTGCTGGACGCCTCGGCCGGCGCAATGACGTAATAGGCCGGGATGGCCAGTTCGGTGCGCGGCAGCGACACCGCCACCCGCTGGGCGCCCAGGGCCTCGAACTGGACCAGGGCGGCCTCGACGGCGGCGGCCACGTCGGAAGCCAGGCCGGGGCCGAAATATTCCTGCGGCACGCCGATGCGCAGGCCTTGCAGCGGCTTGCTGCCGGCCGCGTCATAGGCCGCCTGGGCGGCGGCGTAGGCCGTCCGGATGCGGCCCGGCTCGTTCGGGGCGCCGTCGCAGGCTTCCAGGCTGGTGGCGTCGTGCGGGTCGAACCCGCTCATGGGGTCCAGGAGCTCGAGCAGGTCGCGGCTGCTGGGGGCCAGCGGGCCGGCCTGGTCCAGGCTGGAACCAAAAGCCACGATGCCGAAGCGCGACACCGTGCCATAGGTGGGCTTGATGCCGCTGACGCCGCACAGGGCGGCCGGCTGGCGCACCGAGCCGCCGGTG
>NZ_JAJMLX010000509.1 GCF_020991325.1 Bordetella petrii | reverse complement strand
AGTGCAAAGCCCTTGTCGGTCAAGGCCTGCTCGGTGCTGGTCAGCTGGCTGACATTGACCGCGTCGGTGGCGTTGACACCCGCGGCCACGTTGGTGATGGTCTTGCCGCCGGCGTCGATGCCACCGCTGGTGACACTCGGGCCGTTGGCGATGACCAGGCCAGTGTTGTTCAGCGCCACGTCCGGGCCCACCGCCACGCCGGCGTTGTTCACCAGCGTGTCGCCAGTCTTCACGCTGCCGGCCGGGCCCAGGTCCAGGTTCTTGGACAACGCGATCTGCACGCCGCCCGCCGTGGTTTCGGTGGCGATATTACCATCGGCGCCATTGATAGCCACGGTCTGGCCCAGCTTGCGCTCGAGTGTGGGACCCGCATCCGCCGTGAAGCTCAGCGGCTTGTCGGCCAGCTCGTTGAGTTGGTCCACGTTCACGGCATCGGTGCCGGCCTCGCCCTTGGCAATGTTGGTGATCTTGTTGCCGCCCATGTTCACGGTGGTGTTGCCGCCAACCGTGATGTCGCCCGGCTTGACCACCAGCGTGTTGTTGCCCAGGTTGGTCGTGCCGCCTACGCTCAGGTTGTTGGTAATGGCGACGTTCGCCACGTTCAGGTCGTCGGCCAGTTTGATCAGCACCTTGCCCTGATCCACACGGGTGGTGACATTGCTGTCGGCACCAAGCACTTCCACGGTTTCGCCCAGCGGCTTGCGAGCCTCATTGCCATCCGCGGCCTTCAGGCCGAAACCCTTGTTGATCAGCTCGCCTTCCTTGCTGGTCAGCTGGCTGACGTTGACCGCATCGGTGGCATTCACGCCCGCGGCGACGTTGGTAATGGTCTTGCCGCCGGCATCGATGCCGCCCAGCGTCAGGCTGGGGCCATTGTTGATGACCACGCCATTGTTGCTGATGCTGGTGTCGCCCAGTTGCACGCTGCCGCCGGCGCCCAGGTCCAGGTTCTTGGCCAGCGCGATCTGCACGCCGTTCGCCGTGGTCTGGGTGGTTATGTTGCCGTCGGCGCCATTGATGCCCACCTTCTCGCCCAGCTTGCGGTCCAGGTCCGCGCCGCTGTCGGCCGTGAAGGTCAGCGGCTTGTTCGC
>NZ_JAJMLX010000508.1 GCF_020991325.1 Bordetella petrii | reverse complement strand
ACGGCAGCCGCGCCGACCCGCGCCGCGCCGAGATCGAGGCGCGCGCCTTCCTGGCCAAGCACCCCAATGCGCGCAAGCTGCACCTGGCGCTGGCCGGCCTGATGGCCGACCGTGGCGACTACGACGCCGCGCTGGCCGAACTGCAGGCCATGTCGCGCCGCTCGCCCGAAGATTTCGACCTGCTGTTCATGCAGGCCCAGTTGGCCTACAAGGCCGACCGCAAAGACCAGGCCCGCACGCTGCTGCTGCAATACCTGGATGTGCAGAACCAGCGCCAGGAAGCCATTGCGCCCGGTGCGTCGGATGCCGGCGCGGCCGAGGCCGATGCGCGCGTTCTGCTGTCGCGCATCGCCGAAGACCAGGGCCGCTACGACGAAGCCATTTCGCAACTGGGCCAGATCGACGACCCCACGCTGCAGTATTCGGCGCAAATGCGCCAGGCCGCGCTGCGCGCCAAGCAGGGCCGCATCGACCAGGCCCTGGCCATGATCGACGCCGCGCAGCCGCAAGACGAAGACGACCAGGTGCAGGGCGTGCTGACCAAGGCGCAGATCCTGCGCGACGCCAACCGGGTCGACCAGGCCGTGAAAACGCTGGAAGCCGCCAACCAGGCACAGCCCGACACCGTCGAAATCAAGTATGAACTGGCCATGCTGTATGAACGCCAGGGCCGCTACGACGAACTGGAAACGCAACTGCGCCAGGTGATCGCGCTGGACCCCGAACATGCGCACGCCTACAACGCGCTGGGCTACACGCTGGCCGACCGCAACCAGCGCCTGCCCGAAGCACTGGACCTGATCACCCAGGCGCTGGAACTGCTGCCCGACGATCCCTTCATCCTGGACAGCATGGGCTGGGTGAAATTCCGCATGGGCGACAACCAGGCCGCGGCCGACTACCTCTCGCGCGCCTATGCGCAGCGCCCCGAGGCCGACATCGCCGCGCACCTGGCCGAAGTACTGTGGGCCAATGGCAAGCGCCAGCAGGCCCAGGAACTATTACAGGCCGGTTTCCAGAAAGATCCGAAGAACACCACGCTGCTCGACACCGCCAAGCGCCTGGGGGTCCGGCTGTGACCGCCATGGCAGGGTGGGGCGCGCGCCGCGCCGCGGCCGGGTGGCGCG
>NZ_JAJMLX010000507.1 GCF_020991325.1 Bordetella petrii | reverse complement strand
CTGCGCGCGGGCCGCCACGCGGTAGCCGGCGCCCGGCCGGGCCACCAGCCACCCCTGCGCCACCAGCCGCCCATAGGCCCCCGCCACCGTAAAGGTACTGACCTGGTAAGTGCGCGCAAACTCGCGCACCGACGGCACGGCCATGCCGGGCCGCAGCACCTGCGACTGGATGGCCCGCGCATAGGCGTCCACCACCTGGTCCACCAGGCTGGGAGCCTGCTTGCGCGCACGGATAGGCTGGAAATCGAGCATGGAAAGGGTTTCCTGCATTTACCTGTACAGCAATCAGATTTATACCTGCACAGTTAGCGAGTTTTAGGGCAATTGTATATTTTCAACCGCACGCCGCGGGATCAGAATGGCTTCAATCCTGCCACCAACGCCGGGGCCCATAGCACCGCCGGCGCATGCAGGTTCTTTCCGGAGCCTCGAACCATGAACGCCCCTGCCGGCCTGCCAGACCTGTCCCACCTGTGGATGCCGTTTACCGCCAACAAGCAGTTCAAATCCCAGCCGCGCATGCTGGCCAGTGCCAAGGGCATGTACTACACCTCGATAGATGGCCGCCAGATCCTGGACGGAACCTCGGGCCTGTGGTGCGTCAACGCCGGCCACTGCCGACCGGAAATCGCCGAAGCCATCGCCCGCCAGGCGGGCGAACTGGACTACGCGCCCGGCTTCCAGTTGTGCCACCCTTTGGCGTTCGAGGCTGCCTCGGCCGTTGCAGGCCTGATGCCCCAGGGCATGGACCGCATTTTCTTTACCAACTCGGGGTCGGAATCAGTGGATACCGCCCTGAAAATCGCGCTGGCCTATCACCGGGCGCGCGGCGATGCGCAGCGCACCCGCCTGATCGGCCGCGAACGCGGCTATCACGGCGTGGGTTTCGGCGGTATTTCGGTGGGCGGCATTTCACCCAACCGCAAGACGTTCTCGGGTGCGCTGCTGCCGGCCATCGACCACCTGCCGCACACCCACAATCTGGAACACAACGCCAATTCCAAGGGCCAGCCGGCCTGGGGCGAGCACCTGGCCGACGATCTGGAACGCATCGTGGCGCTGCACGATCCATCCACCATCGCGGCCGTCATTGTCGAACCCATGGCTGGCTCGACCGGCGTGCTGGTACCGCCCA
>NZ_JAJMLX010000506.1 GCF_020991325.1 Bordetella petrii | reverse complement strand
ATGGCGAAGCGCAGACCTTCTTCCATGGCGATCGGAGCCAGCAGCTTGACCGTCATCGACACGTTGTCGCCCGGCAGCACCATTTCCTTGTCCTTGGGCAGCTCGATCGAGCCGGTCACGTCCGTCGTGCGGAAGTAGAACTGCGGACGATAGCCGTTGAAGAACGGCGTGTGACGGCCACCTTCTTCCTTGGACAGAATGTACACCTCGGCGGTGAACTCCGTGTGCGGCGTGATCGAACCCGGCTTGGCCAGCACCTGGCCACGCTCGACGTCTTCACGCTTGGTGCCGCGCAGCAAAATGCCCACGTTGTCGCCCGCCTGACCTTGGTCGAGCAGCTTGCGGAACATTTCCACGCCCGTGCACGTCGTCTTCACCGTCGGCTTGATGCCCACGATTTCGATTTCTTCGCCAACCTTCACGATACCGCGCTCGATACGGCCCGTGACCACCGTGCCGCGACCCGAGATCGAGAACACGTCTTCGACCGGCATCAGGAACGCACCGTCGACCGCGCGCTCAGGCGTCGGGATGTACGTGTCCAGCGCCTCGGCCAGCTTCAGGATCGCCTGCTCGCCCAGTTCGCCCTTGTCGCCTTCCAGCGCCAGCTTGGCCGAACCCTTGATGATCGGCGTGTCGTCGCCCGGGAAGTCGTACTTCGACAGCAGCTCGCGAACTTCCATTTCCACCAGCTCGAGCAGCTCGGCGTCGTCCACCATGTCGGCCTTGTTCAGGAACACGATGATGTACGGCACGCCAACCTGGCGCGACAGCAGAATGTGCTCGCGCGTCTGCGGCATCGGGCCGTCCGCGGCCGAGCACACCAGGATCGCGCCGTCCATCTGCGCCGCGCCCGTGATCATGTTCTTGACATAGTCAGCGTGGCCCGGGCAGTCAACGTGCGCGTAGTGACGGCTTTCCGTCTCGTACTCCACGTGGGCCGTGTTGATCGTGATGCCGCGCGCCTTCTCTTCCGGCGCCGCGTCGATCTGGTCGTAGCCGCGGGCTTCCCCGCCGAACTTCGTCGACAGCACCGTCGTGATCGCCGCCGTCAACGTCGTTTTGCCGTGGTCAACGTGACCAATCGTACCCACGTTCACGTGCGGCTTGGTACGTTCAAACTTGCCTTTTGCCATG
>NZ_JAJMLX010000505.1 GCF_020991325.1 Bordetella petrii | reverse complement strand
CCAGGCACGCCAGCGCGGCGGCATCTGGCGCCACGCCGTCCAGCCAAGCGCCCAGGTCGTGCACGCGGCCTTCGCGCACCGCCCCCACCGAGGGGTGGCCCTGCATATTCAGGTAGCTGACCAGCTTCATGGCGCCGCCTCGCCGAAGTAGCGATCGGCCATGACCTGGCAGCGCTTGATCAGCCGGTGCTCGTGCGGGGCATAGTCCGCCACGGCGTTGTGGATGGTGCCCATGTTGTCCCACATCAGCACGTCGCCCACGCTCCAGCGATGCCGGTAGCGGAATTTGTCCTGCAACTGGTGCTGGAACAGGTAGTCCAGGATGCGGTCGCTCTCATCCTGCGGCAGTTCGTTGATGCGCATGGAATAGCCGGGATTGGCGTACAGCACTTTGCGTCCCGTGATGGGGTGCGTCAGGAAAACCGGATGCGACACCGGCGGCTTGGCGCGCCGCTGGGCCTCGGTCAGGGGCGGGCGGGTACTGCCCTTTTCCTGGCGCATGCGTTCCCAGAACTTGTTGAAGTCATGCAGCACCGTCATGCCGTCCAGCCTGGCCTTGAGTTCGTCCGGCAGCTCGTCGTAGGCCGCATGCATGTTGCAGAACTCGGTGCACCCCAGCGGTTCGCCATCGCGCATGGGGATCTTGATGCCGTACAGGATGTTGGTGAACGCGATCATGCGGCTGTACGACATATCGGTATGCCAGTCCTGCCCGGCATCGGCCAGGCCCACGGGCCTGCCGTTCTCGACCATGTTCGACAGCACCATTACTTCGGGCATGCCGGGTTCCTGGTAGTTGTTGGCCACATTGACCTCCAGAGAACCGAATTGCCGCGCGTAGTCTTTCAGTTGCGCCGCCGTCAGCGCCTGGCGGGGAAAGCTCAATACCCCGTGGCGGCCCAGCAACTGCTCCACTTCCTTGAAGGCCTCAGGCGCCATGGGCTGCGACAGGTCCAGGCCTTCCACCCGCGCGCCCAGGCTGTATCCGCTTTCGACGACGTTCATGATCTCTCTCCGTTTGAATAATGCAGAGCGCCGTTACCAGGCGGCCTCCAGCAAGGTTTCCAGTTCCGCGGCGCTTTCGACGCGGCGCGGATTGCACGTCAGCCCGCGCTCGCCCAGGGTGCGCTGCGCCGCACCGGGCAGCAGCTCGCGCCCGATGCG
>NZ_JAJMLX010000504.1 GCF_020991325.1 Bordetella petrii | reverse complement strand
GCCGAACGCGGCGGCGGCGGTGGCCGGCGTGCCCGTCGACCGCATCGTGGTGCATCGCGGCGCCATCTGGCAGGGCGAGCTAGCGGGCTGAAGCCGGGCGGGTGTCGCGGTCCAGCATGCGCAGCAGGACTTCGGCCAGTTCCTGCACCAGCGGTTCGGCGGCGGGGCGGTGGAAAATGCCGATCTCGTAGGCATCGACGGGCGGCAGCCCGCTTTTCTTGTTGAGAACGGCATGGTCTTTGGTGGCCGCGCGGCGCGGCAGCAGGCTGATGCCCATGCCGCTGGCCACGGCGCCCTGGATGCCGCCCAGGCTGGAACTGGTGAAGCTGATGCGCCAGCGGCGGCCTATGGTTTCCAGTGCCTGGATCATGTCATCGCGGTACAGCCCGCGCGCCGGAAACGCCACCAACGGCACCGGGTCCATGGCTATGCAGGGATGCCGGGCGCTGTCCAGCCATGCCAGGTGCTCGGGCCGGCACGCGGCGGCCGCGCGGCTGTGGCGGCGCTGCTTGACCAGGGCCAGGTCCAGCTCGCCGTGGTCGTAGCTGGCCGCCAGGTCGCGGCTCAGGCCGCTGGTGACTTCCAGCTTCACATGCGGATGGCGGCGGTTGAAGGCCGACAATTCCCGGGTGGTCTGGCCGGTGGCGAAGTCTTCCGGCAAGCCCAGCCGCAGGGTAACCGCCACCGTGCCGCCCGACAGCGCTTCGGCGAGCTGTTCGTTGGCGGCCAGCATCTGGCGCGCATAGCCCAGCAGTACATGCCCGGCTTCGGTGGGGCGCACGTCGCGGTTGCCGCGGTCCAGCAGCGCATGCCCGGCCAGGTCTTCCAGGCGGCGGATTTTCTGGCTGACGGTGGATTGGGTCGAGTGCAGGCGGGTGGCGGCGGTAGTAAAGCTGCCGTACTCGGCCACGGCAACCATGGCGCGCAGCAGGTCCAGGTCGAACAGCACTCTATTTGGTTTTCGACTGGATGGCATTTGAATATTTAACTTCTGGATGGCACGCCAGACTTTTATCATGACGAGAACAAGGCGGGCAATGGCCTGCCGCGACCGACGGAGGACAGCAGCATGTTACTGAAGCGTTTATCGATAGGTTTGGCCATGGCCATGGCCATGGCGCATGGCGGGGCGAGCGCGTCGCAGGGCGGGGCGTTGGGCGAGCGCCTGCGCCAG
>NZ_JAJMLX010000503.1 GCF_020991325.1 Bordetella petrii | reverse complement strand
GGGTATCGTCCAATGTCGAGGCCGCCACCGCCGACGAACAGCAAAGCGAAGCACTGTATCGATCGGTATTGCTGGCCTTGCAGGCCGACGTGGCGCAAGCCTACTTCCAGGTGCGCGAGCTGGATGCGGGCCTGCGCCTGTACCAGCAGACCGTGCAGTTGCGCGCCGAGACGCTGCAGCTGATCCAGCGGCGCTACGACGCCGGCGACATCAGCGAACTGGACCTGGCCCGCGCCCGCTCGGAACTGGAATCGGCCCGTTCGGAAGCCCTGGGCTTCGAGCGCCGCCGCGCCAATGCCGAACACGCGCTGGCCGTGCTGCTGGGCAAGGCGCCATCGGAATTCACCCTGCCGTCGCAGCCGTTGACGCGCATTTCCGTGAATGTGCCGGCCGGCCTGCCTTCCACACTGCTCGAGCGCCGCCCGGATATCGCCGCGGCCGAGCGCGCCATGGCGGCCGCCAATGCGCGCATCGGCGTGGCCAAGTCGGCCTTCTTCCCCAGCCTGAACATCACGGGCGCAGCGGGCTTTGAATCCGCCGAACTGGGCGATCTGTTCGAATGGTCCAGCCGCACCTTCCTGCTGGGGCCCCTGGTGGGCGCCGCGCTGTCGCTGCCCATTTTCGATGGCGGCCGGCGCCAGGCGGGCCTGGACCGCGCCCGCGCCGAATACGAAGAAGACGTGGCCAACTACCGGCAGACGGTATTGACGGCGTTCCGCGAGGTGGAAGACAACCTGGCCAACCTGCGCATCCTGTCCACGCAGACCGACGTGCACGACGCGGCGCTGCAGGCCTCGCAACGCGCGGCGCGCATTTCGCTGACGCAGTACCGCGAAGGCTCGATCAGCTATCTGGATGTGATCGAGGCTGACCGCACCGTGCTGGCGCAGCAGCGTGTAGCGGTGCAACTGGACGGTGAACAGGCCCGGTCGGCCGTGAACCTGGTGCGGGCCCTGGGCGGCGGTTGGGGCACGCCGCTGCCGCCCGCCCTGGCGCAGCGTTGATGGATCGGGCGGGGCCACCCCTCGCCCGCCCTGCCGGACTCGGCCATAATGTGGCGTCATGCCCGACCATTCCTCTTCCGCTGCGCCTGTCGCTGCGGCCACCCCGGCCCCGACGCGGCTTTTTTTCGCGTTATGGCCTGGGCCCGCACTGGCCGCCACGCTGGCGGGCTGGGCCGCACAAG
>NZ_JAJMLX010000502.1 GCF_020991325.1 Bordetella petrii | reverse complement strand
ATCTTCATCGTGCCCCGCCTGCGCGGCGCGGGCCCTCGCCACGCCACCCAGGGCGCCTATGGCGCCAACTCGGCGCGTGAAGGAAACCAGGCGCAGCAGCAGCCCATGTGGCGCCAGGCCGCCGCTCCCGCTGCGGCCCAGGCAACGGCTTCCACGGCGGCCCCTGCCGCCGAACTGCCCGCCGCCGGCGGCGATGGCAACTGGTATATCCCAGGCGACTTCAACAGCACCGAGTTCCTCAAGCGCGCCAAGCAGCAGTTCGTGGAAATCCAGGCCATCTGGGACAGCGGCGATACCGACCGCCTGCGCGAGTTTCTTACCGACGACCTGATCTCCGAACTGAAGCAGCAGTTGGCCGAGCGTGGCGCCGCCACCAACAAGACCGAAGTGGTGCTGCTGAACGCCGAGATGCTGGGTATTGAAACCGTGTCCGACGGCCATCTGGCCAGCGTGCGCTTCTCGGGCATGCTGCGCGAAGCCCCGGGCACCGAGGCGTTCCGTTTCGAAGAAGTCTGGAACCTGTTCAAGCCGGAACAAGGCGGCTGGCTGCTGGCCGGCATCCAGCAGATTCCCGTCGAGTACGCCAGCTGACGGGCACCGGGCGCCTGGCGGCGCCCGGTTCTCCCGGGGCCTGCCGCCGCGGCATCCGGCCTTGCGGCGCCAGCTCGCAGGGCGGCCAAGCCCCCGACCCGGTACACTCCGGGTTTATCCGTTTTTTTGGGCTGGGCCCGCGGTTTGGCGGGCAGGCCTGGCATCCATGCTGCCCATTTCCATTCTGCCCACACCTGCGCGGCTGCTTGTCCGTGCGCTGAACACGCTGCTGGCGCGCGAAGCCTGGGCGCGCGAGCGCCTGGCCCGCCATGCCGGCAAGACGGTGCGTTTTGCCGTGGGCGGCTTTGCCGGGGGGCTGGCCATCAATAGCGAGGGGTACGCCGACCAGGCCGACCAGGCCGTGGTGCCCGACGTGACGCTGACCGTCGACCCCGCCAAGCTGAACCCCCTGCGCCTTTTGCCCGGCCAGGAACGGCCCGATGTGGCCGAGGCCACGCACATCGAGGGAGAAGCGGCCCTGGCCCGCGTGGTGGCCGACCTGGCGGCCAACCTGCGCTGGGATCCCGAAGACGACTTGGCGCGGGTGGTGGGCGACATCCCCGCGGCCCGCCTGGTGGCGGGCGCGCGCGCGGCTC
>NZ_JAJMLX010000501.1 GCF_020991325.1 Bordetella petrii | reverse complement strand
CACCCTTCGGGCCGCCCTGCCCCTGCCCCTTCGGGCCGCCCGGCTTGCTGCCGCCGGGCTTGCCGCTCTTGCCCGGGCGGCCGGCGTCCTTGCCCAGGGGGTGCCCGTTGGCATAGCCGCCGGTGAACATCAAACCGGTACCGAACGGGTCGGAAGGCGACGATGCCACCTGCCCGGCACTGCCGGCCCGGCCGCCCTGCAATTTGCCACGGCGGCCGATGCGCGCGCCGTTCAGACCGTTGCGCTCCATGGTGCCGAAACCAGGAGGCAGCGCACTGTCATGAGAGCGCGGCTGGCGCGCCGGGCGGTTGCCCTCGCCATCGTCGTCGCGCAGCAAGCCCAGTTGCACCATCAGCGCCGTCACCAGCTGGGGATCCAGTTCGTCCCAGCGGCCGCGACGCAGCGTGCGCGGCAGCACGAGGTCGCCGAACCGGGTGCGGATCAGGCGGCTGACCGTGACGCCCACCGCCTCGAACATGCGGCGCACTTCACGGTTGCGGCCTTCTTGCAACGTGACGCGGTACCAGCGGTTGCTGCCATCGCCGCCCAGATAATCCAGCGCGCCGAAGGCCGCCTGGCCATCTTCCAGCTCGATGCCTTCCACCAGCGATTTGCGGGTCGCATCATCCATTTCGCCCAGCACGCGCACCGCGTATTCGCGTTCGGTGCCGTAGCGCGGATGCATGATGCGGTTGGCCATGTCTCCCGAGGTCGTGAAAATGAGCAGGCCCTCGGTATTCAAGTCCAGGCGCCCCACCGACAGCCACTTGCCCGTGCGCAGCTTGGGCAGGCGAGCGAATACGCTGGCGCGTCCGCCCGGATCGTCGTGGCTGACGATCTCGCCGGCCGGCTTGTGGTACAGGATGACGCGCGGCGGCTTCTTGGTATTGGGGCGCGTAATGGGCTTGCCATTGACGCGCACCTGGTCGGACGGCGCGACCCGCTGGCCGATATGCGCCGGCTCGCCGTTCACCGACACCCGGCCGGCGGTAATGAGCTCTTCCATTTCGCGGCGCGAGCCTATGCCCGCGTCCGCCAGCACCTTGTGCAGCTTGGGCATGGCCACGTCGCTGTTCAGGTACTTGCTCAGGCGCTGCTCGATGCGGTCGGATTTTTCCAGGTATGCCAGGGCCTGCTCGGCTTCGCGCTCGGCGCCGCGGACATCGACATCGGCCGGCACGGGGGCCGCCGCGTCCTCCGCCGGTGCGTCGGT
>NZ_JAJMLX010000500.1 GCF_020991325.1 Bordetella petrii | reverse complement strand
GAGGCGGCCGCTGGCGCGGCAGGCTGCTGTTGCGCCCAGGCCGGCACGGATGCCGCCATCATGGCAGACAGCACGGCGCCGACCAGCACGCGACGCGGGAACGCAGGAGACGGAAGGGAACGGTTATTTTTCATCGGCAAGAAGAATCCACGAACAAAGGGCCCACCCGGGCAAAAAGCTGCATCATTATAGGCAGCGGATAGGACCGCGCCGGCGCCGCAACGTTCCGCGCCACGATCGGCGGGTAACCTGATGCAACTTGGCCGGGTTTCAATCCAGCGCCACTTTCAGGCGCGCCTGCACCAGGGCACGCAGCACCAGCAGCTTGCCGTGGAAAAAATGCGAGGCGCCCGGCACCACCACCACGGGAATGTCGCGCGGGCGCGCCCAGTCCAGGGTCTCGGACAAGGGCACGACGTCGTCCTGCTCGCCATGCACCATCAGCGTGTCGGCCGGCACCTCGGTTTCGCTTTCCTGGAATCGCTGCACCGCGGCGCCCATCAGCATCAGCGCCGACGGCAGCGCCGCATCGCCGGCCCGGGCCAGGCCGGCATAGGTCTGGGCCGCCACGGCCGTGCCGAACGAAAACCCGGCCAGCACCCAGGGCATGGCGGCCAGGTCGGCAAAGCGCTCGCGCACTTGGGGCACCAGGGCCAGCATGTCCTGGGTTTCGCCGCGCGCCTTGTCGAACTCGCCTTCGGACTTGCCCACCCCGCGGAAATCCGGGCGCACCGCCACCAGCCCATGCTGCACGCAGGCGCGCGAAATCGTCGTCACCACTTTGTTGTCGCGCGCGCCGCCCTGCAGCGAATGCGGATGCAGCACCAGCGCCCAGCCGCGCGGCGAATCGGCCGGCCAGTCGATGGCGCAATCGATGGCGCCGGCTTTGCCGGTAAAAACCTCGGTTTCGGTACGTGCGGGCATGGGCGTATGGCAAAAATGAAAAAAGCAGCCTGCATGTTAACAACCCCGGCCGTGGCCCGCCGCGGCGCGGTGGCCTACAATCGCCGCCATGCTTACCGATGCCCGCCACACCGACCTGCCCGCGCCCGAGGCGCTGGCACGCGAGTTGTCCGCGCGCCTGGAAGATTTCCAGGACGTAGCCTGGACCGCCGCCACCGGGTCCACCAACGCCGACCTGCTGGCGCGCGCGCGCTCGGGCTCGGGGTCGTGGCTGCTGGGCACGCACCTGCAGCAAACCGGCCGCGGCCGCGCC
>NZ_JAJMLX010000050.1 GCF_020991325.1 Bordetella petrii | reverse complement strand
GCCCAGGTCGAGGCGGTGTGCCTGGGTCCGGACGGCCTGGCAGCCGGGCCCAGGCCGCCCGCGCTGATCATCGACCTCGGGGTTTGCCGTCATTACCGCATCGACAGCTTGCCTGGGCTCCTGCCCCCGGGCCAGCCGCGCCAGCACCGCCTGGTTCAGCGGAACGCCGTCCCGTCCGGCTCGATTGGGCAGCCGATGCCCGGTAACCAGCCCCACACCATTGGCCCCCGGCAGAAACTGCGCCAGGGGCTCCGGGCGATCAGGCCCGCTGGAGATCGCCGCAGCAACGCGCGCATCGAGCCAGGCCGAAGGCATATCCAGCTGCCCGACGCCTCCGCGTTGTGTCTGGCAATGATGCAGCACGCCATCCTGGTCCAGCACGGCATATACGGCGAAACCGCCGATGGCGCCCCGGCCCAGCAACTCGGCGCCCAGCAGGGCCGCGCGCACGGCGGCGCCGGCGCGTGGCCCACTGGCGGCAATTCCGATGGTCATACCCGAGATCCTTGGTTCCGGCCGGCGCAATGCCCGGCACATCAGGTTCACCCCAATGTGACCATGTGGTCACATTGAGCGAATGCTACACCCCGCGTTCCAGCCCAACAAGAGCGCCGGCATAGGGATAAACCCGTGCCGGCGGGCACGCCAATTGCGTGCCACCAGGGCTGACTTATTCAACCCCAAGGAGGCCATCCATGCCTGCCAAATCCCAAGCCCAGCAGAAGGCGGCCGGTGCCGCCCTGGCCGCCAAGCGCGGCGAACAGAAAAAGAGCGAATTGAAAGGCGCGGCTAGATCCATGTACGAATCCATGGACAAGAAGGAACTGGAGCGCATGGCGTCCAGTTCACGCCACGGCAAGCCGCAGCACAAACACGACTCGTAAGCGCTAAGCGCCACGGCGGCCATGCTGGCGGCGCGGCCGCGAACCTGCACTATGATGGGGTTCGCGGCGCGCCCGTGTCCGCGGCCACACATTCACCTCCAGGCCCTGCCATGTCCCGCATTACACGCTTGCCCAGCGCTTCGTCCCTGCCCCTGTCGCGGGCCACCCAGGCGGGAGACTTCATGTTCCTGTCGGGGCAGATCCCCATCGACAAGTCCGGTCAGGTCGTGCGCGGCGACATCGGCGCGCAGACCGACGCCGTGCTCGACCGCATCGAGGAAACCCTGGGCAAGGCCGGCTGCCACCTGCAGGATGTGGTGCGCGCCACGGTGTGGCTGTCGGACTTGGCCTTGTTCGACGGCTTCAACCAGGCGTACGCCAGGCGCTTCGGCCACGCCCTGCCCGCGCGTTCCACGGTGCAGGCCCGGCTGGTGCTGGACGTGGACGTGGAAATCGAAGTGCAGGCGCTATTGCCCAAGCGGCGCGCGCCTGGCCCCGTATCGGAAGCCTGACCAGCCGCCACCCATGCCCGCCGACGCCGCGCCGCGCCGCCTGACCTCGCAACGCATGGTCAACCAGCACCTGCGCCAGTTGATCGCGCTGGATCCCAGGCTGCAGGCCATTCATGATGCCGTGGGCAAGGTGCCGTTGCGGTCCCGCAGCCCGGGCTTTGCCGGGCTGGCGCGCATCGTGTGCGGGCAGCAGGTATCGGTGGCCTCGGCCGACGCCATCTGGCGACGCCTGGAAGCCCTGCCCGGCGCCACCACGCCAGACGGTTTTCTGGCATTGGGCCAGCCCGGCCTGCAAGGCGCCGGCCTGTCGCAAAGCAAGTTCCAAAGTCTGACGCTGGTGGCGCAGGCACTGCGGGCCGGCGACCTGGACCTTGCCGCCATCGAGGCCCTGCCCGCCGACGCCGCCATCGCCGCGCTGACGCGGCACAAAGGCATCGGGCCCTGGACGGCCGAAATCTACCTGATGTTCTGCGCGGGCCATCCGGACATCTTTCCGGCCGGCGATATCGCGTTGCAGAAAGCCGTGGGCGAAGCCCTGACGCCGGGTCAGTACCCAGACCGCAAGCAGTTGATCCGCATCGCGGCGGCATGGGCCCCGTACCGCGCCACGGCCGCCCTGCTGTTCTGGGGGTTTTACCGCAAGGCGCGCCAGCGCGACGGCTTGGGACTGTAACGCCCGCATCGCGCGCGCGCCAGCCGATGCTTATGGCCGCTGATCCAGCGCCTGCAGTTCCGACCGGTAATGCTGCACCACATGGGGCGGGGCATCCTGTTCGTGATCGGCCAGGAACTGCTGCAGCGCGGCCCGGTATTCCGCCCGGAACTCGGTATTGGCGGGGCTGGCGGCCAGTTGCGCGGCGGCGCGCTCGACGGGCGCGCGCGCCTGCTGCACCAACCGCCGCTTGCCGTATGGCGACTCGTCGCGCAGAATGGCCACGTTGCGCTCGAAACCCGGTATGTACTTCACCACAAAGCGCTCGCCCACCGGCGGCAGGCTGATCTCGTTGCGCACCGGGTACAGGCTGGCCGACATGGTGTCGAAATGGATCTTCACGTCGCGGCCGTCCGCGGCCTGCATCACCGCGTCGTACTGCCAGATGTACTCGTTGTTCAGTTGCGAACTGGTCTGTTCCGAATGGGTAATAACCGCGCTGCCGCGGGTGCCATAGGCATTCAGGAACGCGGCATTGAGCATGGATCCGGTGAACACGTTCACCGCCCCCACCGCCAGCCCCACCACGCCCATGGCGTACCAGGCGGGCTGGCCCAGCCAGCGGGCCAGGCAGGCACCCACCGCCACGCCCAGCAGCGCCAGCAACGGCAGGGACAGCAGCGAGTGCTGGCTCAGGAAGAACAAGACGGCGGATAGAAAGATCATCTTTCGGGACCCGGGCGGCCGCAAGAATACGTGCCGCCCAGCATACCTTATCGCGCCGCCATCAAGCCTCCAGGCCCATGGCCGGATCGCTGACGGTATGCGTGCCGGTTTCTACCCGGCCCGCAAAACGCCGGTAATAGGCAGTGTCGCTGTCGCACCGGACGGCGAAGTCGTACCACTGCCCGCTGTCCTGCAGCGCCCAGTGCACCGACGCCTGCTGGCCGGCGGCCACCGCCACGGCCTGGGGCGCATCGTCGCGGTACGCCAGCGCCGTCACCGTGAAAGAACACGGCTGCTGCCCGTGGTTCATCAATTCCGCATACACCTCGCCGTTGGCGATGTCGTAGCAGACCCGGATCTCGGGCTGCACCTGCGTGTCGCCGATGCGGTTGGTGTCGCCCTGGAAGTGCCGGTGGTACCCATTGGGGCCCAGCACCCACAAGTCGTAGCGGCCCTGGTTGTCCTGGAAGACATTCCAGGTATCGCTCAGTTGCTTGCCCGCCTCTATCGTGTAGCGGCGCGGCGTACGGCCCAGGTTCAGGCGGTCGTACACGTGGAAAACGGCGCCCTGCAGGCCGGTGTTGGCAAACACCAGCTCCACCTGGCCCACCGCGCTGCAGCGCGCACTGGTATGCAGTTCATACGGCAGGGCGCGCGACGGGCGCGTGCCGCTGGCCTGCACCGGCAGCCGCATATCGACGGGCAGCGGCACGGCGGGCAGGCGTTCCTGTTCGTCGCGCAAGGTGTCGGCGGCACCGCGCGTGGTGCGCCCGCCCAGCGTGGGCAGGGCCTCGCTGTTGGGGGTCTGGAAGTTGAACGCGGTGGTCAGGTCGCCGCAGACGGCGCGGCGGAACGGGCTGATATGCGGCTCTTGCACGCCGAACCGGGCTTCCAGGAATTGCAGCACGGAGGTGTGGTCGAACACCTGCGAATTCACCCATCCGCCCCGGCTCCAGGGCGAGATCACCAATAGCGGCACGCGCGGCCCCGGGCCGTAGACCCGGCCGTCGGCCGCGGGCTGGCTGCTGCTGCCGTCGGGCGCCGGCTGGTCGAAGTATTCGTGCAGCATGTCCGCGTCGGACAGCGTGGACTTGCCGGCCAGGGTGCCATCCAGCTGGCGCGACGGCGCCGATGGCGAGGGTACGTGGTCGAAGTAGCCGTCGTTCTCGTCGAAGTTCACCAGCACCACGGTCTTGCTCCACACTTCGGGCACCGCGGTCAGCGCGTCCAGCACCTCTTGCAGGAACCACGCGCCCTGCACCGGGCTGGACGGCCCCGGGTGCTCACAGTAGATAGACGGCGCGCTCATCCACGACACCTGCGGCAGGCGCCCTTCGCGTATGTCACGGCGGAAGGCGTCCAGGTATTCTTCGGGCCGCGTGCCCGGCAGCGTGTTGGCCACGCCTTTATACAGCGGGTTGCCGGCGTTGTCGGTGGCGGCGTCGTAAGCGTGGTAGGGCAAGGGCTGGCCCGTGTCGGCATACGGGGAATTGGGCGCGCCGCCGCTGGACACCGGAAAGCCCGATGCGATATTGGCCTGGCGGAACTGCCGGAACGCGCCCAGCATGTTGTCGCCCCATTCGTCGGGCATGTTCTGATAGCAGATCCAGCTGACGCCCGCGTCTTCCAGGCGTTCGGCATAGGTTTTCCAGGTGTACCCAATGCCGGTCGACTCGGGGCGGCCGTCGATCCAGTCCCACTCATTGTTCACGAATGCCACGCCGGCCGCCGTGGGCCCATTGGTGCCGGTCAGGTGGAACGACCGGTTGGCGTCGGTGCCGGTATGCATCGAACAGTGGTAGGCATCGCAGATGGTAAAGGCATTGGCCAGGGCGAACTGGAAGGGAATCTCGGATTCCTTGAAATACCCCATCGAGGTGTCGGTCTTGTGCACGGCCCAGTGCGCCATGCGGCCGTCATCCCACGCGTCCTGGCTGTCGGCCCACGAATGCGGGGTGCCGTCGGCGCGCTGCGCATTGTTGGCCGACCCGTCCAGATGGTAAGGGGTCAGCAGCGCGCCGTTGGAACGCTGCTGCTGCCAGACGCTGCGGCCGTTGGGCATGGGGATGGTAATGCGTTCGCCAAAACCCCGCACGCCTTTCAGAGTGCCGAAGTAGTGGTCGAACGAGCGGTTTTCCTGCATCAGGATCACCACGTGCTCGACGTCCTTGATGGTTCCGGTGGCGTTGTTGGCGGGGATAGCCAGGGCCTTGCGGATGCTGGGCGGAAAGGCGGCCAGCGCCGCCGCGGCGAAGCCGGTGCCCGCGGCCGTCTGCAGAAATCTGCGGCGAGAGGTCATGTCGTTGTCGTTGCCCGAAAGAAAAGCAGCCATGCCGGTCCCTCGGCGGCCGCAGCTCAGCGAGTCTAGATAGGGCACATGACATCGACGTGAACCGGCAGGGGCCTATCCCGCGCGAACAGGCATGCCGGAGATAAGCCGGAGACAGCGGCTGTCACAATCGCCGAAAGCATTTCTCGGGTGTCTGGCTCCCGTCAGGGTGCCAGACACCGTCTAACTGAGGCCGTCGTGACACACAACGGTGTCCGGCACCTTTGGTGCCAGACACCCGGCCATACTCCGCAATCAGGCCTTCAACTGGTCGCGTATCGGCAGGTTGCGGATGCGTTTGCCGGTGGCGGCGAAGATGGCATTGCACAGGGCGGGGGCGAAGGGGGGCACGGCGGGTTCGCCCACGCCGCCCAGCGGGGTGTCGAAGCCGTGCTCGATCAGGTGCACCTTGATGTCGCGCGGGGCCTCGGACATGCGCGTCACTTCGTACTGGTGGAAGTTTGTCTGGTTGGTGCGCCCTTTCGAGAACGAGATTTCGCTGCGCGTGGCCAGGCTCAATCCCATGATGCAGGCGCCCTCGGTCTGCGCACGCACGCGGTCGGGATGCACCTGGGGGCCGCAGTCCACGGCCACGTGCACTTGCGGGATGACGATGCCGCCGTCCTGGCCCACTTCTACTTCCACCACGGTGGCAATGTAGGTAACAAAGCTGTACGACACCGCCAGGCCCAGGCCGCGCCCGGGCGGCAGCTTGCGGCCCCAGCCGGCTTCCTGGGTGGCCACTTCGATCACCTTGCGCATGCGCGCCGTGTCCAGCGGATACACCTGGGGCGACTCCCCGTAATTCCAGCCGTCCGACATGTCCGCCGGCGAAATCTTGCGCGGCGGGCCTATCAGCTCCAGTAGGTAGTCGCGCGGGTCCCGCTTGAGTTCGTGGGCCATTTCCGCCGCGAAACTCTGCACCGCGAAAACATGCGGAATATTCGATACCGAGCGGAACCAGCCGATGCGCGTATGCGCCGGCACAGGCACCGACTCGACCCTGAAATTGGGAATGTCGAACGGAATGTTCACGGCCGACATGCCCAGTTCGAAGGGCTGCTGCCCTTGCGCATCGGCTACGAACGTGGAACCGATGGTGGGGGCCGCCGTGCGGTGCAGCCAGGCCACCGCCTTGCCCTGCGCGTCCACCCCCGCCTCCAGCCGTTCCACCGATACCGTATGGAAGTAATCGTTGGTGATGTCATCTTCGCGCGACCACGTCACCTTGACCGGCTTGCCGCCCATTTCGCGCGACAGCAGCGCGGCCTCGACCGCGAAGTCCGACTTCGACTTGCGCCCGAAACCGCCGCCCAGCAGGGTCTGGTGCACCGTCACGGCGGCGATGTCCATGCCCAGGTGCTTGGCCACGTTCTCGCGCGTGCCGAACGGCGACTGCACACAGGCCCACACTTCGCACTTGCCGTCGGCCACGCGCGCCGTGGCCGCAGGCGGTTCCATGGTGGCATGGGCCAGGTGCGGCAGATAGTATTCGGCCTGGATACGCTTGGCGGCGCCTTCCAGCGCCTTCATGGCGTCGCCGTCGTTGCGCACCGCCTTGGCGGGCTTGCCGGCGCCTTCGCTCAGGGTCTTGTGAAACGCCTCGGAATCGTAGCTGGCGTTGGGCCCGTCGTCCCAATCGATCTCGAGCGCCTGGCGGCCTTTCAAGGCGGCCCAGGTGTCCTGCGCCACCACCGCCACGCCGCCCAGCGGTGCGAACACCGGCGGCATGGGGCCGGCCGGGATCTCAACCACCTTCAGCACCCCGGGCACCTTCAGGGCAGCGTCGCCCTTGTAGCTCTTGACCTTGCCGCCCAGCACCGCCGGGCGGGCAATGGATGCGTACAGCATGCCGTCCAGGCGGGTATCGATGCCGAACTGGGTGGTGCCTTCGACAATGTCCTTGATATCCACGCTGCGCGTGCTTTGCTTGCCGATGTACCGGAACTGTTCGGGCGTTTTCAGCCGCAAGGCGTCGGCGGCCGGCACGGGCATGGCGGCAGCGGCCTCGGCCAGTTCGCCATAACCCAGCTTGCGGCCGGTTTTCTCGTGCACCACCTCGTGGTTGCGGGCCGCCACTTCCGCCACGGGCACGCCCCATTGCTTGGCGGCGGCCGCTTCCAGCATGCTGCGGGCCGACGCGCCCACGCGCCGCATCGGCTGGAAGAAATGCCGGGTGCTGCGCGAGCCGTCGGTGTCCTGGTTGCCGTAGCGGGGCTCGTCGCCGGGAGCCTGGATGACCCGCACCTTGGCCCAGTCGGCCTCGAGTTCGTCGGCCACCACCATGGGCAGGCCGGTGCGCACCCCCGTACCCATTTCGGCGCGGTGGGCCACGATGGTGACGAAGCCGTCGGCGCCTATGGACACGAAGATCTGCGGATCGTCCACCGTGCCGTGCGGCATGCCGTCGGCCCCGTACTTCTTCTCTTCCTTGGCCGCTTCCGCGGCGCGCACCACGCCCGAAGCGCCCACGGCCAGCACCAGGCCCGTCAGCGCGCCCGCCGTTTTCAACCAATCGCGGCGCGCCGCCGATGCAAGGCCCGGGTCGACCAGGCCGGCTGCGGCGGTGGCCGGCATCTGCTGAAGCAAACGATGGAATTCGCTCATTTGGCGGCTCCTTTGCTGGCAACCTGCTTGATGGCGGCGCGGATTCGGGGGTAGGTGCCGCAGCGGCAGATATTGCCGCTCATGGCCGCGTCGATGTCGGCATCGGTGGGGTTGGGGTTGCTCTTGATGAGCGCGGTGGCGGACATGATCTGCCCTGACTGGCAGTAGCCGCATTGCGGTACGCCGATGTCTGTCCAGGCCTCGCGCACGGCGCGGCCGACTTCATCGTCGCCCACCGCCTCGATGGTGGTGATGTGTTTCCCGGCGGCCGCGGCGATGGGAGTGACACATGAACGGATGGGCTGGCCGTCCATGTGCACCGTACAGGCCCCGCACATGGCCATGCCGCAGCCGAATTTGGTGCCCGTCATGCCCAGCCGGTCTCGAATGACCCACAGCAAGGGCATGTCATCGGGGGCGTCTACGTTCTGGGCAGTACCATTGATTGTCAAGCTGGCCATGAGAGCTCCTTGATCGGGCGCAAACCCCGGTGCTGCTCATACTAGCTCAGGTGTGCGCCGCTAGGAAACCCTGCCAAAGGCCAGTACGGCGTTATTGCCTCCCATGCCGAACGAGTTGCTCAGCGCCACGCGCAGGCCCGGCAGCGCGCGGGCCTGCCCGGGCACGTAGTCCAGGTCGCACTGCGGGTCGCCCGCCTGGAAGAACAGTGTGGGCGGAACCCTGCCGTGCTGCACGGCCATGGCGGTAACCGCCGCCTCGACCGCGCCGGCCGCGCCTATCAGGTGCCCCACGGCGCCCTTGATACTGCTGACGGGCACCTGGTACGCGCGGTCGCCGAACACCTGTTTGATGGCCTGGGTTTCGATGCGGTCGCCCACCAGCGTTCCGGTGCCATGCGCACTGATATAGCCGATGGCATCGCGCGCCAGGCCGCCGTCGTGCAGGCAGCGTTCCATGGCCAGCGCCTGGCCGCGCGCATCGGGCCGCAGCGGATGGGTGCCATCGTTGCTGACACCATAGCCGCAGACTTCGGCAATGATGGTTGCATTACGGGCGCGGGCATGCTCGGCCGATTCCAGCACCAGCATGGCGGCGCCTTCCGCCAGCGCAAAACCGGTACGTTTCGAGCTGAAGGGACGGCAGTAGCCCGCGGCCGGGTCGTCGGGGTCGGCGCACAGCACGTGCAATTGGGCCCAGGCCGCCATCAGCGTAGGTGTCAGCATGGCTTCGGTGCCGCCGGCAATGGCCACGTCCAGGTAGCCGTCGCGGATACGGCGAAAGGCCTCGCCGATGGCCACCGCGCCGGCGGAACACGCGGTGGAATAGGTTTGCGCCTCGGTATTGGCGCACAGCCGCTGGGCGATATACGCGGCTGGCGCATGCGGCATGGACGCCGGCACCACCAGCACCGCGGGCCGCGAGAGCAGGCCGTGGTAAGCCTCTACGCACTCGCACAAGGTGGTCACGCCGCCGATGCCGGTGCCGACGAACACGCCGCAGCCGGCCTGCTGCCGGGCGTCGAGCCCGGCATCGACCAGGGCCTGCTCGGCGGCGTACAGCGCCATCAGGGTGACGCGGTCCAGCATGCGGGCCTGGCTGGCGGGCATGCCCAGGGCAATATCTTCGCGCACATGGCCCACGCATTTTTCGATGCCGGGAACCGGATGCCGGCCTATGCCGCACTTGCCCGCCATCAGGGCATTGAAAGTTGCCTGCGCGGAACCGCCCATCGGCGTGGCCATGCCTACCGCCGTGATCACCACTTTTCTACGTTGCACGGGACGTATCCTGGGCACCATTGGCGGGCCGGCGGGCGGCCACCTGGTACATATAGGCCACCAGGCCGCTCAGGTTGCGGGGAAATACATTGGTGATTTCCTGCGCGCCCACGTTGTGGTCGGTGGGCAGCATTTCGTCGGTGGTCAGGCCGTACTCGGCCTCGACTTCGAGCAGTATTTCCAGAATGGCCAGCGAATCGAACTGGGTAATGACAGCGGAGAATTCCTGGTCTGCGAGCAATGGGCCGGGCTCGCAGCGGCAGGTGTCGGCAATGATGGCGGCCATTTTGTCCCGCAGTTGCGGAACTTCGGGCAATGTATTCATGAGACGGCCGGGCAATCAGATATAAGTAAAGGTAATTGTGGCGGTGGCCTTCACCCTGCCGCCGGTAACCGTCGGCCCGACCTGCATGTAGCTGCCCCCGAAGCGGAATGACCAGACTCTGGCGGGCAGGCTTTCTTGCGGGCTGCCCAGGCCGTTTTCAGTTTCGCCAAACGAAACTGGGCGTACTTCGCCTTGAGCCGCATCGTGCAACCACATTTTTATACCTACTCCGCGCGCGGCTGTCGGACCGGTTTCCTGGTTTGCCAACGTGGCGGCATAACCGGAAACGGTGCTGGCCGCCGTAACCCTGACCGTGGGGGATAGTACGCTCGGGTTACTGCAAGTGACGGTGATATTTGTCATGAAAACGCCGGTGTTCTCGTGTTCGCCCACCAGATACGCCGGCACACGCGGCAAGGTGACATTCAACGCCGCGGGATTGCTGATGGCGCAAGTTGCAGCCTTGATATTGATATCGTGAGCCAGCCGCACTTTGTACAAACCGCCCAGGCCCGATGGCACAGAGGCGCCGGAGATCGAGCTTTCGCCATAGGTGGTGGCGGCCAATATGGTACCGGGACTGACTGTGGTGGAAGTCGCCACGAAATCGATGCGTGTCCGCACCGAACTTCCGCCATAACTGCCGTTGAACGGAAAAACCAGCACGCCACGAAGATAATCGTTGACATACGACACCGGAGCCGCGACCTCGGTTTCGTCGTCGACGTAGTAGTACACACGGTAGCCGATGCCAGGCACAGAGGTCGCGTACACCTTGTTTATCGCATCCACCAACGGCCCGTTGCCATTGAAGTGCTCTATGGTGCCGGCGGGGCAGTCGTAAACCGGCGCGGCGCGGCCTTCCTGCGGGCCAGACAAGGCAGGCAAGTATGTTTCTGTGGTCGAAAACAGTACTTGCCCCGGGGAAGGATCGGCCGGCACGGCGTATTCGTTGGCGAAGGCGCTGACTGCGATCTGGAAAGAGCCGGAACTGTACGCTTCATAGTAGGTACCGCTAGGCGCATGGCCGCCGGTGTTGCGATAGCAAGAGCCCGAGCGCGGCCCGACCATGGCGGCCAGCGGCGCGTCCATGGAGCCCAACACGCCCGCGGCTGCCAGGGCCAGGCAGGAAACCGCCTGTTTCATGGATACGCGCCGTGCTTTCAAGGCGATGCCCGACTCTTGACGCGTTACTTGGCACATATCAACTCCTTGCCTGTGCGTTCGGCCACACCGGTATCGGTGTTGACCGTGATCTCGAACGCGCATTGTTGTTCTTGCAACGGCCCCCACTTCACCGTGTACCGGTTCACCCCTTGCAGGCCGGTCAGCCATGCGCGGCCGATGGGCCCGACAATGCCCCGCTGCTTGCCGTCGGCATCGTGGATGGCAGCCCCGAAAGGCAGGTCCTCTCTGGCAGGGTTGCGCAACAGCACCAGCAAGGTGCGCCCGGCTTCGGTATCGAACTTGGCGACCACGATGGCGCCCCGCGTGGGCACCACGGTTTGCACGCTTTGATTCAGGTGCGCCCCTTGCGCGCCAGGTTCCTGGGCAAGCGATACCCGGTTTTCCCGGTACGGGCTGGCATATGGAATCAGCGCCCTGCCCGCCGCATTGGTGCGCACACCGGGGTATGCCTCGACGGCCACGTCTCTGGCGCCAGGCGCCTCGACGATGATGGCGGTTTCGCCTATGGACTGCCCCAGCAGCGGCCCCTTGCCGTCGACCAGGAATGCACCGCTGAATTCCAGGTGCGTATTGGACGAGTTCTTGGAATAGCCATGACTGATGTTCGCCAGGCCGACTGGCGACGCGTATCCCAGCGCCGCGAAGCCCTGGCTGCCGTCGTCGCGGCCCGCCCCGTGCGTCAGGCCGGTTTGCAGCGCATAAGTCAGGGAGTAGTCGTCCAGGAAGGCGCCACTGAGATTGGCGTTGTGGTTGACACCCTGATGCGAGGTACGGTTGACGGAATAGCTGATATTGTGGGCCCCGCCCAGCGGAATGCTCAGCGTCAGCATTAGCGTGGATTCACGGCGCTGCCATGGGTTGCGGTTGATGCCGTAGTTCACGGCATAGCCGACGCGCCCGATGGAGCTGGAATAACTGAGATTTGCGTAAGTGGCATCGCGCGGCGCATTGCGGTAGGCAATGCCATAGTAATTAACGGACAGCGAGCCCCTGGCGCCCAGCCGCTGGGACATGGCCAATTGGTATTCGTGCAGCCGGTCCAGCCCCTGGTAGGCGCCCGAGTAAGCGTGGTCTCGCACCGAGTCGTCCAGGCTGCGGTAGCCGTTGGAACTGTATCGATAGCTGGCCAGGGTGAAGTCGGTGCCGCTGCCAGGAAAGGATTTCGCGTACTGTATGCGCGCGGCGGTGCCCACCAGGGTGGCGCCCCGGGCATCCTGCGACCTTGAACTGGTAACGTCGACCGACGCCGCGCCCATTTCGCGCAGGTTAGCAGCCAAGCCAAGCGCCCCCGCGTAATAGCCGCGCTGCGCGCCAATGAAGCCGCCGTAGGCGGTCAGGCCGTACGGCAGGCCATAGGCCAGGGTGGCCTGGCCCATCAGGGGCCGGTCGGCGTCATAGTTGTGGCGATGTTCGCCAACCATGAAGTTGTAGTTCCAGATGCCCTCGCGCATCATGGCGGGCAGCGCCGAGAACGGCTGGAAGAAGCGCGTGGTGCGTCCGCCTATTTCATCCACCACGACTTCCAGGTCGCCGCCGCCGGGGGTGGAGTACAGATCGTCGATGACGAAAGGCCCCGCGGACACGAAGGTGGTGTAGATGATATGGCCATTCTGGCGCACCGTAACCTTGGCGTTGCCGGACGCCACGCCACGCACCACGGGGGCATAGCCGCGCTGGCTGTCGGGCAGCATGCCGTCGTCAGACTTGATTTGTACACCGCGAAAGCGGGTGGAACTGAAGATATTGCCGGGCGTGGCGCTGTCGCCTATGCGCAGCCAGCCGCGCCAGGCGGCGATATCGCGTTCGACGTATAAATCGCTCCAGTCCCAGCTGCTGCGGTAATCGCTTTCGTGGTAAGTGCCATTGGCGCGCAACCGCCAGGCCCCCACGTTCAGGCCATTGCGGAAACTGCTGAACGTGGTGTGGTGAGAGCTTGCTCCCCATTCGCCGCTGGTGCGCGTGTGGTTGTACGACAGCCGGTACGATGACCAGAAGGCGGTGGTGCCGGTGTCCCAGAGTTCGGGAGGCACCAGCCCGCGGGCCTTGCGGTCCAGGGCGGCCTGGGGAATGGACAGCTTCAGGACGTTTTGGTCCGGGTCGTAGCTGGCCTGGGCCGACGGAATGACCGACAGCGTATCCAGGCAGCGGGTGTCGTCGCCGGCCTGCTGCAGTTCGGGAAAGGCCTGCACCTTTACGCCCAGGTCGCGCAAGGCGGCTGCGTGAAAACAGGGCTGCGCGTCTTCGTTGCCGGGCGCGGCCAGGAAGTCGAAGTCCCGCACGCCCAGGTTCTGCCCATTAAGGTACAGCATGACTGCCTTGCGGCCGGGCAGCACGCGGTTCGAGAACGCGAACACGGATAAATCGGCGAGCGGCTGCCCGTTGGGGCGATGCAGGAAGCTGTCGTCGAACACGGCTATCCCGGTGTCCGCCACCTGCGCCCGGCTGTCCAGGCCGGGCCACAGGCCCAGCGCCGCCACGGCGGCCCATGCCGCCACCGGCGCAAGGGAAACGCGCTCGGTGTTCATTTTGCGGCTCCTGCCTCGTTCTGGCCGGAAGGCTGTGCCCCGATGGCCGCCGCCGGCCAGATCTCGACAGCGCCGAAATCATTGACGACGCGCGGCGTGGCGGCCAGGCCGGCCGCGGCGGGGCATTTCCCCAAGGGCACCGACGTGGTGGCCAGGGGCTTGGCAATGACTCCGCGCCCGAAGCCGGGAGCCTGGCCCTGCAATTCGATTTGCGCGAAGTTCACGGTGTAGGCCGAGGCGTTCGTGATGGCAAGCAAGCAAGCCTTGCCGTCAGGAACGAGTGCCCAGGTAAGCATTGCGTGGCCGCGGGGCAGGTCTTGAATAGCCGCGGGCCGGTAGAACAACTTGATGCGCGTACGGCTGGCCAGGCTGAGCGTATTGAGATCGCCCGCCTTTTTTTGTGGGATTTCCAGTACGTTCACCCAGAAATACGATTCGCGGTCGGCCGGCAAGCCGTGCCCGACACGCGTGACGCTCAGGCGGCGTTCGGTGTGGCCCTCGAACCGGCTGAGCGGCGGAGTAATGAAGAATGGGGTGTCCATTTCTTCGGCGTCGCCGTCGATCCAGGCCTGCACGACATAGGGGTCGTTGGTAAGGTTCTTGGCGTAGACGGGAACCTCTTTGTCGGCTTCGTTCATGATCACGCGCGTACTGGAAAGCTGCACAGCGGCCAGCGCCGAGTTGCCGGCCAGCGCGGTGGCGAATACGACTGCCCGGATCAGGCAGGGGATCGGGATGTTCATAGGGCGGGTGTTCGATGGCGTGCGCGGGTCGCGCCGCCAGGGTTTTGCCCCGGCGGCGCGAAGGCGCGTCAGACTTTACGAGTAGGTAACTTCGAACACCGCGCGTGCGTTGGCGGGGCCGGCCGTGACCGAAGCCTCGGTGGCTTCGTAGAACGCCTTGAAGTTCAGGATGTTGTTGCCGTCGACCAGGCCGTAGGTTTCACCCGAACCGCCCACCACGATGGCCGTACCGTCGGCTTTCTTCAGGCCCACGGCCACGCCCCGGGCGCCCGTGCCGTTTTCCAGGCCCAGCAAGCGGCTGTTGATGACGCTGCCTGCGCTGGGACGGAAGGCGATGGTGGCGGTGCTGAGCGTGGAAGTGTCGCAGCCCAGCAGCGAGATCGAGAAATCGACCTCGGGGCTCTTGTCGCCCACGGCGCTGAACATATTGGTCGAGATGGAGCCCATCGAGACCGTCATGTTGGAACCTTGCTGGCCGCCGCCGATCGAGCACGGCGAGTTGGTGATTTCACCGATGAAGGCAACGTTGCCGCTGTCGGCCATGGCCGTGCCCGCAATGGCCGCGAAGCAGCCGGCAACCAACGCATTGAGGATGGTCTTTTTCATGAGGAGGATATCCAAAGGGAGTTAAGAAATGCAGGGGAAAAATGGCAATGCAAGCACTGTTCAGCGAACCTGCCGAGCAACCGGGGAAAGACGGGCCGCATGCCGGCGCGAACGCAGCGCATACTGACCCAGCAGCCAATTGCCGGGCCAGAACACGCCGCGCCGTACGCACCAGCCAAGCCAGTGGCGTTGCCCGCCGGCCCCGTTCTGGTGCTTGATGTCTGCCGCCATCCAGCGAACCGGATGGGCCAGGGCTTTTGCCAGCAGGGGGTACCTGCGCATCAAGCGCAAGCATGGGATTGCCCAGAGGCAATACCCCTGGTACGTGACCGTAGAGAACGTCTTGGCGCAATGACTTGCTTCGTGAACCCAATCTTCAAGCGTGATCAGATTCTGGCGCCGCAGTTCGTTGCAGACGATCTTCAGGTCGTAGTCGACCCAGATTCCCAGCTTGCTCATTCAGCTACCTGCCAGTGCTTCACATATAGGCGTTGTGCCTTGCCAGCTCATTCCGTGTATCGGGGTGAGCGGAAGGGATGATGCGCCAGCGGCCGCGGTTCGAAATTGTGTTTAGTCAACGGCCCCTGGTGCATAGGACTGATTTACCCCCATGGCCGCCACACAGAACGTCAAGACAATGTCAAGATTTCGAAATTTTCTTTGGGCCGCGCACAGTCCGGCGAATCCTGGCATCGGTGTCCCGGATTGCTGCGCATTGTGTCGTCAGGCAGGCACCGCCATCGGGCGGTCGGTATATGCCGCGCTACCGTGCCGGCGGCGCCGGCGCGGGGCGGAAGTCGGTGTCGCGGGCAAGACGCCCGCGCCGATGGGTCTTGCTAGCGCGCGGCCTGCACCGCGGCAGGCGTCTTGCGAAACGAAATGGCCAGGCGGTTCATGCCGTTCATCAGGCATACGGCGTAGGTCAGGTCGGCCACGTCGCGGTCATTGAACACGGCGGTAACCGCCTGGTAGTCTGCATCGGGCACGCCTTCCCGCGCCACGTGGGTAAGCCGTTCAGCCCAGGCCAGGGCCGCGCGCTCTTGCTCATTGAACAGGGCGTCCGCTTCGCGCCACACTGGCGCCAGCGCCAGTTTTTCCGGCGGCATTCCGCCCTGCAGCAGGTCGCGCGAGTGCAAGTCGATGCAGTACGCGCAGCCGTTGATCAAAGAAACGCGCAAGTAAACCAGATTGACCAGCTCGCGCGGCAGGCTGCATTTCTGCATGGCGCCATACACGGCGAGAAACGCCTTATAGCCTTCCGGAGCGGCGGCGCCGTAGTCGATGCGTTCCGACATGATTGAACCTCGTACATAAGGATGCAGTGAAAGAACCCTTATGCTGCGCCAGCTTGGCCCACCCGAAAAGAGCCATGACCCGGGTGTTGATATAGGCCATGATGGGCGCCTAGAACAGCGCCAGCATGCGCCGGCCGAGTTTTTCCGCGCCGGCCTGCGACGCGATGTTAGTGAAGTTCAACAACAGCGCGGAATCCGCGGGCGTGGCGCGTGTCCAGTCCCCCAGGGCCTGCGCGTACAAACCCTGTTCGCGCATGCGCTGCGCAATTTCCGCATCGTGCAAGCCATTGCGCAACCGCAGAACCAGATGCATGCCGCCCGGCTGCGGCGCAATGGTGCCGGCCTTGCCCAGCACCGCGGCCAGGCCGGCGGCAGCGGCCGCCCGCCGCTCGGCATACAGCTTGCGCATCCGCTGGATATGGCGGCCGAAATGCCCTTCGGCCATGAAAGCCGTGACAATCGACTGGCTGTGCAGCGGGGCCCGCGCCGAAAACACCTGGCTCGCCTGCAGGAACTGCGGCACCAGGCTTTCCGGCACTACCAGGTAGGCCAGGCGCAATCCTGGAAACAGCACTTTGCTGAACGTGCCGGCATACAGCACGCGCCCGTCGCGGTCCAGGCTTTTCAGAGCGGGCAGCGGGCGGCTGACATAACGGTATTCGCCGTCGTAGTCGTCTTCCAGGATCCAGGCGCCGGCCCGCGACGCCCAGTCCAGCAAGGCCAGGCGCCGCGGCAACGACAAGGACACGCACAGGGGACTTTGATGCGCCGGCGTCACCACGGCCGCCCTGGCCCGCGGCGCGGCTTTTTCGCCGGCGGAGACAATCAGGCCGTCGTGATCCACCGGCACGGGCACCGCCTGGAACCCGGCATGCTGCAACAGTTCGCGCGTGGGCGGGTAGCCGGGGTCTTCCATCCAGATGCGGTCGCCCGCCTTCCACAGCGCGCGGCCCGCCAGATCCAGTGTCTGCCGGTAGCCCGATGTAATGAACACCTGCGCGGCCGAACAGGAAATGCCGCGCGACACCTGCAGATAAGCCGCGATGGCGTTGCGCAGTGCCAGGCTGCCCTGTACCGGCGGATACGCCAGCTCTTCAGCCTGCGTCATGCGCCAGCAGCGCGCCCCCAGCCGCGCCCAGGTCTTGCGCGGAAAAGCATCCAGCGCCGGCAGGCCCATCTGGAACGGAGGCAGCGGCCCGGGCGGCGTGTCCAGGAAAGCCTGCAATGGCGGACGGGCGCCAGGTGGGGCCGTGGCCGGTGCGGGTGCCGGAACGCGCAGCTTCAGGCCCGGCGTCACCATCGTGCCAGCCTGGCCGCGCGGCTGTACATAGCCTTCGGCGGCAAGCAATGAGTAAGCCGTTTCGACGGTGCCCCGGGCCAGGCCCAGTTCCTTGGCCAATGCCCGGGCCGACGGAATGCGGTCGCCCGGCCGCAGGGCCCCGGTTGCCATGGCGCGCAGGTAGCGGTCGTAGATCTGGCGGTACAGCGGCTCGGCCGCATGCGGATCCAGGGAATCGAAGGCTTCGAGGCGCGCAGGAATCATGGCCTAGTTAAAAGGGTAATTTATGGATCTTTTTATTATGGCATCGCGGCTTTAGCATTCCTATCGTCCGCCGCACTGGCCATACCTGAATCGGCCCCGGCTTTTTTTCTGGAGCAGCACTTTGGCTGACATCGTCGTACGCCACGCAGAATCCGACGCCGATCTAAGCGCATGTTTTCTGGTGGCCCACCAACTGCGTCCCCACCTGGCCGGGTCCGATGACTTCATCGAGCGCGTGCGGCGCATGGCCGCCGAAAACTATCGCGTCCTGGCCGTGTGGGATGGCGGCACCGTGCTTGCCCTGGCCGGATACCGCCTGCAGGAAAACCTGATCTATGGCCGCTTCCTGTATGTGGACGACCTGGTCACCACGGCAGCCAGCCGCGGTCACCAATTTGGCGCCCGGCTGCTGGACGAACTGAGCGTGCTGGCCGCACACCACGGCTGCGAAAAACTGGTGCTGGACACCGGCCTGTCGAACGCGCTGGCACAGCGCTTTTACTTCCGGCAGGGCCTGGTCACCGGCGCCATGCGTTTCTCGAAATTCATTGCCCAGGAAAACTGATGCACAAGATACTGCGTATCCACGCCAGCCCGCGCGGCGCCGAGTCGGAAAGCTACCGGCTGTCCCAGGGGATTGTCGAACACTTGCTGCGGCGCCACCCGGGCGCCAGCCTGGTGGAACGCCCGCTGTCGGCGGGCACGATATCCCATGTGGACACGCACTATGCCAACGCCCTGGGCGGCATGGCGGACGGCGAGCCGGCGGCCGCATCCATGCTGGAATCCGAGCGCCTGATCCAGGAACTGGAACAAACCCACAGCCTGGTGATCAGCACACCCATGCACAACTACACCGTGCCCTCGGCGCTGAAAGCATGGATAGACCACGTGCTGCGGGTGCACCGCAGCTTCCGGCCCACGCCTCAGGGGAAAGTGGGCACCTTGGACGACCGCCCCACCTACGTGGCGGTATCGTCGGGCGGCAACTTTTCCAGCGAACCGGCGCGCCAGCCTGACTTTCTGACGCCCTACCTGACCGCGGTGCTGAACACCATGGGCATACGCGACATACATTACTTCACGGTGGAAGGCACCGCCCGGGGCCCGCAGGCGCGCGAACTGGCCCGCAATGCGGCGCTGGAATGCGTGGCGGAGCGTTTCCTGGAGGTCAGTGCTTGACCTGATGGCGCCCCTGCACCGGCTGCCACGGATGCTCGAATCGCAATCCATAGCTGGGTTCCAGCGGAGAAGTATCCAGGTTGCGCGCCAAGGCATCCAGGAACACCCGCGCCCGCGCGGACGTCGCGCGGCTGTCGAATAAGGCGTACAGCGTGGTGCCGGGCAGTTCCCATTCGGGCAAGATCTGTTCCAGCCCCTGGTCGGCCAAGGTGCGCGCCATGTGGCGGTGAGAAGGCATCAAGGCCACCCCCGCTCCAGCCGCCGCCATGCCTACACCCAGCCAGGCATTATTGCTTCGGATGCGGGACGCGCCTTCGAGGCGGCAGGCGTGGTCTCCGCGGCGCAAGTTCCAGGTCTCGTCGTTGCCCGTGATGATGCGCTCGTGGCGGCGCAGGTCTTCGGGGCTGGCGGGACGCCCGGCGTGGTCCAGGTATGTCTTCGCCGCCACCATCACCCATCGCAGCCTGGCAACGGGGCGCTGGATCAACGGAGAATCGGCCTGCGGACCGAACCGAAGCGCCAGGTCTTGCCCCTGCAGATCGGTTCCCGGGGTGCTGGTGCCCAGGTCGAAGTCATACGACAGTAGCGGATACTGCCGCCGCAGCTCGGCCACCATCACAGGCAGGAAAGTCGATAGGCCTGGCGGCAATGACACCCGCAGCTCTCCCTCCGGGCGCTCCAGATAGTCGTTCACTTTCCGGTGCGCCTGCAATGCACTCTCGACGTGCCCTTCGCATGCCTGGAAATACTGCATTCCCACCGCGGTCAACTGCACTTTTCGGGTAGAGCGGCTGAGCAGCTTCAACCCCAGCTGATGCTCCAGGTTGCTGATGCGGCGCGAAATCGTGGCGATGGGCAGACCGATGGCCTCGGACGCGGCGGTAAACCCGCGGCGCTTGGCGACCTCGACGAAAAGAAATATGTCGTCGAGCGAGACGGTTTGCCTGGCCATGGTCTGGTTCCTTATTCGGCGCTGACATCCACTTCCGGCAGCACCGACATTCCCACCCGCAGCAGATCGGTGTCGGACTGCCCGCGGTTCACGGAAATGCGCACTGGCAATCGCTGGACAATCTTGGTGAAATTGCCAGTGGCGTTGTGCGGGGCGATGGCTGAATAGCTGACGCCGCTGGCCGGCCCCAGGCTGGCGACCTTGCCGGTGAATTCCCGGCCCGGCAGCGCATCCACCGTGAACCGTACGGGCTGGCCTTCGCGCATGCGGGCCAACTGGGTTTCGCGGAAATTGGCCTCCACGTAGATGTCGGCCAGCGGAACCAATGTCAGGAAAGGTTCACCCACCCGGGCGAAGTTTCCCACGCGCACCTGCTTGCGCCCCACCGTGCCATCGATAGGCGCGACGATGCGGGTGTGCGCCAAGTCGAGCCGGGCCTGCGCCAGCGCGGCATCGGCTCGCTGCATCTCGGCCTGGGCGCGTTGCAGATCCGCCCGCAGCACCTCCAGCCGCCCTGCCTCGGCCTGCAGAATGGCGTCGTCTTTCGCGTGCTGCGCCTGCAGCACCCGCAGGCGTGCCTGCGCTTGCTGGCGGGCCTGTACGGTACCCGATCCATCGGCGGCCAGGCTGCGATAACGGCTATAGTCCGCGCGCGCCAGCTGCAGGTTCGCCAGGTCCGCATCCAGGGCGGCGCGGGCCTGGCGCACCATCGAATGCTGCACTTCGATCTTCGCATCCAGGCCCTGCGCGGCCGCCTGCGCGCTTTGCAGCACGGCCTGGGCGCTGCGCACCGCCAGCGCGTAGTCGCGGTCGTCGATCTGCGCCAGCAGCTGGCCGGCGCGCACGGCCTGGTTCTCCTCGACCCACACCTGTTCCACACGCCCCGCGATCTCGGGAGCGACAAAGGTGATGTCGGCCCTGATGTATGCATCGTCCGTCACCTGTGCCGATGACGCGGATTCGGGCCGGTTGGCCCAGATGGCCATGATTGCCGCGATCATTGCCACGCCTGCGCCTGCGGCCATTTTCATCTTCTTGCTCAACGCCATGATGTGCTCTAGTTGCCAGAATTCGCCGCAGCGCGCGGCGAAGGAATATGGTTAAGGGAAAGCGCCAGCGGAATCAGGGCTGTGGCAAGCAGGGCCAGCAGCCTGAAGGCGTCGGCCGTTGACAGGACCGCCGACTCGCCGGCGATACGCGCGGCCAGGTCGGGCGGCGGCAGCACCTCGGCCCGCGCGGCATGGTCCAGCAGCATCTCGCTGTGGTAGCGCGTGCGCAACTCGATCACGCGTGCCACCAGGGCTGCCCCGAAAGGAGCGCCCAGCGCGCGTATCAGATTCACCGTGCCCGCGATGTAGGGGCTTTCCTCGGGAGCGACCACGCTGGTGGCCAGGAACAGCATGGCGATCACGGCCATGGGCTGGCCCACCGCCTGCAGGGATTGGGCCAGCACGAACTCCGGCCACATCCATTGGTTGGTAAGACGGGCAGCCAGCATGCAAGCCAGCGCCACCAGCCCGAGCCCCAAGGCCATCACCACCCGCGCATCGACCCACTTGCGATACAGCAGCAAGGCAATGGCGGGCGCTATCACCAATTGCGGCAGGCCGACAAGCAAGCCGATGGGCGCGCTTTGCAGCGCCCGGTGCCCCCAGGCGTGGCCCAGGTGCGTCATGGGCAGCAGCGACCCGGACAGGAATACGGTCAGCAAGCAGAAAAAGATGAAAAAGCCGAGGCCCAGATTGCGGCGTCCCAGCAACTGCGGCTTGATGAACGGCGCAGGATGGTGCCATTCGGTGTACAGATAAAATGCCACCAGCAAGGCCCCCGCCGCCAGGCTGCTGCATACCAGCGGCGAGGCGAACCATTCAAGCCGGTTGCCCTGCTCCAGCCCGATGGCCAGCAACGCCAGGCCCACGCCGCCGAAGCAGAATCCGAACCAGTTCGCCTGGCCATAGCGCTGGGGATGGGCCGGATCCCGCGGAATCCCCCAGGCCACCAGCAGGCCGGCCAGTAGATTCACGGGGATGATCTGCCAGTACAGCATGCGCATGTCCGCCAACTGGTCCGTCCAGAGGCCGACCAGCCAGGCCGATACATTGGGCGAGAACGTGGCCGTCATGGAATACAGGGCCAGGGCGACCAGGCGGATGGAAGGCGGGAAAAAGCGCAGCGCGGCCGCCATCAGCAAGGGGATCAGCGCGCCGCTGAACAAGCCCTGCAGTCCGCGCATCAGCACCAGCAGGTCCATGGAATGGATCATGGGCAGCACGCACGCAATGGTGCTGGCCGCCACCAGCATCATG
The DNA here is from genome assembly GCF_020991325.1 of Bordetella petrii. GTDB lineage: Bacteria > Pseudomonadota > Gammaproteobacteria > Burkholderiales > Burkholderiaceae_B > Bordetella_A > Bordetella_A petrii_E. Next base: position 264 of record NZ_JAJMLX010000050.1, on the reverse strand, counting down.
ACGTGGAAACGCCGCAGGCTCACCGTGATGGCGAACCAGGTTGCCAGCGGCATGGCGACCAATTCGCCCGCGGTATAGGCCGTGGTCAGCCAGGTGGCGTCGTCCAGCGCGAACCCCGCCGCGCCGCGGATGTCTGCCAAGGCCAGGGCGCCCACGCGGTTGTTGATGCCGGACACCATGGCGGCGATGAAAATCCCGACCAGGCCCGTCGCGAGCCGCGGGCCGAACGCCGCGTTCGCATGGCCCGCGGCGCCGGCCGGCGCC
>NZ_JAJMLX010000005.1 GCF_020991325.1 Bordetella petrii | reverse complement strand
GGCTGGCGAAATCGCAGCCCAGGTGCGCCTGCGTCACTTCATTCTGGTATATGCGCGTGAAGCCGCGCACATGCGGCCGCGGCGGCGGCGACCACTGCTTGCGGCGTTCCGCCAGTTCCGCTTCCGGTACCAGCATATCCAGGCTGCGCGCACGGATATCCAGGCGCACCAGATCGCCGGTGCGCAGCAGCGCCAGCGGGCCGCCCACGGCGGATTCGGGCGATACGTGCAGCACGCAAGTGCCGTAGTGCGTGCCGCTCATACGCGCATCGGAAATGCGCAGCATGTCGCGCACGCCCTGTTGCAGCAGTTTCTTCGGAATGGGCAGGTTGCCCCACTCCGGCATGCCGGGCCCGCCTATCGGCCCGCCGTTGCGCAATACCAATACCGTGTTCTCGTCCACATCCAGGTCAGGGTCGGCCATGGCGGCGAACATGTCGGCGTTGGAATCGAATACCAGCGCGCGTCCCGTGTGCCGCAGCAAATGCGGGCTGGCCGCCGAAGGCTTGATGACGGCGCCATCGGGCGCCAGATTACCCCGCACCACCGCCATGGCCAGTCCGGCTTCCGGGCAGTCCGCCACGCCATGCTTCAACGGCGCGGACGGATCCAGGATCACGTCGCCAGCATCGGCCTGCGGCCATTCCGCCAGGTTCTCGCCCAGCGTGCGGCCGGTACAGGTCAGGCAGGAAAGGTCCAGGTGGGCCTCCACCTTGCGCAATACCGCGGGCAGGCCGCCGGCGTAGAAAAAGTCTTCCATCAAGTGGGCGCCCGACGGATACAGGTTGGCGATGACCGGCACGTCGCGGGCGATGGCATCGACCTCGTCCAGGCCCAGCTCGATGCCGGCGCGCCCCGCCATCGCCGGCAGGTGCACCGCGGCATTGGTGGACCCGCCCAGCGCCACGTAGGCCACCACGGCGTTGCGAAAAGCCGCCGCGGTGCAGATGCGGGTGGGCTTCAGGTCTTCCCAGACCATTTCCACGGCGCGGCGGCCGCATTGCCATGCCATGCGCGTGTGGGCCGCATCGACGGCCGGAATGGCCATCGCGCCAGGCAGCGACAAGCCCAGGGCTTCGACAATGGCGGTCATGGTGCTGGCGGTGCCCATGGTGTTGCACGTGCCCACGCTGCGGGTCATGCGCGATTCCATCGCCACCCATTCCGTCTTGCCGATGGCGCCGATGGTGTATTCGGCGTAGAACTTCTTGGTGTGCGTGCCCGCGCCCACCGCCTCGCCGCGGTAGCGGTCGTTCAACATGGGCCCGGCCGGCATGAAAATTACCGGCAAGTCCATGGACAGCGCCCCCATCGTCAAGGCCGGAGGCGTCTTGTCGCAACCGCCCATCAATACCGCGCCATCGATGGGCAAACTGCGCAGCAGTTCCTCGCATTCCACCGACAGCAGGTTGCGGTACAGCATGGTAGTAGGCTTGACCATGACTTCGCCCAGGCTCAGCGCGGGCAGTTCCAGCGGGTACCCGCCGGCCTGCAACACCCCGCGCTTGACAGCCTCGGCCCGCTCGCGCAAGTGCGCATGGCAGGGCGACAAGTCGCTCCAGGTATTGATAATGGCGATCACGGGCCGGCCCATGAACTCTTCGCGGTTCAGGCCCTGCTGCTGCATGCGCTGGCGATGCGCAAAGCCGCGGATATCATCGCTGGCGAACCAGCGGTGGCTGCGCAGGGTTTCGGGGGTTTTGCGCAAGGGTGTGTTCACGGGGCGCTCCTCAGTAAGTGGCCGGCAGGTCGCCGCCCGCACGGCGCCCGGTGAAACGCGCGGCAGTATCGTCGCAAGCCTTGCGCAACAGCACCTGGTCGGTGGCCACCGCCACGAACAAGGCGCCCAGGTCCAGGCATTCGCGCGCGCGCGGCTCATCCAGCATCAGGATGCCCGGCGCCTTGCCGCAGGCCAGGATGCGCGCAATGGCGTTGTCGATCGCCGCGCGCACCTTGGGGTGCTGCAATTCACCCGGCACGCCCAGGCTGGCCGACAAGTCCGCCGGCCCTACGAACACACCATCCACGCCGTCCACCGCCGCGATCTGTTCCAGTTGCTCCAGCGCTTCCATGGTTTCTATCTGCACCAGCACGCACAGTTCTTTCGCGGCGTCCTGCACATAGCCGACGTCGCGGCCGAAGCGCGAGGCGCGCATCGAACCTCCCATACCGCGTACGCCCTGGGGCGGGTAGCGGGTGGCCGCAACCGCCGCCTCGGCCTCCGCGCGGTTTTGCACGAACGGCAGCAACAAAGACTGTGCTCCCACATCCAGGTGGCGCTTGATCAGCACGGTGTCGTTCCAGGCGGGACGCACCACCGCGGACGACGGCCGGCCGTGCTCGGCCGCCACCGCCTGCAGCAGGTGCTGCACCACGATAGGGTCGCTGGGCGTGTGTTCCGTGTCGATCAGCAGCCAGTCGAAACCGGCGCCGGCAATCAGTTCGGACACCATGGGAAACGGCAGCGTCGACCACAGTCCGATCTGCGGCTGGCGCGCCTGCAAGGCGCGCTTGAAAAGATTAGGGGCTGGCATAGTCAGTAAAAATCCATCGTTCAATCAATATGCACATTGCCGGCCTTGATGACCTCGGCCATGCGCTGGGAATCGGCCTGCATGCGGGCCTCGAACTCTTCGGGCGTGGAAGACAGGATCTCACTGCCCTGCGCTTCCTGCGGCTTGCGGAATTCCGGCGTGGCCAGGATCGCCGCCATTTCCTTGTGCAGGCGCTGCACGATGGGGGCCGGCGTGCCGCGGCGCACCAGCATGCCGCTCCAGGCGATCTGCACCGTATCCGGGGCGCCGGCCTCGGCCATGGTGGGCACGTCGGGCGCCAGCGGCGCGCGCTTGGTATCCGCCACCGCCAGGATGCGCACCTTGCCGGTCTGGGCCACGGGCAATACCGCCGACAGGTTGTGGAACATCATGGGTATCTGCCCGCCCATCACATCCGTCAGCGCGGCCGGCCCGCCCTTGTAGGGCACGTGCACCAGTTGCGTGCCTGTGCTGGCCTGGAACTGCAGGCCGGTCAGGTGCATGGTGTTGCCATTGCCGGCCGACCCGAACGCCAATTCGCCAGGCTTGGCCTTGGCGTCCTTCACCACGTCGGCCACCGTGTAGTACGGCGTCTGCGCCCCCACCACCAGTACATTCGGGGTCTGGTTGGTCAGGGTAATGGGCTGGAAATCCTTGAACGGATCGAACCCGGGCGACTTGTACAAATGCGGGTTCACCGCCAGCGTGCTGATCGACCCATAGAAAATGGTGTAGCCATCGGCCGGGCGTTGCGCCACATAGGAGGCCGCGATATTGCCATTGGCCCCGGCCCGGTTCTCCACCACCACCGGCTGCCCCAGGCGCTCGGACAAGGCCTGGGCGAACGGCCGCGCCACCGCGTCGGCGGCGCCGCCCGGCGGCTGCGGCACCACCAGGGTGACGGGTTTCTGCGGGTAATCGGCCGCGTGGGCCAGAGGAATGGCCAACGCCGCCGTAGTGGCAAAAAGCGCGCTGCACAGGCGTGAAAGCGTCATGAATCTGTCTCCTGTCTGCCGGGTGAATGGCTGTGGTTATACGACAACCGGCCAAAATGGTACCGGTTTCATTTATTATGGTACCGGTGTCATTTTGGACTTGCAAGGGTATAGTTCCACCCATGATCGACAACCCCGATTCTCCGCCGCGCCCGCGCAGCCGGCCCAAGCTGGGCCACTACACCATCCACGACGTGGCCGCGCTGGCCGGAGTGTCATCGGTTACCGCCTCGCGCTACTTCAATGCGCCGCACAAGGTGTCGCAAAAGCTGCGCGACCGCCTGGACGCCGTGGTGGCCGACACGGGCTACATGCCCAGCCAGGTGGCGCGCCGCCTGGCGTCCACGCAGGGCGGGCCGGTGGGCGCCATCATGCAGAACGTCAGCAGCCCCACGTTCGCGCAAATGGTGCGCGGCATGAGCGACACGCTGGATGCCCAGGGCCTGCAATTGCTGCTGGCCAATAGCGAATACTCCGCCGACACCGAGGCCCGCGCCATCCGCGCCTTCGTGGGCTGGCATCCCAGCGGCCTGGTGCTGACCCGCGGCGACCACGCTCCCGCCATCGACACATTGCTGCAGGCCTTGCGCATTCCCGTGGTGGAAGCCTGGGAAATCCTGGAAGGCCGTCCATACCATCAAGTGGGCTTTGCCCAGCACGACGTAGGCGACATGCTGGCCCGGCATTTTCTGGAACAAGGCGCGCGCCGCATCCGTTTCGCGCTGAATGGCTCGGCCCACGACACGCGAGCGGAACGGCGCGCGCAGGGGTACGCCCAGGCCATGCGCCAAGCCGGCCTGGCGGCCGATATCGCACGGGCCGGCAACACGGACGACTACGCCGCGGGCATAGCCCATCTCGAGCGGTTCACCCGGGAACCGCCGGGACAGCGGCCCCAGGCCATCATATTTGCCCACGACCATCTGGCCATCGGCGCCCTGCTCCGCGCCTCGTCCATGGGGGTGTCGGTGCCGCGCGACTGCGCCGTGGCTGGCTTCGGCGACGTGCCCCTGGCCGGCATCATCGAAACCGGCTTGACCACCGTGCGCACGCGTCCCTACGACATCGGCGCCCAGGCCGCGGCCACCCTGCTGGCCGCCATGCGGGCCCGGCCCGAAAACGACACCCGCCCCACCGTGCACCGGGTGGCCTGCGAACTGGTAGTACGCGGCAGCAGCCTCATCCCTTAGCCGGAATGTGGCGTAGCCCGTTCCGCCGGCGAACGGCAGGCATCGCGATAAGCTAGCGCTTCCGCATACTCGAACTGGGGTACCACCATGCCGCGCTGGCGCTGGATATTGACGCAACTCACCCGACGCCTGTGGGTGCGCGCCACGCTGATCGGCCTGATGGGCGTGGCGGCGGCCATCCTGGCCGCCGTGGTGGAACGCTTCATCCCCTGGGACCTGCCCACTACCATCGGCGCGGACGCGGTCGGCAGCATTCTCAATATCATTGCCTCCAGCATGCTGGCGGTGACCACGTTCTCGCTCAGCGTCATGACGGCGGCTTTCGGAGCGGCCACCAGCAACGTCACGCCGCGCGCCACCACGCTGCTGATGGAAGACCGCCTCAGCCAGACAGTGCTGTCCACCTTCGTCGGGTCTTTCCTGTTCAGCGTCGTCGGCATCGTCGTGCTCAATACCGGCGCCTATGGCGACCGTGGCAGGTTTGTCCTGTTCGTAGTCACCATTGCCGTCATCGCGCTGATCGTCGTGTCGCTGTTGCGCTGGATCGATCACCTGACCCGCCTGGGCCGCGTGGGCGAAACCACCGAACGCGTCGAACAGGCGGCGCGGCAAGCCATGGAGGCACGCCTGCGGCAACCCCACCTGGGCGGCAGCCCGCTGCTCGAAATTCCCGCCGGCGCCACCCCGGTGCCGGCCGGCGTGGTTGGCTATGTGCGGCATATCGACATGAGCGCGCTGTCACATTGTTGCGAAGCGCTGGACGCCGACATCTATGTGGTCGCCATCCCAGGGGTATTTGTCTACCCGGACACGCCCATCGCCTGGATAGACGCCGATGCAAAACCCGGCACCGAAGATGACCCCGCCGCAGCAGTGTTCAAGGCCTACACCATCGGCAACGAGCGCAGCTTCGACCAGGACCCGCGTTTCGGGCTGGCCGTCATGGCTGAAATCGGCTCGCGCGCGCTGTCGTCCGCCATCAATGATCCCGGCACCGCCATCGACGTCATCGGCCGCATGACACGCTTGATGGGTGTCTGGGCCCCGTCTGGGGCTGATGCCCGGGAAGACCCGGAATTCCCGCGGGTCCATGTGCAATCGCTGACATCGGACGACATGTTCGAAGACGCGTTCATGCTGATGGCGCGCGACGGAGCCGGGCATATCGAAATCCAGTTGCGCATCCAGAAAGCGTTGCGCGCACTGGCCCGCCTGGGCAACGACGACTTCCGCGCGGCCGCCCAGCGCCAGGCCAGCCTAGCACTGGCTCGGGCAGAAGCGGCCCTGGCCCTGGACGAAGACAGGACCCGGCTGCGCCACGCCGCAGAACAAACCGGCACCTGACACGGCGCAAGGGTGCAACAATATCCTATAATAAAATAAGACACATTCTCATTAATTCCACGCGCGCGCCCCATGCCTTTGCCAGCAGCCTCCGCCCACCCGCATCTATCAAGAACCGAAGGCGTCGCGGCACTGTATCAGGCACACCACACCTGGCTGACAGGCTGGCTGCGGGGCAAACTGGGCAACCCGCACGATGCGGCCGACGTCGCCCACGACACTTTCGTGCGCGTGCTGCAATCGCGCCTGGCCGCCAGCATCCAGGAACCGCGCAGCTATCTATCCACCATCGCCCGCGGCCTGGTTGTCGACCTGTGGCGCCGCCGGGCACTGGAACAGGCTTATCTCGAGGCATTGGAAGCCGTGCCCGCCGAACACCTCCCCTCGCTGGAGGCTCAGGCGCTGATCCAGGAACAACTGGTCCGGCTCGACCGCATGCTGAACGGCCTGGGCTCTAAGGTGAAGCAGGCGTTCCTGCTGTCCGTGGTGGAAGGCACCCCCTACCCTGTTATTGCCGAACGCCTGGGAATATCGGTGCGTACCGTCAGCAACTACATGGCCAAAGCCATGGAACGCTGCTGCCTGCTACTGGATTAGGCCGGTTCCGTGTCGCACAACTTTTCCCCGGCGCCCCGGCAGCGCACCGCCATCCAGGAAGCCGCCCGCTGGTTCGCCCGGCTGCAAGACCCGCAAAGCGGCGAGGCCGCTCATGCGGCATGGCGCAACTGGCTGGCCCACCACCCGGAAAACCGCAGCGCCTGGTCCAAGGTGCAGGCCGTCCAGCAGCAGTTCGGGCAAGTGCCCCGCCACGTGCTCATGCCCACTTTGCAAGGGATAGACCGCAAGCGGCGCCGCTTCCTTGGCCTGGCTGCGCTGGCAGGCATGGCGGTCCCCATGGGCGCCTGGCTGGCCGACGACGCCAGGCGTGCGCACTGGACGGCCGACGCCAGCACCGCCATCGGCGAAGTCGCGCCCTTGCCCCTGTCCGACGGCAGCCTGGCCATCCTTGATGCCGACAGCGCCGCGGACATCGCTTTCACCGCCGACGTGCGCCGCATCGTGCTGCGCGCCGGCCGCCTCTATACTAAAACCCATGCCGACGCCGCCGCCCGGCCGCGCCCGTTCATCGTCCAGACCCGGCATGGCGAAGTGCAGGCCCTGGGCACGGAATTCACCGTCAGCGTCACGCCGGACCTGAGCGAGGTCTGCGTCAACCAGCACGCGGTGCGCATCACCGCCAGGCATGCGCCGCAAGCGCCGCTGATCATCCCGGCCGGGCATTGCGCCACCTTTTCCGACCAGGGCGTGCAGGCAACAGCCACCTCGGCCCCGGCGCAAGCATCCCAGCTATTCGCCCCCTGGCGCAAGAAATCGCTTATTGCGACCAACATGCCCTTATCGCAGTTCGTCCGGCAAGTCCGCGCCTACCGTCCTGGGTACCTGTTCGTGGACGACTCGCTCGCCCAACTGCAGGTATCGGGCGTTTTTCCGCTGGCCCAGTCCGACCTGGCACTGGCCGCCCTGGAAAACAGCTATCCGGTGCGGGTGCGGCGCATGACACGCTACCTGACCTGGATCGAGCCCGCCACGTAAGCGCAGCCGCGCGCCCCGGCTGTTGCGTTTCATTCAGAAACAATTTGGCTTGCAAGATGCCGGGCCCTCATTCGGCCTCTAGGTATTAGCAAACCCTTTGTTTCGAGCCACGACCACGCCATGCCCACCCGCCGCCCCCCTTGCCCGCGCCCGACGCGCCTGCCCGCCGCCGTGTTCAACCGCACCCGCCTGCTGATGATGTTGGGCGCGGCCTGGTCGCTGGGCGCCGCGCCGCTGGCCAGCCACGCCGCCCCTGCCGCCGAGACCGTCAGCGTACGTAACTACCAGATCGCCGCGGGCCCCTTGCTGGGCGCCATCAATCAGTTCGCCACCGAAGCCGGCATTGCCCTGACCTTCGATGCCAACGCGCTGCAGAACGAAACCTCGCCCGGCATCCAGGGCCGCTACACGGTAGACGAAGGCCTGCGCCAAGTGCTGGCTACGTCCAGTTGGCAAGCCCGGCGCACGCCCAGCGGCGCCTACGTGCTGGAAAGAAAACCCGCGGCGCAAACCGCCACGCTGGCGCCCGTCACGGTTACCGGCATGACGGATCTCGCCTCCACGGAAGCCTCCGGCACTTACGGCGGCCACACCACCACGGTATTCAAGGGGGCACAATCGGTACGCCGAACCCCGCAACCCGTCACCGTCATGTCGCGGCAGTTCATCGACGACCGCGTCATGCCCGACCTGCACGACGTCATGCAGAACACGCCCGGCGTCACGGTCGACTACACCGACAGCGAGCGCGTCAACTACTATTCGCGCGGCTTCCAGATCGATTCCCTGCAAATCGACGGCCTGAACGTGTACCAAAGCGGCTCGGCCTTCATCCAGCCCGACACGGCGGTGCTCGACCGCGTTGAAATCCTGCGCGGCGCCGCCGGCCTGCTGAAAGGGGCCGGCAACCCGTCGGCCACCGTCAACCTGGTGCGCAAGCGCCCCACCCCCACCTTCGAGGCCAGCGCGCGCCTTACCGCCGGCTCCTGGGATCGCCGCCGCGGCGAAGTCGACATCTCGGGGCCGCTGAACGAAGCCGGCACCCTGCGCGGCCGTATCGTGGGCGTGGTGGACAACAAGGAATTCTTCCAGAAAGCACGGGAAGAAAAGCGCCGCGTCTTCTATGGCGTGCTGCAGGCCGACCTGACCGACCGCACCACCCTGACCGCCAGCTTCCAGCATACGGAATTGAAGGCCACCGGCGCCTGGGGCGGCCTGCCCGCCGACTTCGACGGCAGCTCGCTGGACCTGCCGCGCGATACTTATCTGGGGGCCGACTGGAACCACTGGAACCGCTACAACGACCAGGCCTCGCTGGAACTGGAGCATCGCTTCGACAACGACTGGACAGTAAAGGCCAGCGCGTCCAACATGCGGTTTCGCTACTTCGACGGCGGCTTCAAGCAAACCTATATCACGCGCGCCAGCACCACCAACCCGTACCTGTTCGACATCACCACATCCATCTACCCGGAAACCGCCAGCGACCAGAACGCGCTCGCCCTGGTGGCCGACGGGCCCTTCACCCTGCTGGGCCGCAAGCATCACATGACGGTGGGCCTGGAAAGCAGCTACAACCGCGCCACCAACGCCAAAGGCTACTTCAACGTCGCGCCCATGAACGGCTTCGACATCCGCGACTGGGATCCGTACACCAGCTACCCGGAACCCAATGCCGACAGCCCGGGCACCTACTACGAGCCCACCAACAACAAAACCGAGCAGCAGGCCGTGTACGCCGTTGGCCGCTTCTCGCTGGCCGACCCGCTGACCCTGCTGGTGGGCGCCCGCGCCACGTGGTGGGACTACAAAGTGCCGGAAAATCCCGCCAGCAACTACAGCGTCGACCGCGAGATCACCCCCTATGTGGGCGCGGTATACGACCTGAACGACAACTTCAGCCTGTACGGCAGCTACAGCGAGATTTTCGTTCCGCAAAATGCCTACAGCGCCGGCGGCAACCTGCTCGATCCCATCACCGGCGAAGACTACGAAGCCGGCATCAAGGGGGAATTCTTCGAAGGCCGCCTGAATTTCGCCGCCTCGGTGTTCCGCATCAACAACACCGGCCGCGCCATGGACGACGCCAACAGCCCCAACCCCTGCGTCCCGTACTATGCCAGCGGCTACTGCAAGGTTGCCGGCGGCAAGACCCGCAGCCAGGGCTGGGAACTGGAACTTGCCGGCGAGATCACGCCCAACTGGAACATCATGGCGGGTTACACCAACACCATGACCAAGTACCTGCGTGACGCGTCGGAGTCCAACGTGGGCCAGCCCATCCGCACCGGCGACCCCCGCCACCTGCTGCGCCTGTTCACCACCTACCGCATGCCGGGCGCCCTGCAGGGCCTGACCATCGGCGGCGGCGTGCAGGCCCAAAGCAGCATCTATGCATCCAGCCGCGGCATCGTGGCACGCCAGCCCGGCTACGCCGTCTACAACCTGATGGCCGCCTACGACTTCAACCGCAACCTGCGCCTGCAAGTGAACGTGAACAACCTGTTCGACAAAACGTACTACCGCAAGGTCGATGCCACCGGCATCAGCAACTACTACGGCGACCCTCGCAACGTCATGGTCACCCTCAGCGCGCGCATGTAAAACCGCGGCAGCACGCATCGGCCTGCGGCGGGTAACTACTCCAACCACAACCCGCCCGCGGTGGCCGACGCGGGAAGATTTATAGTAGGCCTTGCAGGCACGGCGTTTGCAGCCGTGCCTGGCTCGCCCGCCGGGCAACCCATTTCAGCACCTTCGAGCCCCTCGGGAGAGCATGGATGGAATTCAAGGACTACTACCAGGCGCTGGGCGTGCAGCCCGATGCCTCGGAAGACGACATCAGGCGCGCCTATCGCAAACTCGCCCGCAAGTACCATCCCGATGTCAGCAAAGAAAGCGACGCCGAATCGCGCATGCGCGACATCAATGAAGCCTACGACGTACTGCGCGACACGGAAAAGCGCCAGGCCTACGACAAGCTGGCCTCGGGCGCACCGCCAGAAGGCGATTTCCAGCCACCGCCGGGCTGGGACCAGGGCTTCGAATTCCACCGCACCGCCTCGCCCGGCGACGAAGCCCAGTTCAGCGAATTCTTCTCTACCCTGTTCGGCGGCCGCGCACGCCACACGCCGCACGACTTCCGCGCGCGCGGCGAAGACCACCACGCCACCATCGACGTAGACCTCGAAGACGCCCTGAAAGGCGCCACGCGCGAAGTCAGCCTGCGCGCCGTGCACCTGGACGACCAGGGCCGCCCGCAAATGCAGACGCGCACGCTCAGCGTGCGCATCCCGCCCGGTGTACGCGAGGGCCAGTACATCCGTCTGGCGGGCCAGGGCATGCCCGGCCACGGCGGCGGCGAGAACGGCGACCTGTACCTGGAAGTGCGCTTCAAGCCGCACCCCCGCTACCAGGCCGATGGGCGCGACTTGACCATGACCTTGCCCGTCGCGCCATGGGAAGCGGCCTTGGGCGCCAGCGTCAACGCGCCCACCCCGGGCGGCTGGGTGGAAGTCACGGTACCCGCCGGCTCGGCCGGCGGCCGCAAGCTGCGGCTGCGCGGCCGCGGCATACCCGGCGACCCACCCGGCGATCTGTATCTCGTCCTGCAGGTAGTGCTGCCACCGGCCGACACCGATGCCGCCCGCGCCGCCTACCGCAAAATGCAGGAAGACCTGCCCTTCAACCCGCGGCGCCACATGGAGGTGTGAACATGAAAACCGTAGTCATTTCCGCTACCGGCACCATCGTGGGCAAGGCGCAACCGCTCAGCGCCGACGACCTGGCGCGCGCCTGCGGCGTAGAAGTGGAATGGGTGGCGCAACTGGTGCAAGTTGGCATCATCCAGACCAGTGGCTCGCAACCCGCCGACTGGCGCTTTCAAAGCAGCGACCTGAGCCGCGCGCTGGAAGCCCGGCGGCTGGAGCGCGACTTCGACGCCTGCCTGGACGCCGTCGCGCTCATCCTGGACCTTAGCCGTGAAGTGCGGCAATTGCGTGCGCAGTTGAAGGCGCTGGGCGTGCAGCAAGACTAGAACATCCCGGCTTCAGCCGGACCTGGCTCCGCTGCCGGCTGCGCGGCGCCGGCCCAGCGCCCTTGCGGCAGCCGCCTTCAGCAAGCGCTGGAAGGTCGGGCATTCCGAGTGGCTGGGAGCGGGGCATGCCGCGGCGTGCCGCAAGCCCCGGCTCATGGCCTGCAGCTGCTTGACGGTAGCGTCGATGTCATCGGCCCTGGCCAGCAGCCGGCTCCTGTCCACCCGCGGCGCCGCGCCGGGCCCCAACATGGCGCCGATATCGTCCAGCGACAAGCCGCCGGCCTGCCCCAGCGCGATCAAGGCCAACTGGTCGATCACCTGCGGCGCAAACCGCCGCCGCGCCCCGCTGGGGCCCAGCGATGCAATCAAGCCCTTCTTTTCGTAAAAGCGCAGCGTAGACGCGGGAACACCCGTGCGCCTGGCAACTTCGGCAATGTCCATGGAAGTCTCTTGACTTGAAGTTAACTTTAACTTCTATCATGCCCGCATCCGACCATCAGGGTCAAACATGCAAAGGAAGCAAAAATGATCCCGCTCGAAGACCTTGCACGCATTGTCCTTGTCGGCGTGGGCGCCACCGTCGTCATGGACGGATGGCTGGCGCTGATGAAGGCGCTGGGCGTTCCCACCCTGCCCTTCGGGCTGATCGGCCGCTGGGTGGGGCATCTGCGCCACGGCAGGTTTGCCCACGCCGCCATCGCGCAAGCCCCACCCGTGCCCCACGAACAGGCATTGGGCTGGGCTGTGCACTATGGCGTGGGCATTGCCTTTGCCGTGTTGCTGACCGCCGTGTGGGGCACTGGCTGGCTGCACCAGCCCACACTGTTGCCGGCCATTGCCGTGGGCGCCGCCACCGTCGTTATCCCGCTGTGCGTGATGCAGCCGGCCATGGGGGCCGGGTTCGCCTCGTCCAGAACCCCAAGCCCAGTCAAGAATTGCCTGCGCAGCCTGGCCACGCATACCGCGTTCGGGGTGGGGCTATATCTGGCAGCGGCGGCGCTGGCGATGGTATGGAGTTAGGCAGAATGCCTTACTGCACGGGCGGAAAGTCGACGTCGGTATCGTTGATGCGGTTGAAAGTATTGGTGAAGATGGTAAGCGCGATGGCCAGCGAAATCTCTGCCAGCTGCGTGTCGGTATAGCCGGCACCGCGGATAGCGGCGAACTCGTCTTCGCTGATCGTGCCGCTGGTGTTCTGCAGGTTCAGCACGAAACGCACCAGGGCGTCGCGCTTGGCGTCACCGGTAGGCTGGCCGGTGCGAATGGCACGCAGCGCATCGGCCGGCAAACCAACCATCTTGCCCAGCATGTTGTGCGCGGCCACACAATAGTGGCAGCCAGTCTGCCCGCTGACCAGCAGTTTGATGGTTTCCAGGTCCTGCTTGCTCAAGCTGCTCGAGGCCAACGCCCCTTCGGCATTGAGCACCGCGGCCAGGGCCGTCGGAGCCAGATAGCCCAACGCGGCAAACAGGTTGGGAACGCTGCCGCCGGCCACTTTCCTGACCTGGGCGTATACGTCGGCCGTGGCGCCGGTGGCGGATTCGATGGCGGGGATGGTGATGCGGCTCATGGTACGACTCCTTCAATGGGTGGTTAGGAGTCGCTACTTTAGGCCTGCACGGAGCAATTTTCGAGCCCGTATAAGCTCAATAAAATGCTTATTAGGATCAAAGTGCGGAATGGTCCTTTACGGCCTCGGCGAGCTTCGGCTTCAGCAACTCAAATCTCTCGTCCAATGCCAACGGGTTCGTACGGTTCTGGGCGATCATGGCCTCGCGGACTTCTCCACCACGTGTGATCTGCAAGGCGCCGGCTTCCATGCCTTCGACAATGGCCTGGGCAACCGCGACGGCCGGCTCGCGAACGAAGCCCAGGTCGGGGCCCGCTCGCGACGACGTCATCATCGGCGTGTCGGTCGCCCCGGGGTATACCGTCAGCACGTGCACCCCCTCCCCCTTCAACTCGCGGCGCAAGGCTTCTCCAAAGTGCGAGATCCCCGCCTTGACTGCCGCATAGCTGGTATAGAAGGGCACCCCCACCAGGGCAATGCCCGACGACACATTCACGATCATGCCATCGCCTGATACGCGCAGATCCGGCAGCGCCGCGCGCGCCAGCAGGATCGGCGCCAGCAGATTGACCTCCACCATCTTCGCGATATCGCTTTCCGGTGTGTCCTCCAGCCTGCCTGCCCGGACTCCTCCGGCACTGTTGATCAGGATATCCAGCCCGCCCATCGAGGCACGCGCCGCCGCCAACGCGCGATCCCGCCCTTGCGGCGTTCCGACATCCGCATCGATGCCGTCGGCCTGTCCGCCGGCCCCGCGCAGCAGTTCGACTGCCTCGGCCACCACCCTGCCGCGACGCCCGACAATGAAAACCCTGGCACCCTTGCGAACAAGCTCGGAAGCCGTCGCCAGGCCAATACCGCTCGATCCGCCAGTGATCAGGACCTTCTTTCCTTGAATGTTCATGTCAAGCTGCGCCTCATGAAATGTGATGGATCCAGGCCACCAGCCCGGACACCGGGACGGCAATCGCCAAGACCTTGGTGTCGAGTTTTAAATCAATCGATCTAAAATAGTCAAGCTGACGGTGTCACGTGCTGCGCAAGGATCAGCTTATTGCCGCTTGCTGCCCGACTGCGGTCGAGCGCGCCAGGCGGCGCCATTGCCCTGGGGGCATCCCCATCCACTCGGCGAAAACACGCCGGAATGCCGATACTGATTGATATCCCACTGTCTCCGCCACGGTTTCGGTGGTTGTCGTCGGTTTCTTCAACTCGTTGACGGCCAGGCTCATGCGGATGTCGGTCAATAACTCGAATGCCGAGCGCCCCAGCTTATCGTGGAAATGTCGCATGAAGGTGGCGCGCGACATGCTGCATAGCCCGGCCAGGTCAGGCAGCGTCCAGGCCCGCGCGGGGTCGGCGAACATGGCCGAGATAGCCGGCGCCAGCCGAGGGTAACCGGCCAGCGCCAGCAGCCCGGCCGGCGCCTGTTCGGATTCACTGGCCGCGCGCAGCACCAGGGTGAACAGCGCCGACGAAAGCGCATTGAGCATCGCGTATCCGCCCAGCTTGTCGCCCGCGGACTCCACGCGCATCAGTCCTACCAGATTAGTCAGCGGAGTCGAAACCGATACGGCGCCCGCCTCGCCATCGCCATTTCTGGCCCGTACGACCAGTGTCGTAGGCAGATAATCGCGGATCAACCGGTCGTGCGGCGGCGCGATGAAAAAGCGCCCGCACAACATGTCCAGGCGCTCGCCGGTGCCGCTGTTTTCGCTAACCACCCATCCCGTGGGGTCGGGGCGGTTGAGCGTGCGCGCCGGCCTGCGGCCGCTGCCGTCATGCAGCACATGGGCCGCCCCATGAGGCAGCAGCACGATATCGCCGCCCGCCAGCTCCCTGGCCGTGTCTGTCTCTGGATCTTCGAGGATGGCACGGCCCCTGAGCACGATGTGGTAAGGAATCTCGTGGGCCGCGGACTGCGCGTAGACCACGCGCCACGGGGCGCCGTAGGCACAGCGCACCTCCAACTGGCCGGTGACGGTGATCATCTTCAAGAGATGGCTCAGCCAGTCTATCTGCGACACGGGGCGTTCGGAAAGTTGCGGCACATCGGCATCCTGGGCGTACGGCGGCTTTTGTGTTTCATGCCGCCAGGGAATGGATGTTATTCCAGGCGGCCGTCTACCTGCACGTGCGGCGTTCCCGGATGATGAACTCCAAGGCGAATCCACGATCCGCTCGACCCGGTCCCTCACCCACCATTCCCTCATCGGAGAACGCTCATGTCGTTACAAGACAAACTGGACGCCTTCAAGGCCGATTTCAAGGCGGGCAAGCCGCCTTTCAATGCCCCGCCGGAAATCCACCCCATCATGGAGCGCGCCACCGCCGAGCTCATCGCCAGCGGTCAGGCCGAGCGCGCCATCAAGGCCGGCGACCGCGCCCCCCGGTTTCGCCTGAAGGACCAGGATGGCAACGAAGTCTCGTCGGCCGACCTGCTGGCCGAGGGTCCGCTAGTCATCAGTTTCTACCGCGGCGTCTGGTGCCCATACTGCAACATCGAACTGCAGGCCATGAACGAGGCCCTGCCGGCGATCCAGGCCCTGGGCGCCAATTTGCTGGCGATCTCACCGCAAACCGCCGTCAATAGCCGCAAGTCAGTACGCACCAACCAGCTTGGTTTTCCCGTACTCAGCGACGTGAACGGCGAAACCGCTTCCGCCTTCGGCCTGCGCTTCAGGCTGCCCGATTACCTGGTCGACCTGTACAAGCAGCTGAAAAACGATCTGCCTGCCTTCAACAACGACCCGAGCTGGACCCTGCCGATTCCCGCGCGCTACGTCATCGGCCAAAACGGCATCGTCCTATATTCGGAAGTCAACCCCGACTATACGCATCGGCCGGACCCCGCCGAGATGTTCCCCGTCTTACAGGCCGCCGGCCAGACGCGCTGACCGGGAATACCGCGCTTTCAGCGTTGCGGCGCCTCGTCCCGCGCCAGCGTCTGCTCGACGAAGTCGACGAAGGCGCGCGCCTTGGCGCTTGCCATACGCCCGGACGGAAACACCGCCCACAGATCCACCGGCGGCAGGCTCCAATCCTGCAGCACCTGTCGCAATTGGCCTGCCTGCAATTCGGGCGCAAACATCCACCGCGACGCCACGGCCAGGCCCATATCGGCCAATACCGCCGTGCGCATCCCTTCGGCCGCGCTCACGCGCACCCTGCCGGAGACAACGACGGCCACCTGCCCGCCGCCCTGGCTGAAAGACCAGGACTGCCCGCCTCCGCGCAGCGAATAGACGATGGCCTGGTGCCGGCTCAAGTCGGCGGGCGTAGTGGGCACACCGGCAGCGTCGAAATACGCCGGCGTACCCACCACCACCCGTGGGCTTTGCGCGACGCGGCGCGCCGTCATGGACGAATCATCCAGTGTGCCCATGCGCAGCGCCACGTCGACGCCTTCTTCCAGCAGGTCGATGTTCCTGTCGTCGAGCACGATTTCTATCTCGAGCTGCGGATGCTGGTCCATGAACGTCTTGAGCGCCGGCAGAACGTGCAATCGGGCGAACGTCACCGCCGCGCATACCCGAAGCCGGCCCGCCAGGCCGGCCGAGGCGTCGCGGGCAACCTGTTCGGCTTCATCGACATCTTCGATGGCCCGCTTGGCGTGCTCGTAGAACCGCTGGCCGGCGTCGGTCGTTGCCAACCCGCGGGTCGATCGCAGCAGCAGGCGGGCGCCCAATCGCTCTTCGAGCTGGGCGATGGATTTCGACACGGCAGGCTGGCCCAGCTTGAGCCGGCGCGCGGCCGCCGAGAACGAACCCGCCTCGACCACACTGACATAGGCCTCCATTGCAGCCAGACGATCCATGGCGCCGTTTCCTCGTTGTGCAATGCAAGACCTGACTATACCCGGCTTGGTTCCTGGCCTGCACCACGTGGCGGCTGGCCCATTGCTAACGCACGAACAATGCCCGGCCGCGCTCTTTCACGTGGCCTTTGCGGTAATAAGACACGGGAATGAAAATGGCCAAACGGGCGCAGGGCCTCGATGGCATAGGCAACGACCACCTTGCGATCTTCGATGCGACCAGACCCATAGCCGCCAGCGGTCAGGGTACCGCGGCGGCCCTTACCGTCAGCTCTACCGCCAATCGATGGCTGACGATAGTCCTCGAAGAACCTAAACTCACTCCCACTCGATCGTGGCCGGCGGCTTGCTCGACACGTCGTACACCACCCGATTGATGCCGCGCACTTCGTTGATGATGCGCGACGACACCCGGGCCAGCAGCGCGTGCGGCAGCGGCGCCCAATCTGCGGTCATGAAGTCGAAGGTCTGCACGGCGCGCAGGGCCACCACGTATTCGTAGGTACGGCCGTCGCCCATGACCCCCACCGACTTCACCGGCAGGAACACAGCGAAAGCCTGCGAGGTCATGTCATACCAGCTCTTGCCGCTGGTTTCGTCGATGGTGCTGCGCAGTTCGTCGATGAAAATCGCATCGGCGCGACGCAGCAGTTCGGCGTACTCGTGCTTGACTTCGCCCAGGATGCGCACGCCCAGGCCGGGGCCGGGGAATGGGTGGCGGTACACCATCTGCGGCGGGAGGCCCAGGGCCACGCCCAGTTCGCGCACTTCGTCCTTGAACAGTTCGCGCAGCGGTTCCAGCAACTGCAGGTTCAGGGTGTCCGGCAGGCCGCCCACATTGTGGTGCGACTTGATCGACGTAGCCTTACCCGTCTTGGCGCCGGCCGATTCGATCACGTCGGGGTAAATGGTGCCCTGGGCCAGCCACCTGGCGCTTTTCAGCTTGGCGGCCTCGGCCTGGAACACTTCCACGAATTCGCGGCCGATGATCTTGCGCTTGGCTTCGGGGTCGGCCTGGCCGGCCAACTTGCCCATGAACTGGTCGGTAGCATCCACGTGGATGATCTTCACGCCCATGTTCTCGGCGAAGGTCTGCATCACCTGCTTGCCTTCGTCCAGGCGCAGCAGGCCGTGGTCGACGAACACGCAGGTCAGCTGGTCGCCGATGGCCTTGTGGATCAGGGCGGCGGCCACGGACGAATCCACCCCGCCCGACAGGCCCAGGATGACCTCATCGCTGCCCACCTGTTCGCGGATGCGCGCCACGGCTTCGGTGACGTAGTCGGGCATGTTCCAGTCGCCCTGGC
This sequence comes from Bordetella petrii, assembly GCF_020991325.1. Taxonomy (GTDB): domain Bacteria; phylum Pseudomonadota; class Gammaproteobacteria; order Burkholderiales; family Burkholderiaceae_B; genus Bordetella_A; species Bordetella_A petrii_E. Next base: position 33,610 of record NZ_JAJMLX010000005.1, on the reverse strand, counting down.
AGCCGCAGATGTCGTTCACGAAGCGCGCCAGCATGGCCTTGCCCTGCACGGTATGCGTTACTTCGGGGTGGAACTGCACCGCGTAGAAATGGCGCGTTTCGTCGGCCATGCCGGCGATCGGGCACGACGGAGTCGAGGCCATCAGCTTGAAGCCGGGCGGCAATTCGGTGACCTTGTCGCCATGGCTCATCCATACCTTCAGCATGCCATGGCCTTCCGGCGTGGTGAAGTCGGCCAGGCCGTCCAGCAGCTTGGTGTGGCCGTGGGCGCGCACTTCGGCGTAGCCGAATTCGCGGTGGTCGGAAAAGCTGACCTTGCCGCCCAGTTGCTGGGCCATGGACTGCATGCCGTAGCAGATGCCCAGCACCGGCACGCCCAGTTCGAACACGGCGGCGGGCACGCGCAGCGAGTCTTCGGCGTAGGCCGAGGCGTGGCTGCCCGACAGAATGACGCCTTTCAGGCCCTGGCTGGCCTGGTCGCGCACGAAGGCGTCGTCAACGTCGCCCGGGTGGATTTCGGAATAGACGCCGGCCTCGCGGACGCGGCGGGCGATCAGCTGGGTGACTTGCGAACCATAGTCAAGGATGAGAATGCGCTGATGGTGCATGGAGACTCTGCCGGTTTGTAAATAAAAGCGCACCGGCCAGAACCGCGGAGTTCTGCCGGTGCGCGATGCATTGCATTGTACTGGGCGCTGGGATCAGTCGGCGCGGTAGTTGGGCGCTTCCTTGGTGATCTGCACGTCGTGTACATGGGATTCGCGGACCCCGGCCGAGGTGATCTCGACGAACTGGGTCTTGGTGCGCATGTCGTCGATGGTGGCGCAGCCGCAATAGCCCATGGAAGCCCGGATACCGCCCACCAGTTGGTAAATAATGGCCAGCACGCTGCCCTTGTAGGGAACGCGGCCCTCGATGCCTTCGGGCACCAGCTTGTCGGCGTTGTTGGCCGGATCCTGGAAGTAGCGGTCGGCCGAGCCGTCGGACATGGCGCCCAGGCTGCCCATGCCGCGGTACGACTTGTACGAACGCCCCTGGAACAGCACGACTTCGCCCGGCGCTTCTTCGGTGCCTGCGAACATGCCGCCCATCATGCAGGCGAAGGCGCCGGCCGACAGGGCCTTGGCGATATCGCCCGAATAGCGGATGCCGCCGTCGGCGATCAGCGGAACCCCGGTACCTTCCAGGGCCTTGGCCACGTCGGCAATGGCGGTGATTTGCGGCACGCCCACGCCGGCCACGATACGCGTAGTGCAGATGGAACCTGGGCCGATACCGACCTTGACGCCGTCGGCGCCGTGTTCAACCAGCGCCCGCGCGGCCTCGGCCGTGGCGATGTTGCCGCCGATGACTTCCACCTTGGGGAAATTCTGCTTGACCCAGCGCACGCGCTCCAGCACGCCGGCCGAATGGCCGTGCGCGGTATCGACAATGATGACGTCGACGCCGGCGGCCGCCAGTTTTTCGACGCGCTCTTCGGTGCCCGCACCCACGCCCACTGCCGCGCCCACGCGCAGCTGGCCCTGGGTGTCTTTATTGGCAACCGGGTGCTCGGTGTTCTTGACGATGTCCTTTACGGTGGCCAGGCCGCGCAGTTCGAAGGCGTCGTTGACGATCAGCACGCGCTCCAGGCGATGCTTGTGCATCAGGGCCTGGGCCTCATCCAGCGTGGCGCCTTCCTGCATGGTGACCAGGCGTTCCTGCGGCGTCATGATGTTGCGCAGGGGCTGGTCCAGGCGTTCTTCGAAGCGCAGGTCGCGGTTGGTGACGATGCCCACCACCTTCTTGCCCTCGACCACCGGCAGCCCGGAAAAACCATGCTGGCGCTGCAATGCGATGGCGTCGCGCACCTTCATGTCGGGCGTGACGGTAACCGGGTCGATGACGATGCCGAATTCGTGGCGCTTGACGCGGGCCACTTCCTTGGCCTGCTCGTCGGCGGAAAGGTTCTTGTGGATGATCCCGATGCCGCCTTCCTGTGCCATGGCAATGGCCAGGCGCGACTCGGTAACGGTGTCCATGGCGGCGGACACAAGGGGGATATTCAGGGTGATGTTGCGAGTGAGGCGAGTAGCCAGCGAGGTGTCGCGCGGCAACACCTCGGAGTACGCAGGCACCAACAACACATCGTCGAAGGTGAGCGCTTTTTGGATGAGACGCATGGGGAACTCCGGGCGCAAAGCAAGATTATACGCGCTTGCGAGGTTTTTACTAGGTGTTTCCCCTAGCTGCGCAATGGGACAAGCCTTGTCACACAATTTAACCCGGGTAATATTGACTGTCATTTTTACCCGGTAAATAATGAAGGCACCTGAACCCAAGGAGAGCCTATGAGTGCCATCGACTCCTTATCCATCACGTGTACCGCATTCGACGGGCACCGCCGCATTGCCTCGGGCGCCCTGCCCGCGGTAACCCTGGCCGTGCGCCAGGCCTTGCAGTCCAATGCTGCCGGGCCCGTACTGATCTACGACGACACTACCGGCCGGTTGGTGGATATCGACTTGCGCGGCGACAGCGGCGGCACGCCTTATGCCCCGCCGGCCCCTTCGGACGTTGCGTCCGTCGACGCCGTGCCGGGCGTGCGCGGCCGCGGGCGGCCCAAGCTGGGAGTGGTCTCGCGCGAAGTCACCCTGCTGCCGCGCCACTGGGAATGGCTGGCCTCGCAGCCGGGCGGCGCATCGGTAGCGCTGCGCAAGCTGGTGGAAGATGCTCGCCACACGCACGAGGCGGCCGACAGGCTGCGCCAGCGCCAAGAGGCCGCGTACCATTTCATGTCGTCCATCGGCGGCGACCTGCCCGGCTTCGAAGAAGCAGCGCGGGCCCTGTTCGCCCACGATCAGGCGCGTTTTGCGCAACAGGTGGCCTCGTGGCCGGCCGATGTGCGCGAACACGCCACGCGCCTGGCCTTCGGGGGAGTGTAGCGGCAGGTTCAGTAAACTGCATGCTTCGCCCAATCCGTGGCGCAACTGCCCGTCCCTGATGTCCCGTGTCCCTGAAATCCGCCCCGGCCAATCCGTCGAACTGCTGAAGGAACTGCATATCCTGACGCGGGACGGCAAGATGAACCAGGACAGCCGCCGCAAGCTGAAACAGGTATACCACCTGTTCCAATTCATCGAGCCCTTGCTGCACGACGTAAAAACGCAGCGCGGCTCGGTGTCTCTGGTAGATCATGGGGCGGGCAAGTCGTACCTGGGCTTTATTCTGTACGACTTGTTTTTCAAGTCGCTGAACGACGAATCGCACGTATATGGCATCGAGACGCGCCTGGAACTGGTAGCTTCGTCGCAGGCGCTGGCGTCGCGCCTGGGATTTGGCGGCATGTCGTTCCTGAACCTGTCGGTGGCCGAATCGATTACCTCAGACCGCCTGCCGCAGCAGATCGACGTGGTGACGGCGCTGCATGCCTGCAATACCGCCACCGATGATGCCATCCGGTTCGCGCTTGAAAAGCACGCCCAGTACATCGTGGTGGTGCCCTGCTGCCAGGCCGAAGTGGCCGCGGCACTGCGCCAGAACAAAGGCCGGGCGCTGGCCGACCCGCTGGCCGAGATCTGGCGCCACCCTTTGCACACGCGCGAGTTCGGCAGCCAGATCACCAATGTGCTGCGCTGCCTGCAACTGGAAGCGCACGGTTACCAGGTGAGCGTGACGGAACTGGTCGGTTGGGAACACTCAATGAAAAACGAGCTGATCATCGCGCACTACAAAGACCTGCCGCGGCGCAAGCCGGCCGAGCGGCTGGGCGAGATCCTGGAACGGATCGGCCTGCAGGCCCTGCGCGACCGGTTTTTCGTGCCGGCGGTGTAGTCCGCGGCGTTCTCCATACAGCGCACGGGCATCACGGCACGCCAGCGCGCCGCAAAGCGATATGCAGGCGCCGCCGGTAACGCAGCGGCGTGTCCTGCAAGTTCACCGCCATTTCCAGCACCGCTGCCGCGCGCACGCACACGGCCAGTCGGCCGGGCCGCAGATTGCGCGCCAGGCGCAGCACCCGTCCCTGCCTGTCGATGAAAGCCACGTCGATGCTGTAGCGCATGCCCACGGTGTGCACTGCCCAGCATGGCGACAGCAACAAGGCAGAGCCCGGCCCCGGCGCCCTGGCCCGGCATAGCAAGCCGCGCATGCGTCCCAGCACGCCCTGGGCACGTACCAGCCGCAAGCGTGCGCAAGCGCGGTGGCGGCGCGGGCGGATCATTGCGTGGCCTGCCATAACTGCACGCCAATGGGAAACGCCAACACGACGAACGTGCAGGGGAAGATGCAACCTATCAAGGGCAACAGCATTTTCACGGGAGCCTCCATGGCAAGTTTTTCGGCGCGCTGGAATCGGTCGGTGCGGCACTGCGCGGCCTGGCCGCGCAGCAATGGGCCCAGGCTCATGCCCAGGCCATCGGCCTGTATCAAAGCCGCCACCCACGCCCGCACAGTCGGGTTATCGGCACGGTCGGCCAATGCCAGCAAGGCCGCGGCGCGTGGCAAACCCGTGCGCATGTCCGCGAGGGCGCGGCCCAGTTCCTGGCGCAAAGGGCCAGGCGGCCCGTGTTGCTCGGCCTGCTGCAAGGCGCCGTGCAGGCTCAGGCCGGATTCGACGCAAAGCGTCATCATGTCCAGCATGAAGGGCAACTCGCGGCCGATGCATAGGCGCCGGCGGCGTATGCGCTGCCTTACCCACAACGCGGGCCAGCCCCCCGCCGCCACCGCGCCCAGGGGCACCGCCAGCGCAATTGCCGCGGCCGCGTCCAGCCACCAAGCCAGGCCCGCGGCCAACACGCCTCCCAGGGCCGCCGCATTGATGACCAACGCGGCGGCGTGCGCCGCCGTTGCCGTGGGTGGAAACCCCGCTTGCGTGACGAGACGATCCAGACGACCGCGCATCTTCCAGGACAACAACGGACCGCAGACGTGCGCCACCGCCGATAGCCAGGGCCACGCCACCCGCCATCGCCAGGGCATGGCATCGCCAGACCGCGTCTCATCGGCCAATGCCGGCCGCGCCAGCAGCCACGCCGCCACCGCCCCGCCCATGCCGGCCAACAGAATGGAGATCAAGTGCAACATGCCAGGTTTTCCAGTAGCGTCAACAGGCCTCAGATATCGATATCGACGATGCGCCGGATCAAGAATATTCCCGCGGTTTCCAGGCCGGCGACCAGGGCCAGCACACCCCATCCCGTCGGCGTGTGCCACAGCAGGGACATGATTTCGGGTTCCATTTGATCCAGTACCAGCAACAGCAGCAGCGGCAAGGCCCCGACGATCCAGGCCTGCATGCGCCCCTGCGCGGTCAGGGCACGTACCTTGCCCTGCAATTGCAATCGTTCGCGCAGCGTGCGCGCGATGCCTTCGAGCGTTTCGGCCAGGTTGCCGCCCGTATGGGCCGCCACGCGCATGGCGGCCACCACCAATGCGCTGGCCTCCGATGGCACGCGCCTGCTCAGGTTCTCCAGCGCGGCGTCGAACGCCACCCCCAGGCGCTGTTCGCGCAGCATCAGGCCGAACTCTTGCGCCAGTGGTGTTTCACTGTGCTCGACGATATGGCGCAGCGCGGTGGATACCCCCACCCCCGCCCGCAGGGCGGATGCCAGGCTCAGCAGCGCCGCCGGCAGTTGCTGCTCGAAACGTGCCAGGCGGCGCGCCCGCAGCCGCGCCACCAGATGGCGCGGCAACCTGCTTGCCAGCACGGCCGCGATGGCGCCCACCGCGGCGCTGCCGCTGGCAACAAAGGCCACCGCCCCCGCCAGCATCCCCAACAGCACGGCTGCCAGCCATAATTGGGCGGGGTCGATGAACAGGAACACTTCGCTCAGCTTGACGCTGGCGTCCTGGGTGTAAATGCGGCGATAACGCTGCAGCGCCGGCCCGAACCAGGCTTGCACACGCCAGGCCAGCAACACCGTGCATGCCATCGACATAGCCGCCGCCAGCCAGATCATGACAACAGGCCTCGCGTGGCGGCAAGCGGTGCGGCACCACTGAACATGCCGGCGTCGAAAGCAACGCCGGCAAGCTGCCATGCCTGTGCAAAGCTGGGCAGCACACCGCATCCCAGGAAACCTTGCCCGGCCTGGTAGCGAAACAATTCCTGCAGCTGGATGCGTCCGCTTTCCAGGCCGGTGATCTCGACAATCGAGGCCACGATGCGCCGCCCGTCGGACAGGCGGGTTTGCTGCACGATGATGTCGATGCTGGCGCCGATATGTTCGCGCACCACAGTCAAGGGAAGATCCATGCCGGCCATCAACACCATTGCCTCCAGGCGCCCCAAGGCATCTCGTGGCGAATTGGCGTGCAACGTGGTCAGGGAGCCGTCATGGCCCGTGTTCATCGCCGTGAGCATGTCGAATGCCTCGGCGCCGCGGCATTCGCCTACCACGATACGGTCCGGGCGCATCCGCAATGCATTGCGCACGAGATCGCGTATATCGATGCGGCCACGGTTCTGCAGGTTGGCGGGCCGTGCCTCCAGCGCGACCAGGTGCGCGTGGTCCAGGCGCAGTTCGGCAGCGTCTTCAATGGTGACGATGCGCTCGCCCTCGGGAATGGCGTTGGACAGGATATTCAACAAGGTGGTCTTGCCGGACCCGGTTCCGCCCGACACCACCACGCTTTTGCGGGTGCGCACGCACAGGGCCAGGAACTCGGCCATGGCCGCGTCGATGGAACCGCCGCGCACCAGGTCGGCCATGCATGGACGCAGGGCCGGAAACTTCCGTATCGTGAGCGCGGGGCCTTTCAAGGCTACCGGAGGAATCACGGCATTGACACGCGAACCGTCGGGTAGGCGCGCATCCACCATGGGTGCGCTCTCGTCGATACGCCGGCCCAGCGGCGCAACGATGCGCTCGATCACCCAGCGCACCGACTGCTCGCTGCTGAAGGCAGCTTCGTGGCGGCACAGGCGGCCCCGCCGCTCGACATAGATTTCGTCATGCCGGTTTACCATGATTTCACTGATACCGGGATCGGCCAGCAGGGGCTCTAGTGGTCCGAGGCCCACCGCCTCGTCCAGTACCTCGCGGCACAGCGCGGCGCGGTCGGCATGCGCAGGAATGTCGGCGTCGCTGGCGGCGATGTCTTCCAACAGCCGCTGGGCCTCGGCGCGCAGCAATGTATCGCTCATGCCCGCCACGTCGCGGCGCCGCAAGTCCAACGCTTGCAGCAGCGCCGCGTGCAGGCGCCGGCGATGCGGAAGCAGGCCCGCAACAGCCTGCGGCGCACCCTCCGGTGCCGCGAGAGATATGGCGCCAGCCTCTTCCGCCGAGGAACCATGAGCCTCGGAACTGGCACTTGGGTGCTCGGACGCATTATCGACCGTGCTGACACGCAGCCGGCAAGGGCCTATCACGATGTCATCGTCCGGCATCAGCGGCCGGTGCACCGTGACACGCCGGCCATTGACCAGCGTTCCTCCCAGCGAGCCCAGGTCTTCGAGTTCCAGGCTTCCCCCCTGCCCCACCAACTGCGCGTGTCGCTTTGCCACGCGCCAGTTCGGAATACGCAGCCCGCATTCGGCCGACCGCCCTATCAGTACGGGCGCCGTGGCGCGCAGCGACCGCTGCTGGCCGTCTTCGAATGTCATGAGGATATCGAGTATGGTCATCGGAGTTGTACGGAATGGGAGGTATCGGCAGCCGGCCGCCATTGCGATCCCGGGCCCAGGTATGCGGCCCAATCGGCGCCTCCGGGCCCCGGCGCGGCCGTGCCCAGCGCAGGGGCATCGGGAAAGGCCTGGCGCAGGACGTTTCGGCCTTGCTGTGCACGCATGGCCAGTTCGGGATGATCTTGCGACACGATGCGCGGCGTCACGAAAATGGCCAGTTCGGTTTCCTTGTGTTGATCGCGCCGGGATGAGAACAAGGCGCCCAGCACGGGGATGTCTTGCAGCAGCGGCAAGCCGCTGCGTTCATGGGACCGCTCGCGCGACAGGAAGCCCCCCAGCACCAGTGTCTGGCCTGAACGGACATTGAATTCCGTGGCGGCGCGGCGCGTGCGCAGGGCCGGTCCGCCAGCCACGGTAAGCGAGGTATCCACCGAACTGGCTTCGACTTCGATACGCGAGCGAATGGCTCCGTTACGGTCGATGCGCGGGGTAATGTTGAGCGATACCCCATAGGGCTTGAATTCAGTCCGGGCGTTGCCCTGGGCGTCGGTGGTGCTGTAGGGGACCTCGCCGCCCGCCAGAAATGAAGCCGTGGTGCCGCTGCGCGCCAGCAGTTGCGGTTGCGCCAGCAGTACCGCGTCGCCGCGTTGCGCCAGTGCGGCAATACGGGATGAAATCAGCGCATTGAGGCCGAAATAGCCCCCTGCCCCCATTCCCGGCATGACGAGCGGCGGCGGCGCCACGGTTTCAGCGAGCTGCTGCCTGGAGCCTGGCTGCCACACCAGCCCTGCGTTCATGCCGCCCTGAGAGGCGGAGTCCCATTGCACGCCGAATTCGCGCAAGCGCGAGCTGGGCAATTCCACGACCTGCACATCCAGCAACACCATGCGGTCCCAGCCCACCTGGCCTGTGAAATCCATGATGCGCGGATACCGTTGCGCCAGCGCTGCGATGCGCACCCGGTCGTCGTCGGCCAGGTCATCGCCTTCGATAACGATGCTATCGCCCACCGGAGTGCTACGGACATTGGGTACATGCCTGAGCAATGCCTGGACGTCTTCCTGCATTTGCGCCCAGCCGGCGGGGCGCACCTGGACCTGATAGGCCGCCCCCACACCAGCGGGTGTCCAGATGTGCACCGACGACATACCTTCCTGGCGAGCAAACAGCACCACTTCGCGGCCGTCGACCGATACGGCGCTGACCACCTGCCCATTACCCACCGCCACCCGTACGACCTTTGCGTGGCGCACGACATGGGTTTGCCCAACCTCGAGCGTCAATGGCATGGGCTCGACGGCCATTGCGGCCCACGGCATCAGCAGGAGGCCTAGCATGGCAACCCACACGGACGCGCCCCGCTTCATGGCCGCCGCCCCTCGGCAACGGCGCTGTCTTCCAGGGCAGGGGCCGGCACGTCGCCGTCCAGCCTGTCGCCATACAGAATAGAAACCGCGGGGTGGCGCGGAAGGTCATCGGCGTCCAGCCCCATCAGTGCCGCAAGATCTCCGGAGGCTGCTGGCACGGGGCCAGCCGCGTCGCTGCGATGCCGAAGCATGGCGGTCAGGGTGCCGGCGTGGCGAGCCGCCACCAGTTTGACCGCATCCTCGGCCGAGGTATCCAGGGTAATGGAAGATACTGCCTGGGCATCGCCGCCCATGGCAAGCACGCGCACCCCCTGGAGCAGAGGCGCAGTCAGATGATGGCCCCGGTGATTGAAAGAAACGTAGATATCCACCACGTCTTCGGGGTGCAGCACGCCAGAGGCCGCGGTGATCTCGCCTGCCGGCAGGGTAACGGCGCGCCGGCCCGCGGACACCAGATCGGACAACGGCGGTGGCGGTGCAGCGGGCGTCAGGAGCACACCCAGCAAAGCATCGCCCTGGAGCAGATCGGCAGCCAGCACGCTGCCGACGGCCTGGTCGGCAGCATCGGGATCCAGCATGCCCTTGGACACCCACTGCAGCGGGATGTCGCGCACCGCCAGGTGATCCAGTTGCAACCGGGTGCCGGCGGGAAGATCGTTGGCAGCCACCAGCTTCGCGGCCACGGGAACCTCGGCCTGGCGCTCGATTTCGCGCACGCGGCCCTGGATGTGCTCGCGGGCGGCCCAGGCTGCCAGCAAGCCGGCGCCCAGGGCAAACGCGTACACGGCAAACGGGCGCGCCTTGAGCAGGTACGGCCGAATACGGTTTCTCATGGGCTTGCCCTTTCGTGCAGCAACATCAACATGCCGCTGCCGCCGTCGATGGCGGTAATGGAGATGTGCATGGACTTGTGCCCCTGTATCCAGCGGCCGGCGTCCTGCCCAGGGCCTTCCGGTACCCAGCCGGCACGGAGCAGCGCGGGGACGACCGCGACGCGCAACGCGTCGGGGGACTGGGATAACGTCCAGACCTGTTGCAGGCTGCGCTGCATGCCTTCCTGGCTGGCGATATCCAGGCGCAGTTGTGCGCCGGCGGGCAGCCAGCCTGGCGGTGAAGGCAAGCGCGGCGGCAGGGCCGACAACATCATGACCGAACCTTGTGTCTTGCCAGGCCCCACCGATTGCAATGCCACCACCCAGGGCCTGCCAGCCTGGTGTCCTGACAACACCGCAAGGCCGGGGTACACACCCAGGTCGGACAGGAACGGATACCGGGACGTCAATTGCGATACCGCCTGCGGTATATCGGCGGGAATTTCCACCAGGCGTATGTCTGCTGGAATGCCGTACAGGCGCACATTCGAGGCCAACGGCGCCTGCACGCTGCCCGCCGGCAACGCCAGGTTGCCCGGCCGGAAAGAAGGACCAGCGTGGGCCATGGCGCCGGCCAGCATGCAACTTGCCCACAGCGCGGCAAGATTGAGCAAAGTACGTGGTAGCCATGCCGGGTGAGGGGCCGGTTGGCGCGCCATATGAGGCCTGGACATGATGTCAGCGTCCTTCCATGCCACGGCTGCCGGGGCCGATGTCCATCCATGCCCCCAGCCAATCAACGGACCACTGCCCCCTGGCCCAGGGTGCATCCACAGGTTGCATGCGCCGATGCAGGGCTTGGGCGGCGGCTTGCGAGCGCTGGGCCGTGGCGGTCCAGCCCGCAGGCGACATGCCCAGGCGTTGCACGGTGGCGGCCTGGCCATGCGCATGCCCGGCGCTGACCGCAAGCGTGGTATGGCGTTGTATCGACATGATCCGCGCCGCGCTGCCGCTTTGCGTGAACGGCACTTGGCCGGGGGCCTGCACGCTGGCAAACGCCGTGCGTAGATGGGGATCGGCGCGCAGCCAGTCGCGGGCCAACCCGACCGCATCGGGGTTGCCCGCGGTGCCCGAAGCATCGACAAACGGTGAAGCATCGATGGAGACGAGGGCGCCGTGCTCGAACGCGGGCGTGGCCATGCCCCGCGCCGACAGGAACACCGCGTGGCGGCTGAACTGGGCAGCACCCAGGCCTTGCATTTGCAGGCTGCCCACGGTTGCCACGCCATGCATGAACAGCACCAGCAAGGCTACAACCAGGACTGCCTCGACAGCCGCCTGGCCACGCTGGATGGATCCGGTGCGCGCAGGCTTCATGGCAAGCTGCCGGAAATGTCGTCGGCAGTGACGGCGCTTAGCCGCGCCTGCCAATAGGGCCTGAACAAACTGGCAAGCGGCACTGCTTGTCCCATTGTGGAATCGGGCGCCGAATAATAGGCTTCGGCGGCACTGGTTACGGTTACCGCGTCGTCGCCCTGCAATGCCGCGTAGGCATACCGCCCCACCGGCGCTGCAAGCCGGCTGGCAGCATCCGTCGTGGGCAGTGCCATCGCGGCCTGCTGCACCTGGATGGCGAAGCGCAGGGGTTCATTTTCCAGGCCCATAGCGATGTCGTGATAGAACGGCAATCCGCGGCTGGGCCAGCGCGCGCCATTCACGACCGCGTAGGAGTTCGCCAGCAGGTTGCGTTTCCCTGTGTACAGGTCCCAGTTGGTGTTTTCATGAACCCAGCGCCAGAAGTCCTGTCCGGAGAAATCTTGGGGCGGCTTGTTGACGTATTCGCTTTCGCCCAGCGTCTGCCGGCCTGCCAGGCCCCATCCCATGGCGTATTCGCGGTAGTAACAGCCAATCCATCGGTTCGATCGCAATGAGTGATAAGACAGGGTGTCCACCGCGCCCCAGCGTCCGTCGTCGCTTAACCAGGTACCCCCGCGGCGTCGTAGTTCGTGCCGGCGCCAAGGGCACGCAGGCTGCACGACCCAGTTGCTTTCGCGAGTAATGTTGCGTGGGCGGAGAAAATCGTGCCGGCCCGCCGCCAGTTCGACCATGCCGCGCAGTCTGGTGGCGTCTTTTCCGGAGCGCGTTTGCACGTGTCCCGCGCCCGAATCTGACAGCATCTGCAACCTCAATGGCCCCGACGATAAAGTGGTGGCCTGGGGCGAATAATGTTCTGGGTAGTTGGCCTGCAGCACACGGTGCAGAGTGTGCTGGCGCGTGTCCGGCATACGTGACGCGGCGGATGCGGCGGCCTGCGCGAGCACCTGATGCACGACTTGATCATGCTGCTGGAATGCATGGGCCAATTCAGGTACCGCGCCGGCGGTGGCGGTAGCGCTGGCGTACCCCTGCCCTGCCGCCTTGCCGAACAATGCGGCGATGAGCGGCATGGGAGGGTTGCCACGGATACGCTGCTGGGATTGCGTCTGGCCGAACTGCGCCCACGATGCCAGGGTGACCAGGTGCGCCATCGCCATCTGGTGCGCGACCTGGGCACGATTGATATAGGCCAGCAGATTCAGTGTGCGCGCCTGGGCCAGTGCCCCGCTATAAGCGGCGGCATCGGCGGCGTGCGTCAAGCGCACACGCGCCGCGGCCGTCTGGCCCACGTTGTACAGGGCCACGAATGCCAGCCCGCACACCGCCGCCGACGCCAACGCGATAGGCAAGGCCTGTCCGCGTTGCGTAGGCGACAAAGGCAACGCGTGCATCATTTTGCGTTGCCGGTGAACGACTTGAGAGTTCGGGCCTTGGTTTGATCGGCCGCCTTGCCGGCCGCATTCTGCGCGGCGCGGGCCTGGGCCGAGCCGTCTTCGCCGGCCAGTTCGCGCGCCATGGCCGCTGTTTGAGAACGCACCACCTGCCCGAACAATTGATAGACCGCGATGGCCGCGACGGCGATCAGGGCCACCACGATAATGTATTCCACCATCCCTTGCCCGCGCTGGCGGGAAATGCTCCGGACCATGTCTAGCCCCTTCTTCAATGAACAGAGACGCTAGTGTGGCCTGAGGCAGATAGCCCGGCTATTCGCGGATGCCGAGGTGGACGCATATGTCGCCGGCGCCGCCGCGCATGCCCGGCTTACGCGCAATAAAAAAGCCAACGGCCCCGATCGGGGCCGTTGGCATAGGGTGGTCTGGCAAACCTTACTTTTCGGCAGCCGTGGTAATGGCGCTGCCGGCGCGCGACATGTCTTTACCCATGCCCGCCACGGTATTGCAGCCTTGTAGAACGACGCCGAACACAATAAGCGCCGTCAACATGACTCGTCCGCGCATGATCAACTCCTGTCTGGAATCTTGAAAACGAATCTGGATCAGGCGATGCGCACGTGCAGTTCGCCCAGGCCGTCGACACCGCCCACCAGGGTATCGCCCTGGACGACAGCGCCCACGCCTTCGGGCGTGCCGGTGAAAATCAGGTCGCCCGCCTTCAGTTCGAACAGGCCGGACAAATACGCAATGCTTTCGGGAATATTCCAGATCATCTGTGAAATATCGCTGGACTGCTTGCGCTGGCCGTTGACGTCCAGCCAGATCGCGCCGCGCTCGAGCGTACCCACCTTGCTGCGCGGGTGGATGGGGCCCAACGGCGCCGACAGATCGAACGCCTTGCCCACTTCCCACGGACGACCCTGCTTCTTGGCTTCGCCTTGCAGGTCGCGGCGCGTCATGTCCAGGCCCAGGGCATAGCCCCAGATGCAATCGTTGGCCTGTTCCACCGGGATGTCTTTGCCACCCTTGGCCAGCACCACCACCAGTTCCATTTCGTAGTGCAGATTGCTGGTCTTGGGCGGGTACGGCATGCTGCCGGTCTGGCCGTTGGCCACGGGCAGGATGGCATCGGCCGGCTTGCAGAAGAAGAACGGATCTTCACGGCCGGTGAAGCCCATTTCCTTGGCGTGCTCGGCATAATTGCGCCCCACGCAGTACACGCGGCGCGCCGGGAACAATGCCTTGCTGCCGGCAACAGGCAATGCAACGGGCGGCGACGGAGGGAAAACGTAGTCCATGTTCTATTGGCCTTGTTGAACGCATGCCGGCAATGCCCGGCAGAGTGGAATTCAATGCGCGAGTTTATCCCTTTTTCGGGCAACCCATGCTCAAAACGGCCCCGGGCCGCGACGCACCATGGTACGTCGCGGCCCGGGGCAGACAGCCGGAAACTGTCAGTCGGTCAGTGCGTCAGGGGCTAACCGTTCAGGCCTTGCCGTAGCGTTCGGCGCTGCGCACGATTTCTTCTTCGGCGGCTTCCACGCCCTTCCAGCCCTTCACCTTCACCCATTTGCCTTTTTCAAGGTCTTTGTAGTGTTCGAAGAAATGCTGGATGCGGGCGATGTCTTCGGCCGGCAGGTCTTCGTACGACTTGATATGGCGGTATGGGGGGTAGAGCTTGTCGACCGGAACGGCCAGCAGCTTGGCGTCGCCGCCTGCTTCGTCGTCCATTTCCAGCACACCCAGGGCGCGGCAGCGCACCACGGCGCCCACCTGGATCGGGAACGGCGTCAACACCAGCACATCGGCCGGGTCGCCATCTTCCGATAGGGTCTGGGGAATGTAGCCATAGTTGCACGGGTAGTGCATGGCCGTCAGCATGAAGCGATCGACGAACACGGCGCCGCTGTCTTTGTCTACCTCGTACTTGACGGGGTCGGCGTTCATCGGGATTTCAATGATGACGTTGAAGTCTTCAGGCAACTTCTTGCCGGGAGACACGCGATCGAGGCTCATGATTCAACCTTGTTTGTCTGGAAGAGAATTGGGCTTGCCCGCGCCGGCTTCGCCCTTGGTCTTGGCATCGGGCTCGCTTGCTGCAGTATCGGTACCGGCGCCGCCGGAAGCGGCCGCGGACGGCCCGCCGTACGTCGGCACGGGCGAATCGAATGCCGCCACGGGAATCGGAGCGCTATCGAAATAGTCTTCGATGTCCACGGCGGAGCGGGCCGGCGCGATGGCGGCCGGTTCGGGCTGCGCGGCGCTCGCGCTTTCACGCTCGGCAACCCGGGCATCGGGATCGAGCACGTAATCGGCGGGTGCCGATACCGGAGCGGGTTCAGCAGGCACCGACAGGGATCCAGCCACCAGGACGTCGTCGGGCGGGTAAGTGGAATATTCGCCTTCGGCGTCCAGGTGGAGCGGGTCGGACGACATTTCGGCGGCAGGCAGCGCCTGTTCGGCCGCCAGAACGGGCAAGGCCATGCTGGCGGCCGTGGCCAGGCGCCAATGGCGCACGGCGTCGGCCGGACGGTCCAGGCGGTCGTAAAGACTGCCCAGCAGCGCGTGGGTATGAGAATCGTTGCGGAAACCCAGGCTGCGCTGCAGGTAGCGTTCAGCCTGGCCCCACAACTGCCCGTTCAGGCACAGCATGCCCAGCGCCGCCAGCAGATCGGCATCGGCG
This sequence comes from Bordetella petrii, assembly GCF_020991325.1. Classification (GTDB taxonomy): domain Bacteria; phylum Pseudomonadota; class Gammaproteobacteria; order Burkholderiales; family Burkholderiaceae_B; genus Bordetella_A; species Bordetella_A petrii_E. The sequence goes on along the minus strand of NZ_JAJMLX010000005.1, from coordinate 18,369 downwards.
GGGCGTTTCTGCAGCCAGCCTTCGGCCTTGGCCAGCCGCCGCGGCACTTGATCGGCATCGCAGCGCGCATAGGCCGCCACCAGGGCGGCCTTGAAATGCACGGGCACCGCCGCTTCGAGCACACGGGCCGCCTCGGCGGGCTCGCCGGCAGTTTCGAATGCAGTGGCACCGGCCAGGGCAATTTCGGGCAGCACCCGTTCTTCGCTTTTGAAATCTTTCCAGATGGCGCGCCAGGCATCGGTGCCCGATGCCGCCGCCGCACGCAAGCGCGCCGCGCCGGCCGTGTCTATCAGTTGTTCGGCTTCTGATTTGGACAAGGCGTTGCGGCGCGCCAAGCCGCGTGCCAGGGTGAAGACTCGGTCGTGGTGGCCCAGTGCTGCTTCCGCACGCAGCAGCAGGCGCATGGTGTGCAGGTGGCGGGCTCCCCCTTCCTGCTGGGGGGCCAGCACCGCCAGCGCATCCTGGGCGCGGCCCTGGTCCAGCAACTGGTCGGCCGATACAGTGGCAATGGCTTCCTGCAGGCCGGTATTGCCGTCGGCATGTTCGCGCGCCGCTTCCAGCAGGCGGTCGCGCCGCGCGAACTCACCCAGGCCGTGCGCCGCACGCGCGGCGGACAAGGCCGCCAGCACCCGGCGGCTGGGCACACGGGTTTGTTCCAGCAGTTTGGCAAGGTCTTTCTCGGCGTGGGCGAAGCGGCCTTCAAGCAGACCGGTCCAGCCGCGTTCCAGCAGTTCGTGGTCGCGCGCCTGGGCACGGCGCCCGCGCCAGGCGCGCATGCGGTCGGGAATAGCAAGCAGCCAGGCCAACACGCGCAGGCCCACGTATAGCGCCACGAACAGCGCCAAGACGAGCAGTACCGCCAGCGTCAAAGAAAGCTCGATGCGCCAGGGCGACACCAGCACCATGACATTGCCCGTATGGGCGCGCAACACCACGGCCAGTGCAACGGCAACAACGGCGAGCAGCAGAGTCCAGAACCAGGTACGCATGCGTCAGTCCTGTGTGGCGGGCTCGTCGAAGCCGGCCGCGCGCAGGGCCGCCACGCTGGCCATGCTGTCGCTGACGTCGGGCAAGCGTACGGCGATATCGGTTTGAGCCAGCTCTTGCGCCAGGCTCAGGGCCTGTTGCGTATCCGCGGAGCGGGCATCGTAATAGTTGCGCAGGGCGGCAGCGACGTTATCCAGTTCGTTCTTCCAGACTTCGGGCTGGCGCATCAGCATGGCCAACTGCGCGGTCATCAGGCGTTGGCGCAGGGCGGCGCGGGCCTGCGATGCCTGTTCGGCCGACAGCATCAATGCCGCCGGCTGATCGACGCGCTGGATGCTGATGAGGTCGCCCAGTTCGTTGGCCAGCGTGCTGCCCGCGCGGCCGGGCCAGGATGCGATCTCGGCGCGCCAGCGCTGCCACCATGCCGCGTCGGCCGGCAATTCCGCGCGCGGATCGTCCGCGGGACGCATGGCAACCGGGGCTTCGGCCGCATTGTTGCCCAGCGGCGCATCGCCCGGCGTGGCCGCATCGGGCACCACCATCGGGGCCCTGGACACCAGGCCGGCCAGGCGGTCGATGCGCGAAGACTGCGCCGGGATATCGATAGTGGCCACGGCGCGCAGGCGATCGATGTCGCCATTGATACTTTGCTGCAGCGAGGCAAAGCGCGGCCGATCGGCATGCGCCAGCCGCGCCTGGGCCGTTTCCAGCGCCACGATGGCATTGTTGACGTTGCCGGCCAGGCGCAATTGCTGACTGGCCATGACCAGCAGGCGCTCGACGTCATTGGCCAGCAATTCGTCGCTGGCGCCACCGCTGAAGGTTTGCCAGGCCTGCTGCAGGTCGTCGTAGCGGCTCTTGGCTTCGCGCATCTGGCTTTCCAGCTCGGCCACGCGATTGGTTTGCGTCTGGGCCAGTGCCAGCGCCTCACGAGATTCTTTGCGGCTTTGCGCCGCTGACTGTTCCAGTGTGCCAAGCCGGGTGGCGACCTCGCGCCCGGCGTTCAGGAACTGCTTGCGCTGCATCCACAAGGCCCAGCTGAGCCCCACGGCCAGCAGCACCACAATGATGAGTGCTGCGGACAGGGTGCCCACCGCGCTGGAAGGTTTCTTGGCCTTGGGTGGCGGCGAAGCGGGCGAGCCTTTGCCCGGGGCGGCCGCGCTGGCGGACGATTCAGTGGCGGGGGTCTGGTCTGTCATGACGCGATTGTATTCGGTGAAAAGCCAAAACTTCGATTCAAGCTGCAATAAATGCGTCGAGAATCGCTTCATCCACAGGCAAGCAGATTTGTACCATTGGAGCGGGGCCATCGCCACCGGCGTCTTGCGCCAGGCGCCGCGCCAGGGCTGGGTGAGTCACGACGAAGCGCGAGGCGCGCCACCAATCCAGCAGCCCCGCCTGGGAGACTTCGCGCTGCACGGCCGCGATGCTTTCACCGCTGGTCAGCAGCCAGGTGGGCCGCATGCCCTGCCCGGCCCATTCCTGCAGTTGCCGTACCGCCCCGGCCCGCCACGACGCCGGCTGCCGGTGGTAGACGGCATGGCGGTCGACCGTTGCGCCCGCATTGGCCAATTGTTCGGCCAGCCAGTCGCGCCCCTGGGTGCCACGCACCAGCAGCACGCGCTGCGGCAAGGGGCCGCGCGCGCGCAGCACGTTCCATAGCGCCTCGGAATCGTGCGTGGGGGCCTCGGGTGGTGGGCACAAGACTGTTGTATCGTTGCCAAAACCTGGCAAGGCCTGCAAGGCGCGCGCGCTGGCAGGCCCCACCGTTGCTGCGCAAGTGGCCTCCGGCCAGGCACGCATTCCTGCTACAGATTGCAACTGCGCCATGTACATCCGGGCCGCGTTGCCGCTGACGAAGACCACCAGATCGTAATCTTGCGGATGAGGCAGTTGGCCGGCCTGGACAGGCACGGGCAGGATTTCCAGCGCGGGCAAGACCAGCACCTGCCATCCCGCCGCGCCAAGTTCGTGCGCCAACACGTCATTGCGGCCGTCTGGCCGGGTCAGGATGGCGATTTGCGGCATGGCCCCCCCTTAGGCAACGCCCGATACCAGCGGGCAGACCCGCGCATCAGGATGCGGGGGAATCCAGCAATTCGGCCAGGATGGTGTCGGCGCCGTTGGACAGCAATTCTTGCGCGGCGGCCTCGCCTATGGCCAGCGCCTGGGCGGCGGGCCCGGCATGCTGACAACGGATGACGCGCTGGCCGTCCGGGGACGCTACCAGCGCCCGCAATGTGAGCGTACCGCCATCGAGTTGCGCATAGGCCGCCAGGGGCACTTGGCATGAGCCCCCCAGCGTGCGCGACACCGCGCGTTCCGCGGCAACGCAGGCGGTAGTGTGCTCGCTGGCCAGCGGGGCCAGCCAGGCGCGCAGGTCGTTGCGGTCGTTGCGGATTTCGATGCCCAGGGCCCCCTGGCCCGCGGCCGGCAGGCAATCTTCGGGTTCGAGCAGGCTACGGATGCGTTGGGCCATGCCCAGGCGCTGCAAGCCGGCGGCCGCCAGGACGATGGCGGCGTAATCGCCACGATCGAGCTTGCCCAGCCGGGTGTCCAGGTTACCGCGCAGCGGCTTCACGACCAGGTGCGGATGGCGCTGGCGGATCTGGGATTCGCGCCGCAGGCTGGACGTGCCCACCACCGCCCCGGCGGGCAGTTCGGACAGGGAGCCGTACTGGTTGGACACGAAGGCGTCGCGCGGATCGGCGCGATCGAGCATCGCGCAGAGTTCGAACGGCGCCTGCAGATCGACGGGGACGTCTTTCAGGGAATGCACGGCCAGGTCGGCGCGGCCATCCAGCAAGGCGGTTTCGAGCTCTTTGACGAACAGGCCCTTGCCCCCCACCTTGGACAGCGTGCGGTCCAGGATCTGGTCGCCGCGGGTGGTGAGGGTAAGGAGTTCGACCTTGCAGCCGGTGTACAGCGACTGCAGCCTGTCGCGCACATGCTCGGCTTGCCAAAGGGCAAGCCGGCTGGCGCGTGTGGCGATGACGAGACGTTGCGGAGCGGTCACGTATTGCGTCAGATCAGGCTGGAGAAGACCACGGCGGCGATGACGCCAAGAATGGCCAACACCAGCAAGCCTTGCAACAGGCTCAGGCCGGACTCAGGGTTTTCGCTTTTACGCAGACTCATGTGCGGATTCCTTCGTGGCATTTTTCTTGCGGCTGGCAAACCAGCGGCCCAGGCCGACAACCAGCAGCGCGCCGATGATTTCGACGGCGATTTTAACGCTGGTGGGCTGGACGCCGAGGTGCTTTTCGACAAACACGTCGGTAACGACCATGCCGCCCGCGATCCAGCCCAGCAGGCCGGCACCGAAGGTAACCACCAGCGGATAGCGGTCGATGAGCTTCAGCACCAGGGTGCTGCCCCAGATGATGATGGGCACGCTGACCACCAGGCCGAAGATGACCAGGCCAAGCTGGTGGCCTTCGTGGGCGTTCTGGGCAGCGCCGGCGATGGCGATGACGTTGTCCAGGCTCATGACGAAGTCGGCCACGATGATGGTCTTGACGGCCGCGGCGATGGACGTGCCCCCCTGGATGTTGCCATGCGCGTCATCTTCGGGAATCAGCAGCTTGATGCCGATCCAGAGCAGCAGCAGGCCGCCCACGATCTTGAGGAACGGGATGGCCAGCAGCGTCAGGGCGAAGGCGATGAGCACGACGCGCAGCACGATGGCGCCGGCCGTGCCCCACAGAATGCCCTGCATGCGTTGCTTGGGTGCCAGATTGCGGCAGGCAAGCGCGATGACCACGGCGTTATCGCCACCCAGCAGGATGTCGATAAGAATGATTTGGAACACCGCCGCCCAACTCAGTGTCTGGAAAAACTCAAGCACTTTTAGACCCCCACAGATTTATTGAAAACAGGGACACGCCGCAGGCCGCGCACCTGCGCAGATACGCCGCGCGCGAGCCGCGCGGCGTATCTGGCGTCGAATCGCTTATTGTAGTTCAGCTTTGCGTCAGTACCTTTTGGCGCGCCAGGAAAATTTTCCCTAGTGCCAGCACCAGCAAGGCGCCTATCACCCCTGCAATCAGGGCCAGTTGGTGTTCGGTCAGGCCCAGGGCCGTATCGATGCGCAGCACGGATTCATGCAGCGCGGGGTCACCCACCATCAGTTCGCCGGCGATGAAACCCAGCAGGGCTGCTCCCACCCAGACGATGAGGGGAAACCGCTCGATAACCTTAAGCAACAAGGTACTGCCGAAAATGACCAGCGGAATGCTGATGGCCAGGCCGATGACCAGCAAGGTGGTGTCACCCATGGCAGCCGCGGCAACAGCCACGACGTTGTCCAGGCTCATGACCAGGTCGGCGATCATGATGGTGCGAATGGCCGCCAGCAGGCTGCCATGCTGCTTGCCCTCGCCCTCGCCCTCGCCTTCCGGCATCAGCAGCGACACGCCGATGTACACCAGCAGCAGCGCGCCGATCAGCTTTAGCCAGGGCAACAGCAGCAGCTTGGCGGCGACCAGCGTCAGGACGATACGCATGATGATCGCGGCGGCGGAACCGACCACGATGGCCTTTTTTTGCTGCGTCGGGGGCAGCGAGCGCGCGGCCAGCGCAATGACGACGGCGTTGTCGCCGGACAGCAGGATATTTACCCAGATGATTTGCAGCAGGGCAATCCAGAACGCGGCTGAAGTGAGTTCCATTCCTCTCTTTCCTAGATGATCCCCTAGGTGTGGACAAACATGAACGTACCGGCCATCTTTATATGCGCGAGCAAGATGGGTGTGGCCATTGCCGGAAGTACGGGCCTTCCGGCTTAGTGTTTAGTTGTACGCGGTGCGTCGGCCCGTAGTTGTATTTGTCGGGCCGACAGGAACGACAAGCCCCCGGCTCGAGAAAAAGCCCGCCAGGGCGGGCTTTCCGAAGCAAGAGGCCGAATTGCTATTACAGCACGGACTTCAGCAGCTTGCCCATCTCGGACGGGTTGCGCGTGGTACGGATACCGCAAGCTTCCATCACTTCGAGCTTGGCATCGGCCGTGTCGGCGCCGCCCGAGATCAGCGCGCCGGCGTGGCCCATGCGCTTGCCCGGAGGCGCCGTGACGCCGGCGATGAAGCCGACCACGGGTTTCTTCATGTTGTCCTTGGCCCACTCGGCGGCATTGACTTCGTCGGGGCCGCCGATTTCGCCGATCATGATGACGGCGTCGGTGTCGGGATCATCGTTGAAGAGCTTGAGCACGTCGACGTGCTTCAGGCCGTTGATGGGGTCGCCACCGATACCCACGGCGCTGGACTGGCCCAGGCCGAGCTCGGTGACTTGCGCCACGGCTTCGTACGTCAGGGTGCCCGAACGGCTGACGATGCCGATGCGGCCCTTGCGGTGGATGTGGCCGGGCATGATGCCGATCTTGATTTCGTCGGGGGTGATCAGGCCGGGGCAATTCGGGCCCAGCAGCAGGGTCTTGCTGCCCTTGGCCTTCATGCGGTTCTTCACCTCCAGCATGTCACGCACCGGAATGCCTTCGGTAATGCAGATGACCAGGTCCAGCTCGGCCTCGACGGCTTCCCAGATGGCGGCCGCGGCACCCGCCGGCGGCACGTAGATCACCGACACGGTAGCGCCGGTCTTGTCTTTCGCGTCTTGCACGCTGCCGAAGATGGGCACGCCTTCGAAGTCCTCGCCGGCCTTCTTGGGGTGCACGCCGGCCACGAAGGCGGCTTTGCCATTGGCGTACTCACGGCACATGCGGGTGTGGAACTGGCCCGTCTTGCCCGTGATGCCCTGGGTGATGACTTTGGTGTCCTTGTTGATCAGAATCGACATTTGTGAATCCTTGGCAATTTATTTGGTGGCGGCTACGACGCGAGTGGCCGCTTCGGCCATGGTGTCGGCGCTGATGATGGGCAGCCCCGAGTCGGCCAGCATTTTCTTGCCCAGTTCTTCGTTGGTGCCCTTCATGCGGACGACCAGCGGCACATTGAGGTTGACGGCCTTGCACGCGGCGATCACGCCTTCGGCGATGACGTCGCAGCGCATGATGCCGCCGAAGATGTTGACCAGGATGGCCTTCACGCCCTTGTTCTTGAGCATGATCTTGAACGCTTCGGTAACCTTCTCGGCGGTGGCGCCGCCGCCCACGTCCAGGAAGTTGGCGGGCTCGCCGCCGAACAGCTTGATGGTGTCCATGGTGGCCATGGCCAGGCCGGCGCCGTTCACCAGGCAGCCGATGTTGCCGTCGAGCTGGATGTAGGCCAGGTCGAACTTGCTGGCTTCGATTTCGGCCGGATCTTCTTCATCGAGATCGCGGTAGGCCACGATTTCGGGATGGCGGAACAGCGCGTTGGGATCGAAGTTGAACTTGGCGTCCAGGGCGATGATATTGCCCTTGCTGTCGCAGTTCAGGGGGTTGATTTCCACCAGCGAGGCGTCGGTGTCCATATAGCACTTGTACAGCTTCTGGAACACGTCGGCAGCCTGGTCGGCGGAACCGCCCGCCAGGCCGACGGCCTCGGCGACCTTCTTGGCCAGCTCGGTCGACAGGCCGGTCAGCGGATCGATGTATTCGGTGATGATTTTCTCGGGCGTGGAATGGGCCACTTCCTCGATGTCCATGCCGCCTTCGCTCGAGGCGATGATGGCGACCTTCTGCGTGGCGCGGTCGGTTACCAGCGACACGTAGTATTCCTTCTTGATGTCGGCGCCTTCTTCAATGTACAGGCGGCCCACCTTCTGGCCTTCCGGGCCGGTCTGGTGGGTGACCAGCTGCATGCCCAGGATTTCCGATGCCAGCTTGCGCACGTCGTCGATGGAACGGGCCAGCTTCACACCGCCCCCCTTGCCACGGCCGCCGGCGTGGATCTGCGCCTTCACAACCCAGACCGATCCACCCAGCTTTTCAGCGGCGGCCACGGCCTCGTCGACGGAAAAAGCGGGAATCCCGCGCGGCACCGGGACGCCAAATTGCTTCAGCAGTTCCTTGCCTTGATACTCGTGGATTTTCATGTGTTACCTGTCAGGACGAATGAGAATAAGAGGGAGAGTCGGATATTGCGTCCACCGCCGCTTCAGCGCTATCCCCGGTGTACCACTTGGGATAGTGCTCAAGCACCACGAGGCCGTCGGTGCTCAGGGCATGACAGCCGTCCAGTTGGAACGGACGCTTGTCCGGATTGCTGTTCTGGCGCCGGCGGTTGGCCATGGTCTGCACCGCCGCGGTGGGTAGCACCTGCGACAGCTCGGTCATGTGGGTACAGCCCGCGGTATGGCCAAAGCGTTCCTTGACCTGGCGCCGGAAGCCCTTGAGCAAGTTCATGCCAACCAACCCCGCATAGGCGGAGTCGATGGCCATGCACAGTTGTTCGTAGGGCGCCGCATCATACGCAGCCTGGGCCGCCACGATGGTGAACGACTCATCGATGGTGATGCGCAGGTGCATATGGTGGATGGGCCGGCCCGCCGGGAAGATTTCACCGTTGTGCTTGGGGAAATCGTAGGCCTTGAAGTCGATGAGTTCGGCTTCGAGGTCCCACAGACCGTCGTCGCGCCCGTAGGACTGCACGCGTATGGAACGCGTATGCAGGGGGTGGCGGGAGACTTTCGACGGTGGCAAGGGCATGGGAATAGCCTGCGCTTCAGGACGCTTGACGCAAAGCAGCAAATCCTGGGAAGTATAACGCAGCGCCCATGGGCGCGTCCCCCGGGGCGCATGGCCCAGGGGGACGGATCAGCGCCGAAACCTGGTCAGGCGCTGCGCAGGGCGCGCGCCGCCTCGACCATGCCGACCAGCGCGGCCTCGGTTTCAGGCCAGGCCCGGGTTTTCAGCCCGCAGTCGGGGTTGACCCACAGCCGCTCGCTGGGCAGCCGGGCGGCGGCCTTGCGCATCAGGCCCACCATCCAGTCCACGTCGGGGACGTTCGGCGAATGGATATCGTATACGCCGGGACCGATATCGTTGGGATAACGGAAATCCTCGAATGCCTTGAGCAGTTCCATGTTCGAGCGCGACGTCTCGATGGTGATGACATCGGCATCCATGGCGGCGATGGACTCGATGATGTCGTTGAACTCCGAATAGCACATATGGGTGTGGATCTGCGTGTCGGCGGCCACCCCGGCCGTGGACAGCCGGAAGCAGTCCACCGCCCAGTCCAGATAAGCCTGCCAGTCGTCGCGGCGCAGGGGCAGGCCTTCGCGGATGGCGGGCTCGTCGATCTGGATGACACGCACGCTGGCGGCTTCCAGGTCTACCACCTCGTCGCGCAGCGCCAGCGCCAGTTGGCGGCAGGTCTGCTCGCGCGGCTGGTCGTCGCGCACGAACGACCATTGCAGAATGGTGACCGGGCCGGTCAGCATTCCCTTGACCGGTTTGTCGGTCAGCGACTGAGCGTACGACGACCAGCCGACGGTCATGGGCGCCGGGCGCGCCACATCGCCGAAAATGATCGGCGGCTTCACGCAACGCGAGCCGTAGCTTTGTACCCAGCCATTGCGGGTGAAAGCAAAGCCGGCCAGCAGTTCGCCGAAGTATTCCACCATGTCGTTGCGCTCGGGCTCGCCATGCACCAGCACGTCCAGGCCGATTTTTTCCTGGAAGCGGATCACGGCCTCGATTTCCTTGCGGATCGCCGCCTCGTAGGCCGAGTCGGTCAGGGCACCCGATTTCCAGTCGCGCCGCAGGGCCCGGATCTCGGCCGTCTGCGGGAAGGAACCAATGGTGGTAGTGGGAAACGCCGGCAGGTTCAGCAACTGCTGCTGCTGGGCGATGCGCTCGCCAAACGGCGCGCGATCGCGTGGCACGGCGGCTTCGTCCGCCATGCGGCGCCCCACCGCGGGATTATGAATGCGCGGCGACTCGCGCCGGGCCTGCAAGGCGGCGCGCTGCACGGCCAGCGCCTGTGCCACGGCGGGCTCCTTGGCATCGGCCAGGGCGCGTCCCAGCAGATTCAGTTCGTCGAGTTTCTGCCCGGCGAACGACAGCCAGCTTTTCAGTTCGGCGTCGAGCTCGGTTTCACCGGCCAGATCCACCGGCACATGCAGCAGCGAGCACGACGGGGCCAGCCACAGGCGCTCACCCCGTTGCTGGCGCACCGGCGCCAACGCGGCCAGGGCGGCGTCCAGATCGGTACGCCAGATGTTGCGGCCGTCGATGACGCCGGCGGACAGCACCTGCCCGGGCCGTAGCGCCGAGGCCACGTCCTGCAGTTGGCCGGGGGCACGCACCAGGTCGACGTGCAGGCCCGCCACGGGCAGCGCGGCGGCGGTGGCCAGGTTGTCTTTCAGGTCGCCGAAATAGGTGGCGACCAGCAGCTTCAGCGGCGAGTCGGCCAGGCGGGCATAGACCTCGCCAAACGCATCGCGCCAGGCTTGCGGCAGGTCCAGCACCAGAATCGGCTCGTCGATCTGCACCCACTGCACATTCAGGCGCGCCAGGCGGGCCAGCACCTCGGCATACACGGGCACCAGCGCCTTCAGCAGTTCCAGCTTGGCCACATCGCCCGCGCCATCGGCGTACGCATCGCCCTTGCCCAGCCACAGCCACGTCAAGGGGCCCGGAATCACCGGCTTGGCCTGATGGCCCAGGGCCTGTGCTTCCTTTACTTGCTCGAACAGGTATTCGCGCGCAATGCGGAAAGTTTGGCCCGGCACCAGCTCGGGCACGATGTAGTGGTAGTTGGTGTCGAACCACTTGGTCATTTCGCACGCGGCAGTGGGCGTGCCGGAAGGGGCCCTGCCGCGCCCCATCCGGAACAGCGTGTCCAGGCTGACAGGCTGGCCGTCGGCCTGGCCAAAGCGGGCCGGCACGGCGCCCAGCAGCGTCGTCCACTCCAGGATGTGGTCGTACCAGGCAAAATCGCCCACCGGCACGAACTGCACGCCCGCGGCGGCCTGGCGCTGCCAGTGGGCGGCACGCAGATCACGGCCCGTCTGGTCTAACTCGGCCGCCGTCGATTTGCCGCCCCAATAGGCTTCCACGGCTCGCTTCAGTTCGCGCTGGGCCCCGATGCGGGGAAAACCCAAATTATGAATTATGGTCATATAGATATCCACATAGATCAATTTTGCTCAACTCGAACGCTATTCTGCGCCCAAGTCAACTTGCAGCAAAATCAATCTCAACATATATTTCTTGAATATTATTCATACAAAGCGAGTTGCCTCAGCCCGAGCTGCCTCGCCTTCGCCTGGTGCTCCCCCCATGCTCGAAATTCGCCACCTTGAAACGCTTTCCGCCATTCGCGACGGCGGCAGCCTGCAGGAAGCCGCCGAGCGGCTGCACCTGACCCAGTCGGCCCTTTCCCACCAATTGCGCGACCTGGAAACCCGCCTTGGCACCCCATTGTTGAACCGCCGCACCCGCCCTGCGCGGCTGACCACCGCCGGCCTGCGCGTGCTGGCCCTGGCCGACGAAGTATTGCCGCGGGTGCGCAGCACCGAGCGCGAACTGCAAAGATTGGCGGCAGGGCGCACCGGCCGGCTGCACATGGCCATCGAGTGCCACTCGTGCTTTCAGTGGCTGATGCCCGCGCTGGATGCCTTCCGGGCCCAGTGGCCCGATGTAGCCCTGGATCTGTCCGCGGCGTTTTCGTTTGCGCCGCTGCCGGCCCTGGTGCGCGGCGACCTGGACCTGGTAATCACGTCGGACCCGCAATCGCTGGAAGCCGTGGAATACCTGCCCTTGTTCAAGTACGAAGTAGTGCTGGCGGTGGCCGAATCCCACCCCTTGGCCGCTTTCCGGCACGTCGAGCCCCAGCAACTGGCCGACCAGACCTTGATCACCTACCCCGTAGATACCCAGCGGCTGGACGTATTCACTTCGTTCCTGGACCCCGCCGGGGTCGAGCCCGCGGCAATCCGCAAGGCGGAACTGACACCCATCATCGTGCAGCTGGTAGCCAGCAACCGCGGCGTGGCCGCCCTGCCCAACTGGGCATTGACCGAATACCTGCAGCACGGCTGGCTGCGCCTGTGCCACCTGGGCCCGCAGGGAGTATGGCCCACGCTGTATGCGGCGGTGCGCACCGAAGACACCGATGCCTCGTATGTGGGCGATTTCCTGGCGATTGCGCGCGAGGTGTGCTTCAAGACGCTGGACGGAATACGGTCGGCAAGACCCTAGGCGGGGTCATCCTGTTCGTCGCCCAGGACGCGCCGGATAACGTCGTGGGCAAAGCCCCGGCTGGCCAGAAAACGGGCCTGCCGCGCGTATTCGGGGCGATCGGCCGGCTTGGCCGGGTAGCGTTTGCGCCAGACTTCCAGGGCGCGCTGGTATTCAGTGGCCCGCAGATCGTCGCGCAATTGAGCCACTTGTTCTTCGGCTACGCCATGCTGCCGCAGTTCTTGCACGATGCGGGCGGTGCCTTGCCGCGCGGCGCGGCGATGCACCAGACTGTGGGCGAAGCGCTCGGTGGACAGCCACCCTTCTTTTTCCAGGGCATCGAGCACCGCATTTAGATTGTCGGACTCATCGACATAGGGCTGCAGCTTGCGCGCCAGTTCATTGCGGGCGTATTCGCGGCGGGACAGGTAGCCCACCGCGCGCGCCTTCAGCGTAGGCCCGCGCGCCGCGGGTTTGGCGGCGGGCTGGGCCATGGTTTCGAAATCATCGTCCCTGGCCTGCTGGCCCGGGCTGCGCCGTGGCGACGAAGAACCGGGCTTGCGGATCATTCGCCGTCTTCGGCCTCGCTGGCCGGGAACGAAGCCACCCGGCTGACGATGCCCTGGTTCTCGCGCACCTTGTTCTCGATCTCGATGGCCAGTTCGCGGTGTTCTTTGAGATATTCGCGGACGTTGTCCTTGCCCTGGCCGATGCGCGTGCCGCTGTAGCTGTACCAGGCGCCGGACTTGTCGACCACGCCGGCCTGCACACCCAGGTCGATGATTTCGCCTTCGCGTGAGATGCCCGCGCCGTACATGATGTCGAATTCGGCCTGCTTGAACGGGGGCGAGACCTTGTTCTTGACGACCTTGACGCGGGTTTCGTTGCCGACGACTTCCTCGCCCTTCTTGATGGAGCCGATACGGCGGATGTCCAGGCGCACCGAGGAATAGAACTTCAACGCATTGCCGCCGGTAGTGGTTTCGGGATTGCCGAACATCACACCAATTTTCATGCGGATCTGGTTGATGAAGATGACCATGCAGTTGGTGCGCTTGATGGTGGCGGTAAGCTTGCGCAGCGCCTGGCTCATCAGGCGGGCCTGCAGGCCCGGCAGGGAATCGCCCATTTCGCCTTCGATTTCGGCCTTGGGCACCAGGGCGGCCACGGAGTCGATGACGATGAGGTCGACCGAACCCGAGCGCACCAGCGCGTCGGTGATTTCAAGCGCCTGTTCGCCCGTGTCGGGCTGCGAAATGAGCAGGTCGGTAAGATTGACGCCCAGCTTGGCGGCGTATTGGACGTCGAGCGCGTGTTCGGCGTCGACGAAGGCGCAGGTGCCGCCGATTTTCTGCATTTCGGCAATGACCTGCAGGGTAAGCGTGGTTTTGCCGGAAGATTCAGGGCCGTAGATCTCGACCACGCGGCCCCTGGGCAGGCCGCCGACGCCCAGGGCGATATCGAGCCCCAGCGAACCGGTGGACACGACCTGGATGTCGTGTTCGACCTCGTTGTCGCCGTAGCGCATGATCGAGCCCTTGCCGAATTGCTTTTCGATTTGCGAGAGCGCGGCAGCCAGCGCCTTGGCCTTTTCCGCTGCGGCTGCTTTGCTGGTTTTGTCGTCCATGTGGTGTCCCGTGGGTAAATTGTGTGCGACGCTGTGGCGCAATGCGCCAGCAGCGGCGATTATGGCATCGGATTGTACTGGATAAAAATCCAGTATGCCACAATTCTCCAGGGATACCCGGGGGTGGGCAAGCCCTGGCCCCTGTGCCAGAATTCCCACACCCGGCCGGCACCCCGGCCATTGCCGCTTTTTTTCACGCATGCGCATTCTCATCGCCGAAGACGACAGCATCCTGGCCGACGGCCTGTCCCGTTCGTTGCGCCATAACGGCTACGCCGTGGACGCTGTCCGGGACGGCGCGGCCGCCGACTCCGCCCTGGCCGCCCAGGCGTTCGACCTGCTCATCCTGGACCTGGGCCTGCCGCAACTGGCCGGCCTCGAGGTACTGCGCAGGCTGCGGGCACGCAATTCGTTATTGCCCGTGCTCATCCTGACGGCCGCCGACAGCGTGGAGCAACGCGTCAAGGGGCTGGACCTGGGCGCCGATGACTACATGGCCAAGCCGTTCGCGCTGTCCGAACTGGAAGCCCGGGTGCGCGCACTGACGCGGCGCGGCGCGGGGGGTGGCGCCACCTTGCTGCGCCATGGCCGCCTGGTGTTCGACCAGACCGGACGCGTGGCCCTGGTCGACGACCAGACACTCGACCTGTCGGCGCGCGAGGTCAGCTTGCTGGAAATCCTGCTGACTCGCAGCGGCCGCATGGTCAGCAAGACGCAGTTGGTCGACCACCTGTGCGAATGGGGCGAAGAAGTCAGCACCAACGCCATCGAGGTCTACGTGCATCGCCTGCGCAAGAAACTGGAGCCCAGCGGCGTGAAAATCATCACGGTGCGCGGGCTGGGCTACTGCCTTGAACGGGACCAGGGTGCCGGGTACCTCTCGCACTGAACCGGCCGCGCACGAAAAGCTGAACCAGGAAGCCCTGGACGCCATGCGCGGCGGGGCCAAGGGCCCCAGCTTCGCGCCGCCGCAGCGCTCGCTGCTGGGCGAGATCCTCGACTGGATGCTGGCGCCGCTGTTCCTGTTGTGGCCCATGAGCGTGGCCATTACCTACGTGGTGGCGCAGAACATCGCCAACGTGCCCTACGACCGCTCGCTGGCCAACAATCTGCACGTACTGGCCCGCCACGTCCATGCGGACGACGGGCGCGCGGTTCTGCGCCTGAACGGGGCCATCCGGGACGTGCTGCGCCCCGACGAAACCGACAGCGTCTTCTGGCTGGCATTGGGCAGCCGGGGCGAATACCTGGGCGGCGACCGCGCCCTGCCCCTGCCGCCCGAAATGGGCCAGCCGCAGCCCGGCGTCGTGCTGTACGCCGACGACACCCTGCGCGGCTTTGGCATACGGCTGGCGTATACCTGGGTGGACCTGCACATTCCGCACACCGAGCCGGTGCTTCTGGTGGTGGCGGAAACCATGGAAAAGCGCACGGAACTGGCCAACGACATCATCAAGGGGGTGATCATCCCGCAGTTCATCGTGCTGCCCGTCGCAGTGCTGCTGGTGTGGTTCGGCCTGTCCCGGGGCGTGGCGCCGCTGAACGCCTTGCAACAGCGCCTGCGGGCGCGCCGCCCCGACGACCTGTCGCCGATCGACGAGCGCGCGGCGCCTTCGGAGATCGCGCCCCTGGTGGGTGCCATGAACGAACTGCTCGACCGTCTTTCGGCCAATGTGCAGGCGCAACGCCGCTTCGTGGCCGACGCGGCGCACCAATTGAAAACCCCTTTGGCGGGCCTGCGCACCCAGGCGGAACTGGCCTTGCGGGATGCCAGCCCCGACGAAATGCAGTCCAGCCTGCGGCAACTGGTCATGGGCTCCGAACGGGCCACGCGCCTGGTGAACCAGTTGCTGCTGCTGGCGCGCGCCGAGAACCCGCATTCCGCGGGGCTTGCCCCCACCGACCTGAACACCATCGGCTACGAACAAACCATGCAATGGGTGCCGCAGGCGCTGGCCCTGAATACCGACCTGGGCTTCGAGGGGGCCGACGGGCCCGTGCGCATCGCCGGCAACGACATCCTGCTGGCCGAACTGCTGAACAACCTGGTGGACAACGCTCTGCGCTATACCCCACCCGGCGGACATATCACGGTGCGGGTGCGCGCCACCCCCATTCAGGCCATTCTCGAAGTGGAAGACTCCGGGCCTGGCATCGTGCCGGAAGAACGCGAACGCGTTTTCGACCGTTTCTACCGCGTGCTGGGCACCCAGGCTGAAGGCAGCGGGCTGGGGCTGGCCATCGTGCGCGAAATCGCCCAGAAGCACCGCGCGGAAGTGCATATCCTGGAAGGGACATCGCATTCCCAGTTGCCCGGCACCTGCATACGGGTGGTTTTTTCGTTGTATTCAAGCACTGCCGACCAGCCCGAAACGCCTTAGGGAAATCCCGGCCCACCACGGCGGCCTCGCCCCGTTGTGACACATTAAGTTTCAAATTTAAGATTCGAGTAAGTATCGCGTCAGTGCCTCGTCAGGCTCGTTTTCTACCTTGCCTGTAGCCGGACACCAAGCTCATCCGGCCGAAAGACAGCACGGTGGCTCACCACCGGCCCAGAAAACGAGGAGACATCATGAGCACAGCATCGGTGGCCGACCGCGGCCCATCCACGGGCCCGCGCCCAATGACCCGCGAGGAACGACGCGTGATCTTTGCGTCTTCGCTGGGCACTGTTTTCGAATGGTATGACTTTTATTTGTACGGGTCTTTGGCCGCCATCATTGCCACCCACTTTTTCTCGGGCGTAAACCCTACCGCCGCCTTCATTTTCGCCCTGCTGGCTTTCGCTGCCGGCTTTGCCGTACGGCCCTTCGGCGCACTGGTGTTCGGCCGCCTGGGCGACCTGGTAGGCCGCAAGTACACATTCCTGGTCACCATCGTCATCATGGGCCTGTCCACCTTCCTGGTGGGCATCCTGCCCAGTTACGCCAGCATCGGCATCGCGGCCCCGGCCATCCTGATCGTGCTGCGCCTGCTGCAGGGCCTGGCGCTGGGCGGCGAGTATGGCGGCGCCGCCACCTATGTGGCCGAACATGCGCCGCACGGCCGCCGCGGCGCCTACACCGCCTGGATCCAGACCACGGCCACCATGGGCCTGTTCCTGTCGCTGCTGGTCATCATGGGCATCCGCGCCGTCATGACTGAAGACGCGTTCCGCGAATGGGGCTGGCGCATTCCGTTCCTGATCTCGGTCATCCTGCTGGGCATCTCGGTGTGGATCCGCATGCAATTGAACGAGTCGCCCACTTTCAAGCGCATGAAGGAAGAAGGCCGCGGTTCCAAGGCCCCGCTGACGGAATCGTTCGGCCAATGGAAGAACCTGAAAGTCGTCATCATCGCCCTGCTCGGCCTGACCGCCGGCCAGGCCGTGGTCTGGTACACGGGCCAGTTCTACGCCCTGTTCTTCCTGACCAAGACACTGCAGGTCGACGCCAACACCGCCAACATCATGATCGCGCTGGCCCTGTTGATCGGCACGCCGTTCTTCCTGATATTCGGCTCGTTGTCCGACCGCATCGGCCGCAAGCCCATCATCATGGCTGGCTGCCTGATTGCCGCGCTGACCTACTTCCCGCTGTTCCAGGGCCTGACGCACTTCGCCAACCCCGCGCTGGAAAAAGCCCAGGCCACGGCCCCCGTCACGGTGATTGCAGACCCGGCAACGTGCTCGTTCCAGTTCAACCCGGTGGGCACCGCTTCGTTCACCAGTTCGTGCGACGTGATCAAGTCGTTCCTGGCCACCAACTCGGTGAACTACAGCAACCAGGCTGCTCCCGCGGGCACTGTCGCCAAGGTCCGCATCGGCAACGACGAGTTCAGCGCGTTCGAAGGCGCCGGCTTGTCCTCCGCCGAATTCAAGGCCAAGACGACCGAGCTGCGCGCCGCGCTGACCACTGCCATCCGCGACCACGGCTACCCCGCCAAGGCCGATCCCGAACAAATGAACAAGTTCATGGTCGTGGTGCTGCTGACCATCCTGGTCATCTACGTCACCATGGTGTACGGCCCCATTGCCGCCATGCTGGTTGAAATGTTCCCCACCCGCATCCGCTACACCTCGATGAGCCTGCCGTATCACATCGGCAACGGCTGGTTCGGCGGATTCCTGCCCCCGGTGGCCTTCGCGGTCGTGGCCGCCACCGGCAATATCTACGACGGGCTGTGGTATCCGATCATCATCGCGGTCATGACCCTGGTCATCGGCACGCTGTTCGTGCGCGAAACCAAGGACGTCGATATCAACGCGTGATGCATGTTCCCCCGCCAGGCAGGACTGCTGCGCCTGTCTGGCCTTTCAAAGCTCCCTCGGGAGCTTTTTTTTTTGCTTTTTTCAGGGCAACGGGATTCAGGACGATGTCAGACCACCGGGATTAGACTGCAAGCTCAGATCACGGTCTTGCACTGCATTTTCGGACGTTTGATCCCCTGTCCGGGAATCGCAGGGCCAGTACTCTGACACCGATGCCACGTCCCCCGCGAGCCTTTTTATGGCGTGACATTGTGTGACCCTGCCCGGCCCGGCTTTTCGAAGCCGGGCCTTTTTTTGCCGCCGGGCCGCCCCAAGGCAAAAAGCCCCCTTGGGGGCAGCAAGCCGAAGGCGCAGCGTGGGGGCTTTTTTTTTGCCGCCGGGCCGCCCCAAGGCAAAAAGCCCCCTTGGGGGGCAGCAAGCCGAAGGCGCAGCGTGGGGGCT
>NZ_JAJMLX010000499.1 GCF_020991325.1 Bordetella petrii | reverse complement strand
CGTGCGCACGGCGATGTCGGCCTGCCCGCCCGCCGACAGGACGTCGAGCAGGCGCCAGCGCGCGTCGTTCCAGGACGCCACCTGCCGGCCGCCGATGGCGAGGATCTGGTCGCCTTCCTGGAAACCGGCCTGCTGGGCGGGCGTGCCGGCGGCCGGCGGGCCGATGACCGGCACGGGTTCCTGCGTGCCGGCCAGGTTCAGGCCGGTGTACAGGAAAATGGCCAGGGCCAGGTTGAACAGCGGCCCCGCGGCCACGATGGCAATGCGCCGGCCCACCGGCTGCGTATTGAACGATTGCGCGGCCTCGGCCCGCGAGGCACCCACGGGCGGGTCGTCCTGCATCTTGACGTAGCCACCCAGCGGGATGGCCGACACGGCCCATTCGGTGCCGTGCTTGTCGACGCGGCGCAGCAATACCTTGCCGAACCCCACCGAAAAGCGCAGCACCCGCACGCCGCACAGCCGCGCCACCCAATAGTGGCCCAGCTCATGGAACGTGATGAGTATGCCCAGAGCGACGATGAAGGCAAGCAGGGTGTAAAGCATGGATCAGTGTCTGTGGGCCCGGCGGGTTCAGGCCAGGCCGAGATTGCCGGCGTAGGCGCGCGTTTCGGCGTCGAGCGCCAGCACGTCGGCCAGACTGTCGAGCGTAACAGAAGACTGGCGCTGCTGCCATTCAAGCGCGGCGGCGATCACGCGGGAAATCCAGGTGTAGCGCAAGCGGCCGGACAAAAAGGCGTCCACCGCGACCTCGTTGGCGGCATTCAGGGCCACACAGGCGCCCTGCCCGGCCCGCAGCGCGTCGAAGGCCAGGCCCAGGCACGGGAAGCGTTCCAGGTTGGGGGTTTCGAACTCCAGCTTGCCGCAGCGGACGAGATCCAGCGGCCCCACGCCGCTGGCCAGGCGGTCTGGAAAACCCAGGCCATAGGCAATGGGCGTGCGCATATCGGGCTGGCCCAGTTGCGCCAGCACCGAGCCGTCGTCGTATTCCACCATTGAATGCACCACGCTCTGCGGGTGGATCAGGACTTCGATGCGGTCGGCGGGCATGGCGAACAGCCAGTGCGCCTCGATGACTTCGAGCCCCTTGTTCGCCATGGTGGCGGAATCGACGGAAATCTTGCGTCCCATGCTCCAGTTCGGGTGCGCGCAAGCCTGTTCGGGCGTGACGTTGTCCAAGTCTTGCGGATCGTGGCGCCGGAACGGACCGCCCGAGGCCGTAAGCAGCAGGCGGCGCACTCCGCGGGCCGGTTCGGTGGGCGCGCCGGCCCGCGCGCC
>NZ_JAJMLX010000498.1 GCF_020991325.1 Bordetella petrii | reverse complement strand
GTTGCCGCCCGTGGCCGCCGATGCCGGCGCGGGCCTGGAAGCGGCCATAGGCGCGCTGCGCGGCGCCCTGGAAAACCGCCTGGACGGACTGATGTGGGGGGGAACCGATGCCCCCGGGCGCGAGCCGTTGCGGGCGTCGATGTTCCGCATGCTGCTTGAAGCGGGTTTCAGCGCTCGGCTGGCGCGCGCCATGCTGGAACGCCTGCCCGGTACGCTGGACACGCAACAGGCGCGCGCATGGGTGCGCAACGAACTGGTCACGCACCTGCCGGTACTGGGGCGTGAAGACGAGTTGTGGGCGCAGGGTGGCGTATTCGCCCTGGTAGGGCCCACCGGGGTCGGCAAGACCACCACCCTGGCCAAACTGGCCGCGCGCTGCGTGGCCCGAGAAGGGCGCGACCAGGTGGCCATGCTGACCACCGATAATTTCCGTATTGGTGCGCTGGAGCAGTTGCAGATATACGGACGCCTGATGGGGGTGCCGGCGCGTTCAGTGCGCGACGTGGCCGAACTGCGCGCGATCCTGTCTGAACTGGGCGGCCGCAAGATCATTCTGATCGATACTACCGGCATCAGCCAGCGCGACCGCAATGTGGCGGCACAAGCCGCCTTGTTATGCGGCGCCGGGCGGCCGGTGCGGCGGTTGCTGGTGCTGAACGCCGCCAGCCAGGGCGACACGCTGGACGAGGTGGCGCATGCCTATCGCCACGGCGCGGCCGAAGATGTGGCGGGCTGCATCATCACCAAGCTGGACGAGGCCTCGCGCCTGGGTTCGGCGCTGGATACTGCCATCCGTCATCGCCTGCCGGTGCATTACGTTTGTGTGGGCCAGAAAGTGCCGGAAGACCTGGCGCTGGCGCGCTCGGATACCCTGGTGGACCGCGCGCTTGCCGCCCAGGAGCAGGCGCCCGCCCTGTATGCGCCCAGCGAAGCCGACATGGCGACGCGCGCGCTCGACGTGCTGCAGAAGAACCCGAACGGCTATTTCCTGATGGTCGAAGGCGGCCGGATCGACCACGCGCTGCACGACACCAATGCGAAGCGCGCGCTGCAGGACACGGTCGCGTTCGACAACGCGATCAAGGCCACGATCGACAAGGTGCGCAAGACCGATCCCGACCTGAAGAACACGCTGATCGTCGTCACGGCCGACCACGACCACACGCTGGTGCTGAACGGCTATGCGGCGCGCACCGGCAAGACGGAAGCGGGCAAGCCCGGCGTGCTGGGCGTGCTGCGCAGCTACCAGACGGGTGCGGTCGCGAAGGACGCGGACGGCGCGCCGTACACGATCATCGGCT
>NZ_JAJMLX010000497.1 GCF_020991325.1 Bordetella petrii | reverse complement strand
ATGCAGGGCATCGCGCAGGCGCGCCACGTTGCCTGCCGCCAGCAGCGGCAGATGGTCGGCGCACAGGCGGCGGGCACAGGCCAGCACCACGGGGTCGGCCGCCTCGCGCAGGCGGGCAGTGTCGGGGTTGCGCAATTGCAACACCAGGCATTCGGCCATATCGCGCGCCCCGATGCCGGGCGGATCGAACGACTGCAGCAGGGTCAGGGCGGCGCGCAATTCGTCGATATCGGCTTCGGCCTCGGGCGGCAGCCAGTCCAGGATCTCTTCCAGGGGCGAGCCCAGGTAGCCGTTTTCGTCCAGTTCATCGATCAGCAGGGACACCAGGGCGGCGTCGCGCTGCCCCGCGCGCGTCAACCCCAGCTGCGCCAGCAGGTGCTCGCGCAGCGTGTCGCTGCGCGCGGTATCGGGGCCGTCGCTGCGGTCATCGGGGTAGACGCCGCCCGAGCCAGGCATTTCGTCGATGCGCGTTTCGGTATCGCGCGCCGGCTCGTCATCCAGCGAGGCTTCCCGTTCGGGGCGGGCATCGGCCTCGGCCTCGCCCCGTTCATCATTGCGCTCCAGCATCGGATTGTCGGCCAGCGCCTGGGCAATCTCGGTCTGCAAATCCAGCGTGGAAAGCTGCAACAATCGGATCGATTGCTGCAGTTGGGGGGTCAACGTTAAATGTTGACCGGTGCGTAGTTCTAGCGCGGGCCTGGTCATAGGTACAATATTTTGCATGATGAATCCCACCTCGCCGGAACGCGTACGCCAAGATTGCCGTCTGATCGGCCAGACGCTGCTTAAATTGGCTCTTCCACGCCTGCTGATCCGGGCGGTGGTGCTGGTCATCGCCGCCATCATATGGTTATTGGCGGCATCGTGGCTGCTGGACTTCGGACGGGGGCTGTCATTTGACAGCATGCAGGCCCTGGGGCAGCAAACCATCGACTTCCTGGTCCGCATCAATCCCTACGTGTGGTGGGGCGTGGTGGTCATCTGGTCGCTCATCGTCTTTTTCATCGCGCGCGCCTGGCTGGCGTCGGACGTGGCCGCCGCCCGCGCCAAGCCGGTGGCGCCGTCGGATCTGTCCCAACTGACATCCCAGTTGTCCGACGACGTCAACGCGGTGCTGCGCTGGGTATGGGGCAGCCGCGACGAACCCTTCACGCTGGGCGACCTGCGCCAGTCGCTGGACGAACTGCGCCACAGCCGCATCGGCAAAATGGAACTGGTGCGCCAGCAAAGCGACATTCTCGACCGCCGCCACCTTCGTGCTGGCCTTGCTGCCGTTCCTGAACCTGGTGTTTCCGCCGGGCCATGCCCTGCATGTGTCG
>NZ_JAJMLX010000496.1 GCF_020991325.1 Bordetella petrii | reverse complement strand
CGGTGGCGCCCTGCACGTTGTCGTGGCCGCGGAAAATATTGGCGCCGCCGCCCGACACGCCGATATTGCCCAGCGCCAGTTGCACGATACAGGACGCACGCACCATGGCGTTGCCTATGGTGTGCTGGGTCTGGCCCATGCACCACACCAGTGTGCCTGGGCGGTTTTCGTGCATGGTCTTGGCCACGTTGTACATGGTGGCCTCGTCCACGCCACAGGCTTCCTCGACCTTGTCGGGCGTCCATTTGGCCAGCACGTCGGCCTTGACCTTGTCCATGCCGAACACGCGCGCCTGGATGTAAGCCTGGTCTTCCCAGCCGTTCTTGAAGATGTGGTACAGCACGCCGAACAGGAACGGGATATCGGTGCCCGACCGGATACGGATGTGCTGGTCGGCCTTGGCGGCGGTGCGCGTGAAGCGCGGATCCACCACGATCATTTTGCAGCCGGTTTCCTTGGAATGCAGCATGTGCAGCATCGACACCGGGTGGGCTTCGGCGGCGTTCGACCCGATGTACAACGCCACCCTGGAATTCTGCATGTCGTTGTACGAATTGGTCATGGCGCCGTAGCCCCATGTATTCGCCACGCCCGCCACCGTGGTGGAATGGCAGATGCGCGCCTGGTGGTCGCAGTTGTTGCTGCCCCAGTAGCTCACGAACTTGCGCATCAGGTACGACTGCTCGTTGCTGTGCTTGGAAGAGCCTATCCAGTACACCGAGTCGGGGCCGCTCTCGTCGCGCAGTTGCTTCAAGTGCGCAGCGATTTCAGTCAGCGCCGTGTCCCAGCTGATGCGCTGGTACTTGCCATCCACCAGCTTCATGGGGTAACGCAGGCGGTGTTCGCCGTGGCCGTGCTCGCGCAGGGCCGCGCCCTTGGCGCAATGCGCCCCCAGGTTGATGGGCGAATCGAAAACGGGTTCCTGCCGCACCCAGACGCCGTTCTCGACCACGGCATCGACGGCGCAGCCCACCGAACAGTGCGAACAGACTGTGCGGCGCACCTGGGTCTTGGTGTCGCCCACCGCGGTCTTGCGCGGCTCGGCGGCGTCGGCCTTGCGCACCAGCGCCAGCGGCGCGGCGGCCAGGCCTGCTCCCACGCCTATGCCCGAGCGGCGCAGGAAGGCGCGGCGGTCCATGGTGGGCAGGGCCTGCGACAAACCCCGCCGCAGGCTTTGCACGAAATGCGACTCCGCCGAAGCGTCGCGCGCGGTATCGGATTTTTTTGTCAGCAGCATGCCCGGCTCCGTTAGACGAGAGTGGTCTTGTAGTACCGCTTGACGTGCTCGCTGAGGCGATAGCCGCCCCCTTTGGCGGGCGCGGGCGCCGG
>NZ_JAJMLX010000495.1 GCF_020991325.1 Bordetella petrii | reverse complement strand
CGGCCTGGCCCGGCAACGCGCCACGCCCGGCCGCATCACGCTGGACCGCTATGGCGCTTTCGGGCGGCAACGCATCGTGTGGGCCGGCCCGCCGGATATCCCCGCGGCGCTGCAGCAGACATACGACGGCTTGTGGCAATGGCTGGAACCGCTGGGCTGGCCACGTCCGGTCCAACCTTTCCGCCCCCACGTGACGCTGCTGCGCCGCGCCGCCAGCCTGGCCTTGCCGGCCGCCGCGCCTGCCCCGGTGCATTGGGACTACACCCGCTACGCGCTGGTGGAATCGCGCCCGCAGAACGGCGTGGCAAATTACCGCCTGCTGGGCCGCAGCGCCTGACCGCCCCCGGCTGGCGCGTGGCACAATCGAGCCCCGCCCTGCCTGCGCGCGCACCATGCTCATCCTGCTCGATCAAGACGGTGTCCTGGCCGATTTTGAACACGCCTTCCTGGCTGCGTGGCGCCGCAAGCATCCGGATACCGAGCCGGTGGCCTACGAGAACCGCCGCTCGTTCCGCATCCTGGAAGACTACCCCGCCGAACTACGCGCGCGCGCCGAGGCCATTTACACCGCCCCGGGCTTTATCCGCGACCTGCCGCCGGTACCGGGCGCGCTCGAGGCCTACCGCGAACTGCTGGCGCTGGGCATGGACGTGCGCATCTGCTCGTCGCCCCTGCACCAGTTCGAAAATTGCGTGGCCGAAAAATACCTGTGGGTAGAACGCCACCTGGGCCGCCCTGCCACCGAGCGGCTTATCCTGACCCGCGACAAGACCCTGGTGCGCGGCGACCTGCTCATCGACGACAAGCCGCACATCGAAGGCGCCGTGCGGCCCAGTTGGCGCCACATTGTCTACGACGCCCCCTACAACCGGCAGGCCGCCGGCCGGCCACGGCTGACCTGGAGCAACTGGCGCAACGTCCTGGCGGGCGAGCTGTATTCGGCCGATCGATAGTCAAAAAATGCCGCGCCGCAGCGTGACAGCGCCGTGGATTTCTGTATTCTGAATACAGAAATCCACGGAAACCGCCATGCTGAAGCCCCTGCCCGCCGCCAGCGACCTGGCCCACACCGTCTATACGCAACTGCGCGAAGCCGTCATCGATGGCCAACTGGCGCCCGGCCTGAGGCTGGGCCAGGAAGAGCTGGCCGCGCGCTTCGGCATATCGCGCCAGCCCGTGCTGCAGGCGCTGGCCCGTCTGGAACGCGACGGGCTGGCCATACGCGCCGACGGTCGCGGCACCCTGCAGGTGGCGCCGCTGGACCCGCAACTGGTGGCCGAGTTCTACCAACTGCGCGCCGAAGTCGATGCACTGGCCGCGCGGCTGGCC
>NZ_JAJMLX010000494.1 GCF_020991325.1 Bordetella petrii | reverse complement strand
TATCCCAGGGCGCCAGGCGGGCCGGGTCCAGCGGCGTGCCGATGCCGTAATGGCCCGGGCCGGGCGGCTGCCCGGCGAAGGCAGCCGCCGCCAGGGACAGGGGCAAAGCCATGCCGGCCAGCCATTGGAGCATGGACGGCTTGCGGCAATGATCAGGATGCCTGGATACGCGCATTGCTGATCTCTCCGGTGGCCGCCACGCGCCAGGGCGTGATGGCGTTATTGTGATATGTGCCATTGACTCCGCGCACGGCTGTCAAGGCCTCGAGCGTGGGCTGCACATAACCTGTTTCATCCGTGGCGCGGCTTTGTATGACCGTGGCTTCGCCGTTCCAGGCCCAGGGAAACCGGAAGCGCGTAATGGCGCGCGACAGCACCGGGGCCTGCAATTCGGCCTGATGCCAGGTCGCACCGTCGTCCACCGAGACTTCCACCCGTTCGATGCGGCCCCTGCCGCTCCAGGCGATGCCGCGTATTTCGTGGAACCCCCGCTGCGCCAGGCGCTGCCTGCCCGACGGCGCGGTAATGATCGACTTGGCTTCCATGTAGAACGAAAAACGTCGCGCGCTGCCGTCGGGCATCAGGTCGGTGTACTTGGAGGTCTCTTCGCGCGAGTACACGGGCGTGTCCGTTACATGCAGGCGGCGCAGCCACTTGATGCTCATGTTGCCTTCGAAGCCCGGCAGCAGCAGGCGCACGGGATAGCCCTGCTCGGGGCGCAGGCGCTCGCCGTTCTGGCTATACACCAGCAAGGCGTCTTCCAGGCATTTTTCAATGGGAATGCTGCGCGTCATGGCGGCCGCATCCGCGCCTTCGGCAACCAGCCAGCGGGCATCGGGCCTCAGGCCGGCCTCGGCCAGTACGGTGCGCAGGGGCACCCCCGTCCATTCGGCACAGCTCACCAGGCCGTTGGCTTCGGCGGCTGTCTTACCGTACACGCTGTATCCCGGGTTGCCCGAACACTCCAGGAAATAGATGTGGGACTCGGACGGAAACCGGCGCAGGTCTTCCATGGTGAACAGCAGCGGCCTGTCCACCAGCCCATGCACCGCCAGCCGGTGCTGCGCCGGGTCGATCGCCGGCACGCCGCCATGGTGGCGTTCGTAGAACAGGCCATTGGGCGTGATGATGCCGTCCAGTTCCTGCAAGGGCGTGCGGGTGGATGACGAGATGTACTGCTTGTCGGTCGGGCGCAGGTGCCGCACCACGCCCTTCTCGAACGCGGAAGGCTGCCCGTAAGGATGCGTGCCGGTGGGTTCGCCCGGGGTTCGCGTCCAAGGGGGAATGGGCAATGGTCCGTCCGCCGGCGCCGCGGGCGCGGAGGCGGCCCGTGC
>NZ_JAJMLX010000493.1 GCF_020991325.1 Bordetella petrii | reverse complement strand
GCCATCGGCAGCCCGGCCAGACGGCTCACGGGCACGCTGGCACGGCCCAGCAGGCGCGCCTCGCGGGCGCGTTCCGGGTGCGACACCAGGAACAGGCGCGCGCTGGCCAGGTAATCGACGGCGATGTGCCGGGACCGGCGGGCGTCGTGCAAGATGGCCACGTCCAGGCGCCCGTCGACCAGCCATTCGTGCACATAGCCGCTATAGCCTGTCAGGAAGTTGACCTTCACCCCCGGCGCGATGGCGCGCATGCGTTGCAGCAGCGGCAGGCCGATCAGGGACATCACCGTCGGGGTCAGGCCCACGGTGACCACGCCGGCCAGGGGCGCCGCGCCCTCGGCCAGGTCGGCCGATGCCGCGGCCAACTGCTGCAATAGCGGCCGTACACGCTGGGCATAGACTTCTCCCTCGCGAGTCAGGGAAACACCGCGCCCGTGGCGGTAGAACAGCCTGGTGCCGCAGGCCTCTTCCAGGCGCTGCACTTGCCGGCCCAGCGCGGGCTGGGCCACACCGATGACACTGGCGGCACGCGAAAAACTGCCGTGCTCGGCCACCGACAGGAAATACTCCAGGCGTTTCAGGTCCATGGACCATGCCCTCCGGGTACAGAAGCGCGGGCCGCCCATGCCCGGCCCGCATAGCTGATATAGACGCCGCATCATTGATGCACACGCCGCAGCCTAACAGAATGGCGCCATGGAACCCCGCCCCGCCGCCGCCAGCGGCCCACCTCTGCATCACATTCCACGCATGAAAAACACCTCGGCGCACGCCCTGCTCAAGCAATTCCAGGCCCATGGCATGGACCGCGTTTTCCTGGTGCCCGGCGAAAGCTACCTGGGCATTCTGGACGCATTGGCCGATTTTCCCGACATCGATACCGTGGTGTGTCGCCACGAAGGCGGCGCCGGCTACATGGCCGTGGCCGATGGACGCCTGACGGGCCGGCCTGGCGTGGTGATGGTAAGCCGCGGCCCGGGTGTCAGCAATGCCGCCATCGCCATCCACACCGCCCAGCAGGACGCCGTGCCGCTGATCGTGGTGGTGGGCCAGATTCCCAAGCGCGACCTGCGCCGCGAGGCGTTCCAGGAGATCGACTGCCAGAAGATGTTCGGCGATATCGCCAAATGGGTGTTCGAACCCACCGACCCCGCCCAGTTGGCCGAGGCCGCATTCAAGGCCATACGCATTGCCACCAGTGGCACGCCGGGGCCGGTGGTACTGGTCATTCCCGAAGACATACAGCAACAGCAGGCCGAGCAGCCCGCGTGGCGCGCGGTGCCCCACGCCCCGACCGTGCCGGCGGACACCGAACTGGCGGCGCTGCGCGAGCAGTTGCGCCAGG
>NZ_JAJMLX010000492.1 GCF_020991325.1 Bordetella petrii | reverse complement strand
CGGCGACAGGCCCAGTCCGGTAATGGACTGGGTCAGCGCGTCGGTCAGGCCGGTGACCGACATGACGAAATTCAGCCTGCGCCTGGTGGGGCAGGCCGAAGGCCGCAAGCTGAACCGCGCCTACCGCGAGCGCGACTACGCCACCAATGTGCTGACGTTCGAATATGGCACCGACCCCCTGGGCACCGCCCGCGGAGACATCGTCATCTGCATGCCGGTGCTCAAGCGCGAGGCCCGCGAACAGGGCAAGACCCTGCTGCACCATGCCGCCCACCTGACGGTGCACGGCGTGCTGCACGCGCTGGGCTACGACCACATCAAGACGCGCGATGCGCGGCGCATGGAAGCCCTGGAAACCGCCATCCTGGCCGGCATGCGTATCGCCGACCCCTACGCCTGAGTCCCGGCAGGCAGGGCCTGGGCACGGCCGCGGTAACAATTGGGCGCCAATATTCGGTTATGCTGACTCTTCCATAACTTGTCCTCCCGGACGATGTCTGACCCTTACCCTGCCAACGACGCGAACGCCGCGCGCTCCCACAAACCCACCAAATCCCTGCTAGACCGCATGCTGTCGCTGGTACGGCGCGAGCCCGAAGACCGCGAAGGCATCAAGGCCGTCCTGGACGCGGCGCACGACCGAAACCTGCTCGACGTCGAATCCTACGGCATGATCAAAGGCGCGCTGGCCATGTCCGAGCGCACCGTGGCCGACATCATGGTGCCGCGCTCGCGCATGGACCTGCTCGACGTTGCGCAGCCCCTGCCCCAGCAGTTGGCCTTCATCATCGAAACCGCGCACTCGCGTTTCCCGGTATACGAAGACGACCGCGACAACATCATCGGCATCCTGCTGGCCAAAGACCTGCTGCGCGGCATGCTGGAACCCGGCGTGGAATTGCGTTCGCTGATCCGCCCGGCGGTATTCATTCCCGAAGCCAAGCGCCTGAATGTGCTGCTGCGCGACTTCCGCGCCAGCCATAACCACCAGGCCATCGTCATCGACGAGCACGGCGGCATTTCCGGCCTGGTCACCATGGAAGACGTGCTGGAGCAGATCGTCGGCGACATCGAAGACGAGTTCGACGACGACGACGAACAAAGCATCTTCCCCGAAGGCGAGAACCAGTGGCGGCTGATGGCCAGCACTGAAATCAGCCACTTCAACGAAGCGTTCGCCACCAACCTGCCCGACGATGAATACGACAGCGTCGGCGGCTGGCTGGGCGGCCAGCTGGGCCGCATCCCCCGGCGCGGCGACAGCGCCACGCATGGCGACCTGCTGATCGAAGTCATACGCGCCGACGCCCGGCGCGCGCTCTGGCTGCGCGCCAGGCGCGCGGCCCC
>NZ_JAJMLX010000491.1 GCF_020991325.1 Bordetella petrii | reverse complement strand
ACACCCCGTAAGGCGACCGGATATAAACGTGCGCATGCGGTTCGGCGCTGCGCACCTGCGGCTTGCCCCCCACGGTGTACACCGACAGTTCCTGCATTTGCAGCGTGGTGATGGCGTCCAGCATGTTCACTTCCACCTTCTGGCCTTCGCCGCTGCGCTCGCGATGCAGCAGGGCGGCCAGCACTCCTTCAAAAGCGCAGTAGGCGGTGACGGCATCCACCAGGTATTGTCCGGCGGCGCGCGGCGGCTCGCCTTCGCGCCCGGTGGACAGCATGGCGCCGGACATGGCCTGCAGCAGCAAGTCTTGCCCGGGCCGCTGGGCATAGGGGCCGTCTTCGCCGTAGCCCGAGATGCTGGCGTACACCAGGCGCGGGTTCAGCGCCGACAGCGTCGCGTAGTCCACGCCCAGGCGCTGCGCCACCCCGGGCCGGTAGTTCTGGATGAACACATCGGCCTGCGATGCCAGTTCGCGCAGGATGGCCTGGCCGCCGGGGCTTTTCAGGTCTACCGCCAGTGAACGCTTGTTCCGGTTCAGCGACAAGAACGACACATTGACGCGATTGCCTTTCAGCCCGCCGGCCGGCGCGTGGCGCTGCCACTCGCCGGTGATGGGTTCGATCTTGATGACGTCGGCCCCCAGGTCGCCCAGCCGCTGGGCCGCGAACGGGCCCGCCATGGCGATGGAGCAGTCGAGTACCTTGTACCCGGACAGGATTCCCATGCTTATTCCTTGATTGATATGGCCGTGTAAACCTTCAGTGCATGATCCAGCCGCCATCCACGGCCAGGTTCTGGCCCGAGATGAATCCGGCCTCGTCCGAGGCCAGGAACACGATGGCCGAGGCAATATCCTGGGGATGACCGCGCCGCTTCACCGACTGGCGTTCCAGCACCATGCGGCTGTAGCCTTCGGGGTCGGGGTGGATCTTCTCGGCATCGGTGGGGAAGGCGCCGGGGGAAATGGCGTTCACCGTGATGCCCCATTTGCCGAATTCGCGGGCGAAGGCGCGCGTGTTGCCCAGCATGGCGCCCTTGGACTGCACATAAGGCTGCAGGTTTTCCCACCCGCCCGACAGTGTGATCGACGTGATATTGATGATGCGGCCCCATTGCTGCGCGCGCATCGCGGGCAGCACGGCCCGCGTCAGCTGCACCGCTGCGCCCACGTTCACGCGGTGCACGCGCGCCAGTTCCTCGTCGCTATATTCCTCGAAGGGGCGCGAGGGATAGATGGCGGCATTGTTGATCAGCACGTCGATGGGGCCGTCGGCCAGCAAGCGGTCGGCCTGCGCCTGCAGGGCCTGGCTGTTGGCCAGGTCGGCGGCCACGGTGAGCAGTTGCGGGGCCAGCGCC
>NZ_JAJMLX010000490.1 GCF_020991325.1 Bordetella petrii | reverse complement strand
GCAAGACGCCGCCGCGCCCGCGCCGCCCGCCAGCACGGTACGGCGCGAGCACGGGCCGGTATTGCGCGTACAAGACCTGATCACCCGCTTCGACATCGCCGGCGGCGTGCTGGGCCGCGTCGACAAGCGCGTGCACGCGGTCGAGAAGGTCAGCTTCGACCTGTATCCGGGTGAAACCCTGTCCCTGGTGGGCGAATCGGGCTGCGGCAAGACCACCACGGGCCGTTCGCTGCTGCAACTGGTCAAGAGCCAGGGCGGCCGCATCGAATTCGACGGGCACGATATCGGCTCGCTGCGCGGCGCGGCCATGCAGTCATTGCGCCGCCATATCCAGTTCATTTTCCAGGACCCCTTCGCGTCGCTGGACCCGCGCATGACGGTAGGCTATTCCATCATGGAACCGCTGCTGATCCACGGCGTGGCCAAGGGGCGCGCCGCGCAAGAGCGGGTGCGCTGGCTGATGGACAAGTGCGGCCTGCTGCCCGACATGATCGGCCGCTATCCGCACGAGTTCTCGGGCGGGCAGCGCCAGCGCATCTGCATTGCGCGCGCGCTGGCCCTGAACCCCAAGGTCATTGTGGCCGACGAATCGGTCTCGGCGCTGGATGTGTCCATCCAGGCGCAGATCGTCAATCTGCTGCTGGACCTGCAGCGCGAACTGGGCGTGTCGCTATTGTTCATTTCGCACGACATGGCGGTGGTCGAACGCGTCAGCCATCGCGTGGCCGTGATGTACCTGGGCCAGATCGTGGAAATCGGCCCGCGCCGGGCTATTTTCGAGAACCCGCAGCATCCGTATACGCGCAAGCTGATGGATGCGGTGCCCATCGCCGATCCGCAACGCCGCCATCGCGCGCGTTCCCTGCTGGTGGATGAGATCCCCAGCCCGGTGCGCAAAGTGGGCGACGAACCCGTGATCGCGCCTCTGGTGCCGGTGGGAGAAGGGCACTACGTGGCGCGCCACGCGGTCGGGGTGTACGCTTAGTGTGTCGACGCATCTATGCGACGGCACACTAGCGCCGTTCCAGCGCCAGCCTGGCGCCAAAGGCCATGAACACCGCGCCCGTCAGCCCGTCCAGGCCGCGTAGTACGGCGGGGCGCTGCAGCCAGCGGGCCAGCGGCCGCGTAGCGGCCACCAGCACGGCGAACCACAGCACGCCCATCAAGGCGTGCAGGCCCGCCAGCAGCATGCTGAAGCCCACTACGCTGACGCCGGACGGAATGAACTGCGGCAGGAAGGTCACGTAGAACACCCCGATCTTGGGGTTCAGGATATTGGTCAGGCAGCCGCGCCTGCTGGGCACCTGGAAAGCACGCGAGCAGGTCACCTTGTATGCGCAGTACGCCTACGGCTACAAGGCGC
>NZ_JAJMLX010000049.1 GCF_020991325.1 Bordetella petrii | reverse complement strand
CCGCCGCCGACGCCGCGATGGCCAGCAGCGCCGCCAGTGCGCCCGACAGCGCGCCCAGGTACAGGAAGGGCCGGCGCACGAACGATTCGGTGGCGCCCACCAGGCGCGCCACCGCGATTTCTTCCCGCTGCAGCATGGCCTGCATGCGCACGGTGTTGAATACGGTGGCCAGCACCACTGCCGCCACGCAGGCGGCCAGGAAGATCAGCCCCACGCGCGCAAAGCGCAGAATGGCCTCCAGCCGCTGCACCCAGGCGCTATCCAGCTGGACCAGGTCCACGTGTTCCCATTGTTGCCAGGCCTGGGCCAATTTGTCGGCGCGTTCGGCCAGTTGCTCGCCTTCGGTCAGGGATGTGACCACCGCGTCGGGCAGGGGGTTGCCGGGCAGCACGGCCAGGGCTTCGTCCCAGGTGGGATCGTTGCGCAGCGACGCCAGCGCTTCATCGCGCGGCACCACCCGCACGGCCTGAACCTGGCCGGCGTATTCGTCGCGGATGCGTTGCGCGATGGCCGCCGCGGCGCCTTCGGGCGCCGTCGTCTGCAGGAACAGCGTGACTTCCGGGGTGACCGATACCTGGCGCGCCACGGGCTGGGCCGACACCAGGATCGCGGCGCCCAGCAGCGGCAGGGCCAGCGCCAGCGCCATGACCAGCAAATTGGCCAGCGATGAAAAGGGCTGCGCCGCCAGGCGGCGCAGAGTGACTGTCAGGGCGTAGTGATGCTGCCGCAGCCAGGATCTCATGCGGAGGCTCCCGAATCGTGGAACTTGCCGGGCTCGAGCCGCAGCGTGCGCGTGGCGTATTGCGCCATCAGGGCTTCGTCGTGCGAAGCAATCAGCGTGGTGACGCCCACGCGGTTGAAATCCCGGAACACATTCAGGATGCGTTGCGCCGTGTCGTGGTCCAGGTTGGCCGTGGGTTCGTCGGCAATCAGGATGGCGGGCCGGTTGACGATGGCGCGCGCAATGGCCAGGCGCTGTTGTTCGCCGCCGGACAATTCAATGGGGTTCATGTCTTCCTTGCCGTTCAGGCCCACTTTGTCCAGCGCGGCGCGCGCCCGGCCGCTGGCCGACGCGGGGGCCTGGCCGGTAACGGCCAGCGGCAGCAGCACGTTCTGCAGGGCGCTGCGGTCGAACAGCAGGTGCGTGTCCTGCAGGATGACGCCCACGGCGCGCCGCAGGTAGGGTCTGGCGCGCGATGGCAGCTTGTCCAGCCGTTGCCCGTTGACCTGGATCGAACCGCGGCTGGGAGGTTCCAGCCCGCCTATCAGTTTCAGCAGGGTTGACTTGCCCGCGCCCGAGGCGCCTGACACAAAGATGAACTCGCCGGGACTGACCCGGAAGTTGATGTCGGCCAGGATATTGCGGCCGCGCCCATACGATTTGAAGACGTGCTGAAATTCGATCATGGCGGCTGGTAGGAATGAAGCAGCAATAGTACTCCGGGGCGATCCGCGGGATGGTTCCAAAATTTTCCGTCCCTTTTTTTCCGTTAATGCGTCAAGGGATTTCCCCCATGTCCCCGAATATCCCCAGCCGCTACCATCCCGGCGATGCCTGATGCAGCAGCCCATTGCATCCGAGACTTCCCACAGGAGATCAAAAATGAAAGCACTGAAATTAGCCGCCGTTGCCGCCGCACTCTTCGCAGCGTCTTCGGCGGCACACGCTGGCGCCACCTTCGACAGCGTCAAGAAGAAAGGCTTTGTCCAGTGCGGCGTGTCTACCGGTATTCCCGGGTTCTCTATCGCGGACAGCAAGGGACAGTGGCAAGGCATCGACGTGGACATGTGCCGCGCCATTGCCGCCACCATGTTCAATGACGCCACCAAGTTCAAGGTGACGCCGCTGAACACCCAGCAACGCTTTACCGCGCTGCAGTCGGGCGAAGTCGATGTGCTGACCCGCAACACCACCCAGACCCTGACCCGCGACACCACCCTGGGCCTGATCGGTGCCGGCGTCAACTATTACGACAGCCAGGGCGTGATGGTATCCAAAGAACTGGGCCTGAAGAGCGCCAAGGAACTGAACGGCGCCACCATCTGCGTGCAGCCGGGCACCACCACCGAATTGAATCTGGCCGACTGGTTCCGTGGCCAGAAAATCGAATTCAAGCCGGTGGTGATCGACAAATACGACGAAATCATCCGCGCCTTCTCGGCCGGGCGCTGCGACGCCTTCACCACCGACAAGTCGCAGTTGGCCTCGACGCGCACCACGCTCGAGAACCCCGACAATTTCGTCATCCTGCCGGAAGATTTCTCGAAAGAACCGCTGGGCCCCATGGTGCGCCAGGGCGATGAACAGTGGTTCAACGTCGTGCGCTGGACGCTCAACGCCATGCTCGAGGCCGAGGAATACGGCATTACGTCGAAGAACGTGGACGAAATGGCCAAGGCTTCCAACCCCAACATCCAGCGCATCCTGGGCGTGACGCCGGGCATGGGCAAGAACCTGGGCGTGGACGACAAGTGGGCCTACAACATCATCAAGCAAGTGGGCAACTACGGTGAAAGCTTCGAGCGGACGCTGGGCAAAGACAGCGCCATGAAGCTCGAGCGCGGCCTGAATGCCTCATACAAGGACGGTGGTTTGATGTACGGCTGGCCGGTGCGCTAAGCGCCGCTGCCGGGCAAGGCGGGCTTCCCCGCCTTGCCGTGCCCGCCCTGCGCGGGCGGCAGGAGCAAAGGTGGCTGGATCATCCGGCCATTCCTATCCGACTTCTGTAGATTCATCCCATGACGACAAGCAAGCAATCAGTCCCGGTGGCGGCGCCCAAGCGGCGCCTCAGCTGGAACGATCCCGGCGTGCGCGCCGTGGTATATCAGGTCGTCGCGCTGGCCGTGGTCGCACTGGCCGTGTGGTTCCTGGTTTCAAACACGCTGCACAATCTGGCAGTACGCAATATTTCCACCGGCTTCGACTTCCTGGGGCGCGAGGCCGGCTTCGCCATCGGCGAAATGCCCATCCAGTATTCGCCGGCCGATACCTACGGCCGCGCCATCTTCATCGGCATCCTGAACACGCTGCGCGCCGCGGTGCTGGGCATCATCCTGGCCACCATCCTGGGCACCCTGATCGGCGTGGGCCGGCTGTCCAAGAACTGGCTGATGGCCAAGGTGTGCTCGGTGTACGTCGAGGTCATGCGCAACGTGCCGCTGCTGCTGCAGCTGTTCTTCTGGTACGCGCTCATCACCGAGAACATGCCCAGCCCCCGGCAGGCGGCCAACCCCATGCCTGGCGTCTTCATTTCCAACCGGGGCCTGAAGGTGCCCAGCCTGGAAGGGAACTCGCTGGACTGGATCCTGGGCGGCCTGGCGCTGGCCATCATCGGCACCATCGTGGCTGCGCACTGGGGCAAGAAGCGCCAGGAAACCACGGGCCGGGTGTTTCCGCTGGGCCGGGTGGCGCTGGGCCTGTTCATCGGCCTGCCCATCCTGGGCTGGCTGGCGGGCGGCGCCTCGCTGGCGCTGGACATGCCCGTGCTCAAGGGTTTCAACTTCAGCGGCGGCCTGACGCTGTCGCCGGAGTTCGCCGCCTTGTTGGCCGGCCTGGTGATCTACACCTCGGCCTTCATCGCCGAGGTGGTGCGTTCCGGCATCCAGGCCGTGAACCAGGGGCAGTGGGAGGCGGCCGGCTCGCTGGGCCTGCGCCGCTCGCGCATCCTGCGCCTGGTGGTGCTGCCGCAGGCGCTGCGGGTGATCATTCCCCCCATGACCAGCCAGTACCTGAACCTGACCAAGAACAGTTCGCTGGCCGTGGCCATCGGCTACCCCGACATCGTATCGGTGGTCAATACCACCATGAACCAGACAGGCCAGGCCATCGAGGGCATCCTGATCATCATGGCGGCCTACCTGACCGTCAGCCTGTCGATTTCCGTATTCATGAACTGGTACAACAAGCGCATCGCGCTGGTGGAGCGTTGATATGAGCACGACTACGCCTATCCCCAGCGAAGGCCTGCCTCCGCCGCGCAGCCAGGTCGGCGTTTGGCCCTGGCTGAAAGAGCGCCTGTTTTCGTCGCCGCTGAGCATCCTGGCCACGGTGCTGGTGGCCTGGCTGCTGATCATGGCGGTGCCCGCGTTGCTGGACTGGGCCTTCCTGCAGGCCGACTTCACGTCGGCCACCGCCCAGGAATGCCGCAAGGCGGCCGGCGCCTGCTGGGCCTTCATCGCCGAGAAGCATCGCCTGATCCTGTTCGGCACCTACCCTTACGATGAGCAATGGCGGCCTTTGATCGCCACGGTCATCCTGCTGGCGGTCATCGTGTGCAGCGGCCTGCGCCGTTTCTGGAACATGAAGCTGGCCCTGATCTGGGTAGCGGGCCTGACCGCCGTGGCGGTGCTGATGTGGGGCGGCATACTGGGCCTGGCCTATGTCGAGAATTCGCAATGGGGCGGCCTGCCGCTGACGCTGATCCTGTCGACGTTCGGCATTGCCTTCGCATTTCCGCTGGGGGTGCTGCTGGCGCTGGGCCGTAAATCGAAAATGCCCGCCATCAAGGCGCTGTGCGTGGTGTACATCGAGCTGATCCGGGGCGTGCCGCTGATCAGCCTGCTGTTCATGTCGTCGGTGATGCTGCCGCTGTTCCTGCCGGTGGGTTTCACCATCGACAAGCTGCTGCGCGCGCAGATCGCCATCATCATGTTCGCCGCGGCCTATATCGCCGAAACCGTGCGGGGCGGCCTGCAGGCCATTCCCAAGGGGCAGTATGAAGGCGCCGATTCGCTGGGCCTGAACTACTGGCAGCAGATGCGCAAGATCATCTTGCCGCAGGCGCTGCGCATTGTGATCCCGCCGCTGGTCAGCATTTTCATCGCCTTGTTCAAGGACACGTCGCTGGTGGTGATCATCGGCATTTTCGACCTGACGCTGGCTGCCAAGGCCGCGTTGTCGGACGCCGCCTGGCGCGGCTTCGGGGTCGAGGCCTATGTCTTCATTTCGCTGATCTACTTCGTGTTCTGCTTTTCGATGTCGAAATACAGCCAGCGCCTGGAAAAGCGCCTGGCAACCGGACACCAACGATAGTTGCCGGGCCCGGCCCCGCCTCTGGCGGGCCGGGCGGGCGAACCTTATGGGAGTACAGGCATGAGCGATGCCATCATCCGCATGCAGAACGTGAACAAGTGGTACGGGCAGTTCCACGTGCTGCGCAACATCAACCTGGACGTGGCGCCCGGCGAGCGCATCGTGGTGTGCGGCCCGTCGGGGTCGGGCAAGTCGACCATGATCCGCTGCATCAACCGCCTGGAAGAGCACCAGCAGGGCCAGATCATTGTCGATGGCACCGAGCTGACCAACGACCTGAAGCAGATCGAGACCATCCGCCGCGATGTCGGCATGGTGTTCCAGCATTTCAATCTTTTCCCGCACCTGACGGTGCTGGAGAACCTGACGCTGGGGCCCACCTGGGTGCTGAAGAAGCCGCGCGCCGAGGCCGAGGCTGCCGCCATGAAGTACCTGGAACGCGTGCGCATTCCCGAGCAGGCCAACAAGTATCCCGGCCAGTTGTCGGGCGGTCAGCAGCAGCGCGTGGCCATCGCGCGGTCGTTGTGCATGAGCCCGAAGATCATGCTGTTCGACGAGCCCACGTCGGCGCTGGACCCGGAAATGGTGAAGGAAGTGCTGGACGTGATGGTGACGCTGGCCCAGGAAAGCGGCATGACCATGCTGTGCGTCACGCACGAAATGGGCTTCGCGCGCAAGGTGGCCAACCGCGTCATTTTCATGGACCGCGGCGAGATCATCGAACAGAACAGTCCGGACGAGTTCTTCGACAACCCGCAGAACGAGCGCACCAAGCTGTTCCTGAGCCAGATCCTGCACTGACGCGGGCGGTGTCTGGCACCCTGGCGGGAGCCAGACACCATTGCACTACCGTAGCCGCCGCGGCGAGTTTGCGCCGGCACTGCCAGGCGTCCTGCTCCCGTCAGGGAGCCAGACACCGAAGCGCGCCGTGTCTACGCCGCCTGCGCCGTTACCGCGCGGTACACATTGGCCGTTCCTTCCAGGAAAGGTTCCAGCCCGAACGAGGCCTGGCTCTTGTCGCGCGCGGCCTGGCCCATCTGGCGCAGGTCGTGCCCGCCCTGAGCAATCGCGCGCAGCAGTTCCGACAACGCCTGGGGGTCCGCCGGCGGCACCACCCAGCCGTCGCGGCCGGCGTCGATGTTTTCCGGCAGTCCCGCATAGTCGGTCACGATTACCGGCTTGCCCATGGACATCATTTCCCGGCACGCGAACGAAATGGTCTCTACCCGGGTGGACAGCACGAACCCCACGTCGATGGTGGAGATAAACGGCCGCACATCCTTGAGCGAGCCCACGTGCGTCAGGCGGCCATTCATGTCCAGCGCGTCCAGTTCGGCCTGTTGCGACGCGCTGAACTTCTCGCCCGCGATGGCGATATGGAAACGGTCTGCCAACTCGGCCGGCAGCAGGGCCACGGCGCGCACGATGTCCAGCCACGACTTGTACGAGGCCGTGCCCGCGTTGCTGCCCAGCACGATCCTGCCCCGGGCGCGTTCGCCCAGCAGCGCCTGCCGCTGCGCGGCCGCCTCAGCATCGCCCAGGGGCGTGAAGTAAGCCGTGTCCACGCCGTTGAACACCGTGGTGACGCCGCAGCGGCCGTAGGGGCTGGCGCGCACCTGCTGCTCGACATGCCTGCACACGGCAATGACATGATCGGTGCCCAGGCTGGCGCGCAGCCTGGCGCTGCCGCGCGAAATAGGAATGTTGTTGTGTTTGGTGAAGACGATGCGCGGCTTGTTCCGGCTCAGGGCGCGCGCCAGGGTGACCAGCCTGTGGTCGGCCGAGCCGTTCACGTGCACCACGTCGTAGCGCCCGGCCTTCAGCAGCGCGCGCATGCTGCGCAGCGCCGCAGGCAGTTTGTGGATGCGGGAAGGGTAGTCCTGGGCGTGTGCCGTGACATTGGGCATGCGCTCGGCCAGCGCGTATAGCGCACTGGTGGCGGGCGCGGCCACCCCGATGCGGAACCGCTTGGCCAGGCCGGTGGCCAGGCGCGACACGTAAACGGTGTGCCCGCCGATGTCGGGGCCGGCGTGGAAATTGGTGTACAGAATATTCATAAAGGCCGATAGGGAAGCGTTTTTGCACCTTACCTTTCAGTGCGCCATCATCATGCCTGCAAGATATTAAGTTATGCTACTAATTATTTCAAAGTGAAGTTTGTTTTTGCTGGCTCGTGCGCCAGCGCGAGAAAGCCCGGAGCGATCCAGCCCCATCGGCAGAGCTGGGAGGCATACCGGCCGCTGTTCGGAACGGTCGTTCCGGCGTGCTGGAGTATGCTACGGGCCGCACAGAAGCCAATATCGGAGACCACAACAATGCGCAATTCGCAGTTTTTCCCCATTTCTTCCACCCGCCGCGCCCTGCTGCGCGGCGCCGTGGCGGTGGCCGCCACGCTGGGCTGGGTGGCGCCCGCCGCCGCCCAGGCCGCCGATTTTCCCACCAAGCCGCTGCGTTTCGTGGTGCCTTACCCGCCCGGCGGCCCGCTGGATTCCACCGCCCGCCTGCTGGCCGAAAAGGTGCGCGAGTCGCTGGGTCAGCCCATCATCGTCGAGAACCGTTCGGGTGCCGGCGGCAATATCGGCGCCGATCTGGTGGCCAAGGCGGCGCCCGACGGCTACACGCTGGGCATGGGCGCGGTAGCCACGCACGCCATCAACCCCTGGCTGTTCGCCAACCTGCCGTACGACCCCATCAAGGACTTCGAGCCCGTCACCATCGTGGCGGCCGTGCCCAATGTGCTGGTCATGAACGTCGAATTCGCCCAGAAGAACAACATCAATTCGGTGGCCGACCTGATCGACTACGCCAAGAAGAATCCGGGCCGGCTGAACTACGGTTCGGGCGGCAATGGCAGCGCCGGCCACCTGGCGGGCGAGCTGCTGAAAGCGCGCGCCGGCATCGACGCGGTACACGTGCCCTACCAGGGCGCCTCGCCCGCGCAGTTGGCCCTGCTGGGCGGCCAGTCGGACTTCATGTTCGACAACCTGGCCGCTTCGGCGCCGCTGATCAAGGACGGCAAGGTCAAGGCCCTGGCGGTTACCACCCTGAAGCGCTCGTCGCTGCTGGCGGACGTGCCCACCATGGACGAGTCCGGCGTCAAGGGTTTCGACCTGGGCACCTGGTTCGGCGTGTTTACCACCGGCGGCGTGCCGGCCGACGTGGTGGCCAAGCTGAACAAGGCCTACGCCGATGCCATGGGCCAGCCCGACGTGCGCCAGCGCCTGCTGGCCATGGGTTCGGAAGCCCAGCCCATGAGCGCCGAAGCTTTCGCCAAATTCGTGAAGAACGAAAAAGACAAGTACCAGGAAATCGTCAAGCTGTCGGGCGCCAGCCTGAACTGATCCCGCGGCGGCCGGCGGGTGTCTGGCTCCCGTCAGGGTGCCAGACACCTGCAGCGCCCGCACTCGCCACGGCGCAAGGTAGCGCCATGGGGCAGACACAGAAATCAGCTGCCTGCCAGGATCAGCTTTGCCCCAGGCAGTTTTCCACCTGCCACCCATACAGCCACTGCAGCGCATCGTAGAACTGCGCTTGCGTCTTGCCTGCCCACAAGCTGTTGCGTACCTGCCGTTCCACGCCCTGCGCGTGGTAGATGCGGCCCATTTCGCGGGTTGACCACACCACGCGCGCGCTGCGCGGGATGCGTGCCGATTCATACAGCCGGAAAGCGGCTTCCAGGTCGCCGCCGCGGCACTTGACGGCCTCGCCCAGCGTGGCGGCGTCTTCCAGCGCCATGCAGGCCCCCTGCGCCATGTACTGGGTCATGGGATGCGCCGCATCGCCCAGCAGGGTGATTCTTCCCTGGCCCCAGTGTTCCACCGGTTCGCGGTCGGCCGTGGCCCAGCGCCGCCAGGACGTGGGGCGGTCCAGCATCTGGTGCGGGCGCGGGTGCACGCCCTGGAAGTAGCTCAGCACCTCTGCCTTGCTGCCATCGCGCACGCCCCATTCTTCCTGCTCGCGGCTGTGGAAAGTAACCACCAGGTTGTACTGCTGGCCGCCGCGCAAGGGGTAGTGCACCAGGTGGCAGCGCGGGCCCGCCCACAGCACCGGGGCATTGATGCGCAGTTCTTCGGGCATGTTGTCGCGTTCCACCACGGCGCGGTACACCACGTGGCCGGTGACGCGGGCGGGGTCGCCCACCATGCGTTCGCGTATCACCGACTTGACGCCGTCGCAGCCGATCACCGCATCGGCCCGGTAGCGTTCGCCCTGCGTGTCCACCACCTCGACCTGCGCGCCGTCCTGGCGCACGTCGGCGATCTGCGTGGACGTGCGGAAGCGGATCAACGGATCGCGTTGCACGGCTTCCAGGATGGACAGGTGGATGTCGGCGCGATGGATGACCGCATACGGGCCGCCGAAGCGCGCGCGGAAGGCCGCGCCGGTGTCGATGCGCACCACTTCCCGGGCATCCACCGCATCCATCATGATGATGTGGTCGGTGAGTACCGCACGGCCGCGCGCCGTCTGGCCCACGCCCAGCGCGTCCAGGGCCGCGAAGGCATTGGGGCCCAGCTGGATGCCGGCGCCGATTTCGCCGATGTGGCTGGCTTGTTCCAGCAACTGCACGGCAATGCCTTGCCGTGTCAGCGCCAGGGCCGCGGCCAGGCCGCCGATGCCGCCACCCACCACGATGGCCGACGGGCTCGCGCGAGTGCTGCTCATGTTTCGTCTCCCAGGAACGCGCCCTGGCGGCGCAACTGTGCTTGCAGGTCCGCAACTGGCACCTGGCCGGGCGCCGTGTCGCCACCTACCGCCATGGCGGCCACCGTGCCGGCGGCTTCGCCCATGACGAAGCAACTGCCGCTGACCCGCGCGGCCGACTGGCCTTCGTGCGTCATGCCGGCGCAGCGGCCCGCCACCAGCACATTGCGCGCCGCGCCCGGCGAGTGCCTGGGCATGATCATGCGCAGCGGCAGCTGGTTGTAGCCGCGCGATTCCGGAATGGGCGGCCATACCCATTGCACATCGCCCGCCACGTGGATCTCCAGCGGCCAGCCATTCACGCCGATACTGTCGGGGAAATCGGCGCAGCCCAATACATCTTCGCGGCTGACCATGTATTCGGCCACGATGCGCCGTGTCTCGCGTATACCCAGTTGCGGGGCAATGTCCAGCACGTAAGCCTGTTCAAAGCCGGGCACCCGCGCGCGCAGGAACGCCAGGTAATCCACTATCTGGCGCCGTCCTTCGAGTTCACCCGCCGATAGCGACAGCGCGTCCGTGCCGTCGGCGGCCGAGCCGTCGGGGTTGCTCAACTGGGTGACGTTCACGCGCCATTCGTAATCGTGTTTCTGCGGCCGGACAATGGCCCCACGCCGGGGGAATTTGAAATCGCCGCTGGCCTCGGCTTCGTCCATCAACTGGGGAATGATCTTCCAGGCCTCGCGCGCCCGCTTGCCGTCGACGTTGCCCACCTTGAACATCAGGGTGGGATACATCATGTGGCCCTGGCCATCGCCTTTTTCGAACGGCAGGCCGGCCCATTGGGCGATGTCGGCGTCGCCCGAGCAATCGATGAAAACGCGGGCGCGCACCGCGCGCGGCCCGGACTTCGTTTCCAGCAGCAAGGCCTGCACCGCGCCGTCGTCGCCGAGCGTCACGCCGGTGGCCAGCGCATGGAACAGCATCTGCGCGCCGATGTCGCGCAGCAGGCCGTCGGCCGCGCACTTGAAGGCGGAAATGTCGTAGGCCTGGGCGTGGATCTTGCCCAGGATAAGGTGCGGGTCGTTCAGGCCATCCATGGCACGCATGCGGTCCAGCAGTTCATCGGTCATGCCGTGCACCACTTGCCGGATATCGCCGTGCACATTGGCGTGCAAGCCGCAAAAGTTCGATACGCCGGCGGCCGTGCCCATGCCGCCCAGGAAACCATAACGTTCCACCAGCAGCACGCTGGCGCCGTTGCGCGCGGCGCTGGCGGCGGCCAGCAGGCCTGCCGGGCCGCCGCCCAGCACGGCCACATCGTATTCGCCATGCACCGGAACCTGGCGGGGTGCTTGGGTAACGTACATCGCTTTCTCCTTGGC
Source organism: Bordetella petrii (assembly GCF_020991325.1). GTDB lineage: Bacteria > Pseudomonadota > Gammaproteobacteria > Burkholderiales > Burkholderiaceae_B > Bordetella_A > Bordetella_A petrii_E. The sequence continues at coordinate 11,375 of NZ_JAJMLX010000049.1, read as the reverse complement.
TTGCGTCATTGGGCCTTGATGCCCAATTGTTTGATCAGCGGTTCCCAGCGCTTGAGCTCGTCGTCCATATAGGCGCGGAATTCCGCCGGGCTGTTGCCCACTGGCTCCATGTACTGTGCTTGCAGCCGCTTCTGCACGGCCGGGTCGTGCAATGACTGGATCAACGCGTCGGACAGCTTCTTCTGGATATCGGCCGGCACCTTGGACGATACGACAAAGCCTATCCAGGCCGATCCCTCGATGCCGGGCACGCCCACTTCGGCCAGCGTGGGAATATCGGGCAGCAGCGCGGAACGCTTCGACGAGGTGACCGCCAGCGCCTTCAGGCGACCGTCTTTCACCATGGGCATCACGGCAATGGGCGGCAGCGCCGCGAACTGCGTGTCGCCGGCGATCACCGACGTCAGCGCCGCCGGCGACGACGGGTAGGGCACATGCACGGCCTTGGCGCCTATGCGCTGCAACATCAGTTCCACCGAAAGATGCGACACGGTGCCGGCCCCGGGCGAGGGAAAGTTGTACTGGTCCGGATTCTTCTTCAGTGCATCGAGCAGGCCCTGGATATCCTGTATGCCCGACTTGGCAGGCACCACCAGCACGTTGGGCTGGTGCACGCCCAGCGTCAGCGCCGACAGGTCCTTGAAGGGGTCGTAGGGCAGTTTGTCGAACAGCACGGTGTTGTTCACCATGGGGCCGGTGATGGACACGCCGAAGGTATAGCCATCGGGCTTGGCGCTGGCGATGGCGTAGGTGCCGATATTGCCGCTGGCGCCAGGCTTGTTCTCTACCACGATGGGCTGGCCCAGCAGGCTGCCTGCCTTCTCGCCCACCACGCGCGCCACCTGGTCGGGGCTGGAGCCCGCGCCGAAAGGCACGATCAGTTTCAGGGGCTGGGCGGGCCAATCCGCGCCATGCGCGGCGGCCAAGGGCATTACAACCAGCAGCGCGCTGAAAAGCTGGCGCCGCCAGCGGTGGGGGGTGATGTCATGCATGTTCAGTCTCCTGTGGGTGTCATTTTCTTGAAGTAGTGCTGCTCGTTGGCGATGAAGGCCGACACCATGGCCCGGTATGTCGCCTCGACCACATCTTCCAGGTTCTCGAATCCCTGGTCATGGCGGCGGGCCAGTGCCCGCGCCCGCGCGAATACCTCGGCCTGGCGCGCGGGCGCGCTGACCTGGAATGCATCGCGCTTGAAGCGCGCGGCATCTTTCACATACATGGCGCGCTGGGCAATCAGGCGCACGATCTCGTCGTCCAGCCAGTCGATATGCCGGCGCACGTCCCCCAGGTTGGCGCACAGCGGGCGGTAGGCGGGGTCGTCGTACTTGCGCAGCGGCGCGGACGCGGGATCGGGTTCGGTTTCGGTACTCATGTCTTCCTCCGGGGATATACCGGCTAGCTAGCCGGAAAAATCCGGCTGGCGCCGCGGTGCCGCGGCCTCGAATGCGGGTTGTTCGATGCAGTGCGCGTACACGTTCATGGCGCGCGGATAGGGCGACAGGTCGCAGCCCATGCGCTGCGCATTGGCAATCTGCGGCACCAGGCAGCAGTCGGCCAGCGTGGGCGCCGCACCAAAGCAGTAAGGGCCGTCGCCGTGCCGCGCCAGCAGTGCTTCCACGGTGGCCATGCCCTCGCGGATCCAATGCTGGTACCAGGCCGACTTCTGTTCGTCCGTTACACCCAGTACGTCTTGCAGGTAGCGCAGGATGCGCAGGTTGTTCAGCGGGTGGATGTCGCAGGCGATGGCGCACGACAGTTCCAGCACTCGCGCGCGCTGCGCCGTGCCGTCCGGGATCAGGCGCGGGTCGGGATACATGGCATCCAGGTAATCGATGATGGCCAGCGACTGTCCCAGCGCCATCCGGCCGTCTTCCAGCAGCGGCACATTGGCCGACGGGTTGCGCGCCACATAGCCGTCGGCGCGGTGCTCCAGCTTGCGGATATTCACCGGCGCATAGTCGTAGGGCAGGCCCTTCAGCCCCAGGGCGATGCGCACGCGGTAAGAGGTGGAACTATTGAAGAAGCTGTGCAGTTGCATAAGGGTCGGTGGCGGTGAAAGAAAGAGAGTCAGTCGGCGCTGATGCCGGTGCGCGTAATGATGTCGTCCCAGCGCTTGGCGTCCTTGGCGATCAGTTCGCCGAACCCGGCCGGCGTGGACGTGGCCGGCACCATGCCTTGCGCATCGAAGGCCTTGGCGGTGGCAGGGTCTTGCAGGACGAGGTTGATGTCCCGGTTCATGCGCTGGACGATTTCGGCCGGGGTGCCGCTGGGGGCTAGCACGCCGTACCACATGTCCACGTCGGCGCCTTGCAGGCCTGCTTCCGTCAGCGTGGGCACGTCGGGAAGCTGGGGCAGCCGCCGGGGGCTGCCGGTGGCAATGACTTTCAGCTTGCCGGCCTGCACTTGCGGCAGCGCCACGTGCACCGGCAGGAACATATAGTCCAGCCGCCCGCCCAGCATGTCTGTCACGGCACCGGCCGTGCCCTTGTAGGGCACATGCAGCATGCTGGCCTGGATGCGGTCCAGGAACAGCGCCATCGACAGATGGTGCGGCGTGCCCACGCCGGGCGTGCCATAGGTCAGTTTGCCCGGCGCTGCCTGCGCGGCCTTGGCCACGTCCGCCACGGTACTGGCTGGATTCGACGGGTGCGTGACCAGTAGCAGCGAACCCCATGATGTCTGCCCGATGGGCGTGAAGTCCTTCAATGGGTCGAATTTCAGCTTGCCTTTGTACAGGCTGCTGTTCATGACCAGCGTGTTGACGGTAACCAGAAAGGTGTAGCCATCGGGCTGGGCGCGCGCGGCTTTCTCGGTACCGATGTTGCCGCTGGCGCCCGCCAGGTTTTCCACCACCACGGGCTGGCCCAGCGATTGCGGCAGTTGCGCGGCCAGTTGGCGCGCGATCAGGTCGATGCCCGTGCCCGGCGTGAAGGGCACGATCAGCGTGACAGGGCGCTCTGGCCAGGCGGCCTGGCTGGCCGCGCAGGCCAACGATAAAGCCAGCGCGCCCAGGATGCGCAGCAGGGTGTTCATGATTGTCTCCTCTTCACTTCTTATAGGGTGTCAGACACCTTGTGTGTCTGACACCGCCCTACAAAAAAGACGCCCGTGCCTTCAACGTGGCGGGGTCGAAGCCGGCCACTTGCTTGTAGCGGTTGGAAATCGCTTCCAGCTCTTGCCGGCCTATCACGTCTTCGATGTTCTGGTAGGGACGGTCACCCGAACGTTCATATACTTCGCGCAGAATGGCATCGGGCGGGTTGCTGCGATTGGTCAGCACCACGCGCGTCGTGGCTTCGACACGCACCCGGTCGTATGCCTGCAGGGCGGCAGAGCCCACGCCCAGGTGCTTCAGCCGGCCCGCCAGGAAGCGCGCGTCTATCACCGCCTGGCCCGCGCCGTTGGAACCGCGCGGCACCATCGGGTGGGCGGCATCGCCCAGCAGGGTGACGCGGCCGCGCGTCCAGGTAGGCAACGGGTCCTGGTCCACCATCGGGTATTCCAGTATGGAGTCGGCATTGCGGATCAATGCCGCCACATCCAGCCAGTCGAACTGCCAGTCGGCGAACGCGGGGTAGAAGTCTTCAAGGCGCCCGGCGCGGTTCCAGTCGCGCTGGGCCGGCACGGGCGATTCGATTTCCGCCACCCAGTTCACCAACTGGTTGCCATCGGCATCGATGGCATCGCGTATCGGATAAATGACCATCTTGCCGCTGGCCAGCCAGCCCGCCCGCACCATGCTGGCGCCGCTGAGAAAAGGTTTGTGCCGGGTGACGCCGCGCCACATGTTCACCCCGGAATAGCGCGGCGCGCCTTCGTCGGGATAGAACTGCTTGCGGATCGCCGAATGAATACCGTCGCAAGCCACGGCGACGGCCCCTCGCACGGGTGGCAGTGCCTCGCCCGTGGCACGCGCCAGGTGCACGGTGACGCCGTCGTCATCCTGCTCGACCCGCACGCAGCGGCTGCCGGTGACGACGCTGCCGGCGCCCAGGCGTTCGCGCACGGCGCCCAGCAGCGCCATCTGCAGGTCGCCGCGATGAATCGAATACTGAGGCCAGTCGTACCCCGCCGCCTTGCCCGCCGGTTCGCTGTAGATGAGCTGGCCGTGGCGGGTAAAGAAAATTGATTCCTGGGTATGCACGCCCAGCGCATCCAGCACCGGCAGCAGGCCCAGCTCGTCGAGCTCACGCGCGGCGTGCGGCAGCAGATTGATGCCCACGCCCAGCGGACGGATTTCCGCAACGGCTTCATATACACGGCAGGAGATGCCGGCCTGGTGCAGGCTGAGCGCCAGAACCAGGCCGCCGACGCCGGCCCCGATGATGACGACTTCCGTATCCGGCTTCATGGTCTACACCACCCGCACACTCAAGGTATCCAGTCCTTCCACGCCGCCCTCCATCAGGTCGCCCGCCTTGACAGGGCCCACGCCTTCGGGCGTGCCGGTGTAGATCAGGTCGCCCGGCTCCAGGCGGAAGTACTTCGACAAATAGGCGATGGTCTCGGCCACCGACCAGATCAGTTTGGATGTATCGCTGCGTTGCTTGTCCTGGCCGTTGACTTGCAACCAGATCCCGGCCCGGGACATATCGCCCGCCTGGTCCGCGCGGTGCAGCGGCGAGATCGGCGCGCTGTAGTCGAAGGCCTTGCCCAGTTCCCACGGGCGGCCGGCCTCGCGCATTTTCATTTGCAGGTCGCGGCGAGTCATGTCCAGGCCCACGGCATAGCCCCACACATGGTCCAGCGCCTGCTCCACGGCGATGTTGGCGCCGCCCTTGCCTATGGCCGCCACCAGCTCGATCTCGTAATGGTAGTTGGCGGTCTCGGGCGGGTAGGGAATTTCCAGCGTGGCGCCGGTCCCGGCGGGAATCACTGCATCGGCCGGCTTGCAGAAAAAGAACGGCGGTTCGCGGTCGGGATCGAAGCCCATTTCGCGCGCATGCGCGGCGTAGTTGCGGCCCACACAGTACACGCGGCGTACGGGATAGCGGTCCTGGCTGCCGGCCACCGGGATGGCGGCGGGCTCGGCGGGAGAAAAGACATAGGACATGAATAAACCTTCGGTGTGGCAGGGTGGACGAACGGGTCAGCCTTCGCGCGATTCGCGCCACAGGCCCAGGGCGGCCTGCACGGGCCGGTCGGAATAGCTGAACAGAATGGCGTCTTCCAGCGCGCCCAGCTGCACGGGCAGCCACGACGGCGCCACGAACACATCGCGCGGGCCGAACTCGTATTGCTGGTCGCCGATGCGCGCGGTGCCGCGGCCTTCCACCACGCTGTACACGGTGGAGTCGGTGCCGCGGTACGTCTTGCCCTGGAAGCCCGCGGGCAGGAACTGCATGAACGTGGCCATGGTCGGCATGGGGTACCCGCCGGTGGCCGGATTCACGTAGCGCAGCTTCACGCCGTCCCAGGCGTCCAGTTCGCCGTGGCGGTACAACTGGTCCAGCGCGTCGCGGCTGCGTTCATAGGGGTAGTTGAAAATGGGCGAGGAACCGCCGGCGGGCTGGTAGCGCACCGGCAGCATGTTGTGGCCGAAGCGCGCCGAACTGTCGCCTTCCGGGCGGCTGACGGGCTGGGTGGCGGCTGGATAGTTTTCGGCAAAGCCCGCATCCAGGAAGCGCAGCAGCGGAATGTCCAGCCCGTCCAGCCAGATCACCGGCTCGCCGCCGTCGGTGGCTTCCAGGTTGCCGTGGTCGTGCCACGTCCAGGACGGCGTGATGATGAAGTCGCCGGGGTGCATGGTGGTGCGTTCGCCGTTCACGGCGGTGTACGCGCCGCGCCCTTCCACGATGAAGCGCAGCGCCGACTGCGTGTGCCGGTGGCTGGGGGCGATCTCGCCGGGCAGAATCAGCTGCAGGCCGGCGTACAGGGTTTGCGTGATGCTGGCTTGCCCGGGCAGGCCGGGATTTTCCAGGATCAGCACCCGGCGCACGGCCTCTTCGGCGCTGATCAGCGAACCGGATTCCAGCACGTCGGCCCGCACGTCGCCGTATTTCCAGATGGCGGGCAAGCAGCGCGATGCGGGTTGGCGGGGCACCAGGTTGTGCAGCGATTCCCACAGCGGCGCCATGTGTTTCCTGGCGATGCGGGCGTAATAGGCCGCGCGCGCGTCGGCGTTGATAGAGCCGTCGGACATGGTTGTCTCCGTAAGGGTGGGCCCTGGCGGCCCGCCCGTGGCATGTGTTCTGTTTTAACGATTATGATGGGCCAGGTATGCCAATAAAAATGAATTAATCTTATTAACCATATAAAAAAGCATATGGCAGGAGACTCATGGACTGGACCCACCGCCTGCGGCTGCGCAATCTGAAAATGCTGCTCAGCCTGGCTCAGACCCGCAACATCAGCCATTCGGCCGCCATGCTGAACACCACGCAGCCTGGCCTGTCGAAGTGGCTGAAAGACCTGGAAGAAGACATCGGGCTGCCGCTGTTCGAGCGCCACGCGCGCGGCCTGCGGCCCACGCCCTATGGCGAGGCCATGATCGCCCATGCCCAGCGCATCGACGCACAACTGGACCGGGCCAGCGGCGACATGGCGGCCTTGCGCGAAGGCGGCGGCGGGCGCGTGGTCATCGGAGCCTCGGGTGCCTCGGCGTCCGACACCGTGCCGCTGGCGGTCATCCGCCTGCTCGACAGGATGCCGCAGGCGCGCGTCAAGCTGGTAGAAGGCACCACCGACCTTCTGCTGGCCCAGCTTGCGCAGGGCGACCTGGACATCGTGGTGGGCCGCTACGCGCCCGAGCACCACGACCCCGCCGTGCAGTCCGAGGCCCTGTACCTGGAACCCGTGCACCTGGTGGCGCGGCCGCGCCATCCCGTGTTCGCCAGGACGGCGCCGCAATGGGCCGATGTGCAGGCGTACCGCTGGATTCTGTGGCCCAAGGGCACGCCCATCCGCAACGCGCTGGACACCGCGCTGGAAGCCGTGGGCTTGTCCGCGCCGGCAGATGCGGTGGAATCGAACTCGGTCACGGTCAACCTCACCCTCATCAACAACAGCGACATGATCGGCGTGGCCTCGCATCGCGCGGCCCTGCGCTTCTCGCAGATGAACGCCATGCGCATCGTGCCGCTGCGCCTGTCGGGCTTTGGGTCGGTGGCCATGTACTGGCGGCGCGAGGCGTTTCTGCCCGCCGCGGTGGATGCCGCCATGGCCTGCTTGCGGCAGGCGGTGGCCGAGCATGCGCCGGCGGGCACGAGGCGCTGAGCCCCGGGGCCGCTGTCATGATGCGGCCATAGTTGTATGTGTCCGAAAATTCTGTAACGCCGCTACCCGGCGGCACTGTTACGTTTCCAATGAACTGAAGTATTGGCGTCATCCGGCCTGCCTAGGATCGTCGCGGGGCCGTACGCGGCTGCCTGATTGCCGCAACGGAACCACGGAACGCAGACATGGACAACGTCATTTCGCTACAGCCACGCACCGTCGTCGCCCGCACGCCCTTGCCGCCGGAAATGCTGGCGTTCCGCGGCATGGTGGGGCACGAAGCGCTGTCGCAGCTGTACGAGCTGGAAGTGGACCTGGTGTCGCCGTCGCACTCGCTGGACATGAAGCAGTTGCTGGGCAAGCCGCTGACCCTGGACATCGAGGCCGCCGGCGGCATCCGCTACCTGACCGGCCACATCACCCGCTGCAAGCTGGCCGGCCGGGAAGGGCCCACATCGCGCCTGTACCGCTACCGCGCCACGGTGCGCCCCTGGCTGTGGTACCTGACGCAAACCTCCGACAGCAAGATCTTCCAGAACAAGAACGTGCCGGACGTCATCCGCGAAGTGCTGGCCGACTATCCTTTCCCGGTGGAGTTCAAGCTGGCGGGCAGTTACCGAAACTGGGAATATTGCGTGCAGTACCAGGAAACCGACTTCGCCTTCATCAGCCGCCTGATGGAGCACGAAGGCATCTACTACTGGTTCCGCCACGACACCGAGCAGCACACACTGGTGCTGACCGACGATATCACGCAGCACGAAACCTGCCCCGGCTACGACACCATTCCCTACTATGGGCCGGACCGTGTCAGCGTGCCGCAGCAGGAATACATTTCCAGCTGGGAAATCGCCGAGCAGATCACCCCGGGCGCCTTCGCGACGTCCGACTATCATTTCCAGACACCGTCGGCCGACCTGCAGGCCCGCCGCAACAACCCGGGCGACTACGAGCACGGCGACCTGGAAATGTATGAATGGCAGGGCGGCTACACCAACCCCGCCGATGCCGAGCACTACACCCGCGTGCGGCTGGAAGAACTGCAGTGCCGGCAGGAACAGATCAATGGCGCCTGCAATGTGCACGGCATGGCGCCCGGGTATCTGTACACGCTGCGCAACCATCCCCGCCAGGCCGAGAACCGCGAATACCTGATCGTGTCGGCCAGCTACCGCATCCAGGAAGCGGGCGAGGCCAGCGGCCTGGATGCCGCCATTTTCGACGTGGGCTTCACCGTGCTGCCTTCCAGCACGCCATTCCGGGCTCCACGCGTTACGCCCATTCCCCACACGCATGGTCCGCAGACCGCGCGCGTGGTGGGCAAGACGGGTGAACAGATCTGGACGGACAGCTTCGGCCGCATCAAGGTGCAGTTCCACTGGGACCGCTACGGCCAGAAGAACGAGAACAGCTCGTGCTGGGTGCGGGTGTCCAGCCCCTGGGCCGGCGGCGGTTTCGGCGGCATTCAGTTGCCGCGCGTGAATGACGAGGTCATCATCGACTTCATCGGCGGCCACCCGGATCGCCCCATCGTGATCGGCCGGGTGTACAACGCCAGCAACATGCCGCCCTGGGACCTGCCGGGCAACGCCACGCAAAGCGGCTTTCTCAGCCGCAGCAAGGACGGCACGCCCGGCACCGCCAACGCCTTCATGTTCGAAGACAAGCCCGGCAGCGAACGCATCTGGCTGCATGCCGAACGCGAACTGTGCACCGAGGTGGAAAACGATGAAACCCATACCACCGATGGCTTTCGCACCACCACCATCGGCAAGGACGACACCACCACCATCCTGGGGTCGCGCGACATCCATGTGCACGGCACGGATCACCTGTGGGTGAAGCAGGACCGCACCGTCGACCTGAAGGCCGCGGAAACCTACACAGTGAAGGGCGCGCGCACCATGCACGTGGTGGATGGCCTGATGAAAGAGGATTTCGACAACGGCCTGCAAACCACCATCCTGGCCGCCGGCGAAATCCGCAAGGTGACGGGCCTGTTCGACGAGACCCTGAACGACGGCGAGAAGCGCCTGGTCAAAACCATCCAGGACGAAACCGTCGAAGGCGATGTCAAGCAAACCATCACGGGCGGCGGGCAGTACACGCAGACCATCACGGCCGCCCACGAACACACGCTGACGGGCGACCAGACATCCACCATCACCGGCACGGTATCGCACACGATCAACGGGTCGTTCACCGAGAAAGTCACCGACCCTATCACGGTCAATGCCGACACCAGCATGACAGTGAATACCCCCAGCTGGACGGTAAGCGGCGCCAAGCAGGCATTCTGGACAGGCAATTTCATGCGCGGCACGCCCGCGCGCCTGATGGTGGTGGGCGCATCGCTGGATGTCTGGGGCGCGCGCCAGCAGATATACGGCATCAACTCGCAGTTCTCGGCGGTGAAGCTGGACCTGGCGGTATTCAAGAACGGCGACAACGGCTTTGAACTGGGCGGGTCGGGCACGCAGATCAAGGGCATAGGCGTGCAGATCAAGACGGGCGGGGCGGCGGTGATCTCGCGCATCGTCAATCTTTTCACCTGAAGGTGGCAAGACAGCATGGGAAATGCGGTGTGGTGGGTGATAGGCACGGTGGCCACGCTGGCCTTCATTGCCTTCGTTGCCATGATCGTGCGCGACGCGGCGCGCCCGTATGAAGACGAACGGTCGCTGGCCAAGCGCCTGGCAACCACCGGGCAGTTGGCCACGGCGGAGGTGTTGGCCCTGGATCGCCAGCCGGGCGGCGAACCCTTTGCCGTGCCCATGAAGCTGGGCTTGCGCTATGCCGACGCCACCGGCCGCGAGCAGCGCGCCGACCTGAAGGTGTATATCGACCGCGAGCTGCTGTCGGCGTTCATGCCCGGCAAGCAGATCCATGTGCGCTACGACGTGAACCATCCTTCGCGCCTGGCGGTGGACAGGGAACTGAGTCCCACGGAAATCTCCGCCACCTGGCGGAACAAATAACCGCCGCAGTATCCGGAATGAAGATAATCAAGCCCCTGCGCCTGAGCCTGATGAGCCGGCCTTACCGGCTGCGCCGCCGGCAGAGGCTGGGCCTGGGCGTGTTTGCCCTGGCCAGCCTGGCCCCGCAACCCCTGCTGCAGCCCGAAGCCGATATGTGGCAACTGCTGGGCGATGTCCTGGACAACGATGGCATCCTGGATCTGGGCATACCCAAGCCGTGCGCCGAGTTCCTGGTCAGCGGCTGCGCGTATCCCGCCGCATCGCAGCGGCCCGGCACTTGCGCGGTGCAGGTGCGGGTGGGCGATTTGCGCAAGAGCCTGATGGTGTTCGGCGACCGCTACTGGCTGGACGGCCGCGCCACCGAGCCGCAACCCTTCGACACGATGCCGCTGGACTGGGCCCACGCCTACGGCGGCCCGTCGTATGCCGACAACCCGCATGGCCGGGGTGTGGATGAAGAACTGATCAACGGCGTGCGCACCCGTCGGCTGCCCAATATCGAGCCCATGCAGGGGCGCATGGTGCGTCCGGGGCAGCAGGCCGTTCCAGCAGGCTTCGGTCCGGTGTCGCCTATGTGGCCCTGCCGCTTCCAGCGCGCGGGCGAGTACAGCCCCGAGTGGCTGCAGGACGGATCGCGGGGGCTGCCCGACAACCTGGACCCGCATTTTTTCAACGCCGCGCCGCCCGACCAGTGGTGGCCCCGGCAGTCCGAACTGGCGCCAGGCACCGAGTATGAAATCTGGCATATGCATCCGGACCGCGTCTGCCTGCAGGGCGCATTGCCCGACTGGCGCGCGCGCTGCTTCGTGCAGCGCGAACATCATGAAGGGTTGGAAGAGGTGCCGCTGGCGCTGACCACGGCGTGGTTCTTTCCCGACCGCGAACGCGTGCTCCTGATGTATCACGGCGCCACGGACGTGGCCGAGGACGATGGGGCCGACATCGCGCTGGCCATGCCGGCCCTGGAAGCCGGGGGGCAGCGGCAGGCGCAGGCCTATTACGAAACCGTGCTGTCGCGGCGGCAGCATCCCGACGAGGGCCCGCTGTACGCCTTGCGCGACAAGGACTTGCTGCCCCAGGCCGCGCTGGGCCCCTGGCCGGCCCTGGACGGCCAGGGCCCCATGCAGCGCCCGCTGGCGGTGAACCAGCGGGCGCGCAGCCAGGCCGCGCGCGCCAGGATGC
>NZ_JAJMLX010000489.1 GCF_020991325.1 Bordetella petrii | reverse complement strand
CCCTGCCGCCCGGACACGCCTCGCCAGGCGCCCCGCTCGGGGCGCGCGCGCCTCCGGCTTCTCTCGGTTAGTGCCGACCAGCCCGCTGCCCATGGCCGCGGCCTTGTGCTTTTCCACCGAGAGATTCCATGCCCGTACTTTCCACCAGGGCCGGGGCCCGCGCCCTGCCCGACAATCCCGATACCGATACCGTGCGCCGCGCCGACGTCTACCGCGCGGTATGGCGCTGGCACTTCTATGCCGGCCTGCTGGTATTGCCCTTCATGATCCTGCTGGCCGTCACCGGCGGGCTGTATCTGTTCCACACGGAAATCGAGAACGCCTGGTACCGCGACCTGAAGCACGTGCAGCCGGGCAAGGCCCCCGGCCTGGCCCCTTCGGCGCTGACTGCCGCGGCATTGCAGGCGCACCCCGGCACCCTGGCCAAATATGTTCCGCCCGCCGCACCTGACGCGGCCGCCCTGGCGGTGGTCAAGCCCGCCAGCGGCGACAGCCTGGCCGTGTACGTCAACCCGTACGACGGCGAGGTGCTGGGCGCGCTGCCGGAACGCGGCACGCTGATGTGGACCATCCGCCGGCTGCACAGCCTGGACTACTTCGGTCCCATCGCCAACGGGGCCATCGAGATCGCCGCGGGCTGGTCGATCCTGCTGGTGCTGACGGGCATCTATCTGTGGTGGCCGCGCGGGCGCAAGCAGGGCGTGCTCAGCGTGCGCGGCACGCCGGCCCGGCGGGTGTTCTGGCGCGACACGCATGCCGTGACGGGCGCCGTGGCGGGGCTGTTCATTCTGTTCCTGGCCATTACCGGCATGCCGTGGTCGCTGGTGTGGGGCAAGCAGGTCAACCAGTGGGCCAACGGCAGCAACTTCGGGTATCCGGCCGGCGTGCGCGTAGCGGTACCCATGTCCGATGAACACCTGGCGCACCGGGGGCCCACCACCTGGTCGCTGGAACAGGCCCGCATGCCCCTGTCCGAGCCCACGCACGGCCAGGGCGGCGCCATAGGGCTGGACCAGGCCGTGCGCATTTTCAACCAGTTGGGCCTGGCGCCCGGCTATGCCATCAATCTGCCGCAAAGCCCCGCCGGCGTATACACCGCGTCGGCCTATCCCAACGACCTGGCGGGCCAACGCGTGGTGCACCTGGACCAGTACAGCGGCAAGCCCCTGCTGGACATGAGCTATGCCGACTACGGCCCCCTGGGCAAGGCCCTGGAATGGGGCATCAACGTGCACATGGGGCAGGAATTCGGGCTGGCCAACCAGTTGGTGCTGCTGGCCGCCTGCGCGGGCATCGTGCTGATGAGCGTGGCGGGCGCCGTCATGTGGTGGAAGCGGCGCCCCGCGGGCGAGCTGGGCGTGCCGCCCATGCCGGC
>NZ_JAJMLX010000488.1 GCF_020991325.1 Bordetella petrii | reverse complement strand
GCCAACGCCGCGCCCATCTGGCAGGCCACGCCGGTGGGCGAGCGCGCCCAGTGCCTGCGCCGCGCCGCGCAGTTGTTGGAAGACCGCATGCAGCCGCTACTGGGCCTGATCGTGCGCGAGGCCGGAAAATCCTTGCCCAACGCCATTGCCGAAGTGCGCGAGGCCGTGGATTTCCTGCGCTATTACGCCGACCAGGCCGAGCGGGAGTTCGGCAACGATACTCATCGGCCCCTGGGCACCGTACTGTGCATCAGCCCGTGGAACTTCCCGCTGGCCATCTTCACGGGCCAGGTCTCGGCCGCGCTGGTGGCGGGCAACGCGGCAATTGCCAAGCCGGCCGAGCAGACCTGCCTGATCGCCGCCCAGGCGGTGCAGATCCTGCGCGAGGCGGGCGTGCCCGCCGGCGCCGTGCAGTTGCTGCCAGGGCGCGGTGAAACCGTGGGTGCCCAACTGGTGGGCAGCCCGGCCGTCGACGGCGTGATGTTCACGGGTTCCACCGATGTCGCGCGCCTGATCTCGCGCACATTGGCCGGCCGCCTGGACGACCACGGCCACACCATTCCGCTGATCGCCGAGACCGGTGGCCAGAACGCCATGATCGTCGATTCGTCGGCCCTGGCCGAACAGGTGGTGTTCGACGTACTGAACTCCGCATTCGACTCCGCCGGCCAGCGCTGTTCCGCCCTGCGCGTGCTGTGCCTGCAGGAGGACAGCGCCGACCACGTGCTGCATATGCTGCGCGGCGCCTTGCGGGAACTGCGGGTCGGCAACCCCGACCAGCTTGCCACGGACGTGGGGCCGGTGATCGACGCCGAGGCGCGCGGCAACATCATCAAGCATATCGATGCCATGCGGGCTGCGGGCCGCCGCGTGGATCAGGTCGACACCGATGGCAGGTGCCGTTACGGCACCTTCGTGCCGCCCACCCTGATCGAGATCGGCGGCGTCGACGAACTGGCGCGCGAGGTATTCGGCCCGGTGCTGCACGTGCTGCGTTACCGGCGCGACGAACTCGACCGTGTGCTGGACCAGATCAACGCCACCGGCTACGGCCTGACTTTCGGCGTGCACAGCCGCATCGACGAAACCATCGGGCATGTCACACAGCGCGTGCACGCGGGCAATATGTACGTCAACCGCAACATCGTGGGGGCCGTCGTGGGGGTGCAGCCCTTTGGCGGAGAAGGCCTGTCGGGCACCGGCCCCAAGGCGGGCGGGCCCTTGTATCTGTACCGTCTGCTGGCAACCCGGCCGGCCGGCTTGCCGCCGGGTGTGCAGGGCAGCGGACCGCTGCCGCGCGTGCTGGCGTTGCCCGGGCCCACGGGTGAGCAGAATACGTATCGCCTGCAGGGGCGTGGCGCGGTGCTGTGCATTGCC
>NZ_JAJMLX010000487.1 GCF_020991325.1 Bordetella petrii | reverse complement strand
CGCCCGGGCAGGCGCACGCCGATGCCCGCCTTGCGCCGGCGCGAACCGCCCGCGGCCTATACCGCCACATATCGAAGCCTATCCAAAGCGTCATGCTGCACATCTACAACACGTTGTCGCGTACCAAAGAACCTTTCCAGCCTGTCCGGCCGGGCGAGGTGCGCATGTACGTGTGCGGCATGACCGTCTACGACTACTGCCACCTGGGCCACGCGCGCATGCTGGTGGCCTTCGACGTGGTGCAGCGCTGGCTGCGCGCCAGCGGGCTGGCGGTCGACTACGTGCGCAACATCACCGACATCGACGACAAAATCATCCGGCGCGCCGTCGAGACCGGCCGCCGCATCGGCGAAGTCACCGAATACTACATCGCCGCCATGCATGCCGACGAACGCGCGCTGGGCGTGCAGCCGCCCGACCGCGAGCCGCGCGCCACGCAATACGTGGGCGACATGCTCGACATCATCAAGCGCCTGGAACAGAACGGCCTGGCTTATCGCGCCGACGACGGCGACGTCAATTACGCCGTGCGGGGCTTCGCCGGCTACGGCAAATTGTCTGGCAAGGCGCTCGACGACCTGCGCGCCGGCGAGCGCGTGGCGGTGGGGTCGGCCAAGCGGGACCCGCTCGACTTCGTACTGTGGAAGGCCGCCAAGGACGAAGAGCCCGCAGACACCAAGTGGGAATCCCCTTACGGGCTGGGCCGCCCCGGCTGGCACATCGAGTGCTCGGCCATGAGCCGCTCGCTGCTGGGCCTGCCCCTGGACATCCACGGCGGCGGTCCCGACCTGAAGTTCCCGCACCACGAAAACGAAATCGCGCAAAGCGAAGGCGCTTTTGGGGGCGCGCTGGCCAATATCTGGATGCATTGCGGCCCGTTGATGGTCGATTCCGACAAAATGTCGAAGTCGCTGGGCAACTTCCGCACCATACGCCAGACCATCGCGCAGGGCGATGCGCCGGCCGGCCAGGCCGATTACGCGGTCAACCCGCGCGAAGCGGAAATGCTGCGCTTTTTCATTGTGCGCAACCACTACCGCAGCCCGCAGAATTACGCACCCGACAACCTCGTCGACGCCCAGAACGCCCTCGACCGCCTGTACCAGGCGCTGCAGAACGTATCGCCCGACGGCGGCGCCATCGACTGGAACGACCCCCAGGCGCAGGCCTTCAAGGCCGCCATGGACGACGATTTCAACACCTCCGG
Organism: Bordetella petrii; assembly: GCF_020991325.1. GTDB lineage: Bacteria > Pseudomonadota > Gammaproteobacteria > Burkholderiales > Burkholderiaceae_B > Bordetella_A > Bordetella_A petrii_E. Next base: position 177 of record NZ_JAJMLX010000487.1, on the reverse strand, counting down.
CGCGGTGGCTGCCCTGTTCGAGCTGGCATCCGAGGCCAATCGCAGCGGCAGCGCGCGCGCCGCCGGCCAATTGAAGGCCCTGGCGGGCCTGCTGGGCCTGCTGCAGCAAGACCCGGCATGCTATTTCCAGAGCCCCACGCGCTATTCCGCCGCGGGGCTGGCCCAGGCCGCCGCGCC
>NZ_JAJMLX010000486.1 GCF_020991325.1 Bordetella petrii | reverse complement strand
GCCGTCAGAGCCCCGGGACGGCGCGTCGGCGCGAGCCACGGCCTGCTCTGCCAGCCGGCTGCCGGCGGCGCCCGGTATTTTGTAGCGCACGCGCACAAAGGCCAGTTCATCGCCCCGCCCGGCATCGGCAGGCTGCTTGCCATAGCGCAGCGGGTCCAGGCGCCGTCCCGGCGCGCCCACCGGGGTGATTTCGTACAGCGCGGTGACATTGGCGCCGGCGCCGATCTCGCCCGCGTCCACGCGGTCATTGTGGAAGTCTTCGCGCGCCAGGGCCCGCTTTTCATAGCCGATCAGGCGGTATTCGGCCACCACGGCCGGGTTGAATTCCACCTGCACTTTCACATCCTGGGCAATGGTCAGCAGGGTGGACGACACCTCCGCGGCCAGCACCTTGCGTGCTTCGCGCAGGCTGTCCAGGTAGTGGTAGCTGCCATTGCCGGCATCGGCCAACTGCACGGCCAGCGCATCGTTGAAGTTGCCGCCGCCCACGCCCAGGGTGGTCAGGGCGATGCCATCCTGCCGATGCTGCGCGATACGCTTTTTCAGCGCGTCCAGGTCGGTGGCGCCCACGTTGAAGTCGCCGTCGCTGGCCAGCAGTATCCGGTTGACGCCGCCTTTCACGAATCCCTTGGCAGCCTGGGCATAGGCCAGGTCCAGGCCCGCGCCGCCGTTGGTAGAGCCGGCGGCCTGCAAGCCATCGATGGCCGCGTTGATGCGCGCCTGCTGGTCGCCCGGGGTGGAATCCAGGGGCATCGACGCCTGGCCCGCATAGGTCACGATGGCCACCCGGTCTTGCGGCCGCAATTGCGCCACCAGTTGTCTCAATGCGGCCTTGAGCAGCGGCAGCTTGTCGCGGTCGGCCATGGATCCCGAGGTGTCCACCAGGAACACCAGGTTGGCCGCCGGAATGTCCCGGGGATCCACCCGGTATCCCTGGATGCCGATCTTCAGCAGTTGGCGATGCGTATTCCAGGGGGCCGCCGCCAGCTCGGTGGTGATGCGGAACGGCTGGTCCGGCGCCTGCGGCGCGGGGTAGTCGTAGTCGAAATAGTTGATGAATTCTTCCGCCCGCACGGCGTCGGCGGGCGGCAGGCGGCCTTCGTTCAGCAAGCGGCGCACGTTGGTATACGAACCGGTGTCCACATCCACGCCGAATGTCGACACCGCTTGTTCCTGGGCGGCGATCACCGCGTTGTCGCGGTAGGCGGCGTAGTTCTCGCGATCCTCCAGGCGCGGCGGCGGGTAGTAGCCCGCCGGCGCCTCCATGGCAATGCCCGGGGATGCCTGCATGCGGTAGGCGCGCGCCGCGGGATTGATGCCCGGGGTGGCGGCAGGGGCGGGCCGTGCCATCGCTGAATCCGCGGCCCCTGGCGCTGGCGGAACTCCGCCATGCCC
>NZ_JAJMLX010000485.1 GCF_020991325.1 Bordetella petrii | reverse complement strand
TGGATTCCAGCGTGGCCGCCACCAGCAGTTCCAGGTGCCAGCGGCCCACCTCGGCGTCTTTGTACTTGCTCTGGATGGCAATGTCATAGACAGGCGGATTCATGACGGGATTCTACCGTCCACTACAATCGCGGGCATTGCCCGCACACGGGCGTCCTGCCGCGATTTCCCTTCGCCACCGACATGTCGTCAGCCCAGTCCGCCGCCCCCTCCACCGCCGCCCGGCCCCGCAACAAAGTGGTGCTGGGCCTGCTGGCCTGTTTTCTGGGCTGGACGGGGGCCCACTGGTGGTACCTGGAGCGCCGCCACGCCTGGCTGGTGACGGCGTTTGCCGCCGTCTGCCTGGGCCTGGCAACGCGCTTTCCGGTCTGGTATGACAACCCGGCGTTTTTCCTGGTGTTCATTCCCATGGTCGACGGTTTTATCGAAGGCGTGGTGTTCAGCCTGATGCCGGACGAGAAATTCGACCGCCGGCTCAATCCGGCGCACGGGCGGGTAACGCATACCGGCTGGGGGCCGGTGCTGGTGGCCATTGCCGGTACCCTGGTCGGCGCCATTGCCGGCATGTTCGCCATTGCGATGGTGGTGGTGTACACCTGGACGGCCATGGGCTGGCTGGACGGGTACGTGTTCTAGGGCGCGGCCCGCCGCAGCCGTTACTCGCGCATCAGCGCCTCGATCTCGCGCGCATCCACCGGCACGCCGCGGGTAATCAGTTCGCAACCCTCGTCAGTGACCAGCGCGTCGTCCTCGATGCGGATGCCGATGTCCCGGAACTCGCGCGGCACATCGTCGGCCGCGCGCACGTAGATGCCGGGCTCGATGGTCAGCAGCATACCGGGCTCCAGCGTGCGCCAGGGCCGTTCTTCGCCGGGCGCCGCCGTGCCCTGGCGGTAGTCGCCCGCATCGTGCACGTCCAGGCCCAGCCAGTGGCCGGTGCGGTGCATATAAAAGCGCGTATGGGCGCCGGATTCGATGACGCCGTCCAGCGAGCCCTGCAGCAGGCCCAGGTCTAGCATGCCCTGCGCCAGCACGCGCACCGCGGCATCATGCGCGTCGTTCCAGCCCCGGCCGGGCGCGGTGGCCTGCACGGCCGCGTCCTGCGCGGCGGCCACCAGGTCGTACAGTGCGCGCTGCGGGCCGCTGAAGTGGCCATTGGCCGGGAACGTGCGCGTGATGTCGGACGCGTAACTGTCATATTCGCAGCCGGCGTCGATCAGCACCAGCTCTCCGTCGCGCAGCACGGTGTCGCCCGCGGCGTAATGCAACACGCAGGCGTTGGCACCCGCCGCTACGATGCTGGGGTAGGCCGGCGCCTGGGCGCCGTGGCGCCGGAACTCGTACAGCAGTTCGGCTTCCAGCTCGTACTCGTGCAGCCCCGGGCGCGCCGCGCGCATGGCGCGCGCGTGGG
>NZ_JAJMLX010000484.1 GCF_020991325.1 Bordetella petrii | reverse complement strand
CGCGCCCGGCGGCCGGCCGGCGTGGACAGATCCAGCCCGGCGATGCGCTGGCGATACCATTCGCGGGTGCCGGCCAGCCTGCCCGCCGACGAAGAACACCCACTGGGCATGGCGCTGGCGCAATTGCACGGCATCTACATCCTGGCCCAGAACCGGCGCGGGTTGGTGCTGGTGGACATGCACGCCGCCCATGAGCGCGTGGTGTACGAACAGCTAAAGCGCGCCCTGGACGCGCGCGAGTTGCCGCGCCAAGACCTGCTGGTGCCAGTGGTGTTCCACGCCCAGGAAAAAGACGTGGCCCTGGCCGAAGAACACGGCGAACAGTTGTCCGAGCTGGGCTTCGAACTGCGCCCCGCCGGCCCGAATTCCATCGCGGTGCGGTCCGTGCCGGCCCTGCTGGTGCGAGGCGACATCGAGACCATGGCGCGCGCCGTGCTGCGCGACCTGGCATCGGTGGGCGTGTCGCGCCTGCTCACCGAGCAGCGCAACGAATTGCTGTCCACCATGGCCTGCCATGGCTCGGTGCGCGCCAACCGGCGCCTGAACATCGAGGAAATGAACGCCCTGCTGCGCCAGATGGAAATCACCGAGCGCGCCGACCAGTGCAACCATGGCCGTCCCACCTGGGTGCAGTGGTCCGTTTCCGACCTGGACAAGTTGTTCCTGCGCGGCCAATAGCCCCATGCACGCCTTGCCACGCGGCTGCGCCGCCTTGCCCGCATGAGGCCATCCGCCCCCATCGTCTGCCTGGCCGGCCCCACCGCGGCCGGCAAAAGTGCAGCCACCCTGGCGCTGGCGCAGCGCTGGCCGCTGGAAGTGGTCAACGTCGATTCGGCCACGATCTACCGGGGCATGGACATCGGCACCGCCAAGCCCTCGCCCGCCGAGCAGGCGCGCGTACCACAGCATTTGCTGGATATCCGCGATCCGGCGCAATCCTATTCCGCCGCCGAGTTCCGTGCCGACACCCTGCGCCTGATCGACGAAATCCGCGCGCGCGGCCGCCTGCCGCTGCTGGCGGGCGGCACCATGATGTACTACAAGGCGCTGCGCGACGGCCTGGACGACCTGCCGCAGGCCGACCCGGCGCTGCGCGCCGAGCTGGAAGCTTCCCGGCGTGAACTGGACCAGCGGGAGAGCGGGAGCAGTGAAGAACACCAAGCAACCACACCACAACCTGGGAGCAGGGAATCATGAGAACGCACACCACCACGCACGAGTCCCTGCCGGCCCCAACAGCGCCAGCGCACACTCCGCCATCGCAAATCCCGCCGGCCGGGCGTGGGCTCATCGATGACGCCACCCGGCAGGCCATCAGCGGCCGGCTGGAACTTCTGGCCATCCAGGCCCAGCGGCGCAGCGCCGCCTACTCGGAGCAGACCGCGCTGCTCTGGTCCCGAATCGGCGCACGCC
>NZ_JAJMLX010000483.1 GCF_020991325.1 Bordetella petrii | reverse complement strand
ATGCTGAGGGCCCGCGCCGAACGCCGGGCGGGCGGGTGGGTGCTGAACGGCCACAAGATGTTCATCAGCGGCGGCGTGGGCGCGCATTTTGCCCTGGTGCTGGCGCGCGCGGAGGCGGGCGCCACGCTGTTTCTCGTGGAGGCCGGCAATCCGGGCTATCGCGTCCAGCGCGACATCGGCATGGCCACCGGGTACCAGATAGGCGGCCACGCGGAAATCGTCCTGCAGGACTGCCGGGTCGACGACGATGCCGTGCTCGGCGAACCCGGCCGGGCCTTCGAGTATGCGCAGCTGCGGCTGGAACCCGCGCGGCTGTCGCACTGCATGCGCTACATCGGGCGCGCAAGCCGCGCCCTGGAACTGGCGCAAGACTACGTGCAACGGCGCACATCGTTCGGCAGCCGGCTGGCCGACCTGCAGCAGGTGCAGGCCATGGTGGCCGATTCGCACATCGACCTGCATACCAGCCGCCTCATCACCGCGGAATGCGCCACGCTGCTGGACGAGGGGCGCCCGGTGAAAGACTTGTCGGCCATGGCCAAGGTCCATGTGTCGGAAGCGGTGAACCGCGTGGCCGACCGGGCCGTGCAGATGATGGGTGCCCTGGGCATATCCGACGACACGCCCGTGTCCATGATCTGGCGCGAACTGCGCCCCTTCCGCATCTACGACGGCGCCAACGAATTGCATCGCGCGACGCTGGCGCGGCGCATCCTGCGCCAGCCTTCCGGTGACTTCAAACAGGAGACCGCATGAACATCCCTTCTTTCCAGGCATTCCGCCTGCATGCCCCGCAAGCGGGCGACCGGCCCGAGGGCCGTTTCGAGACGCTGGACATCGGCGACCTGTCGCCCGGCAACGTGGTCATACGGGTGGCATATGCCGGGCTGAACTACAAAGACGCGCTGGCGGCGGCGGGCAAGGGCCGCATCATCCGCAACTATCCGCGCATCGGCGGGATCGACCTGGCGGGCACGGTGGCCGCGTCGGACGACCCGGCCGTGCCGGTGGGCCAGGAAGTGGTGGTGCACGGTTTCGGCATCGGCGTGGATTGCGACGGCGGCTATGCGCAGTATGCGCGCGTGCCGGCCGAGTGGGTCATGCCTTTGCCGCAGGGGCTGGGCCTACGCGATGCCTGCGTGCTGGGCGCGGCGGGCTATACGGCCGGCCTGGCGCTGCACTGGATGGAGCACAACGGCCTGGCGCCGCAGCAGGGGCCGGTGCTGGTCACCGGCGCTACCGGCGGCGTGGGCAGCATCGCCGTGGACATGTTCAGCCGTTGCGGCTACGAGGTGTGCGCCATGTCGGGCAAGCCGGACGCCCAAGACTACCTGCGGCAGCTGGGCGCGCAACTCGTTGTTCTGGTGGTTGTTGTTCTGGTTGCCATTGTTGAAGTTCTGGTACCACGCCCAGCCGGAT
>NZ_JAJMLX010000482.1 GCF_020991325.1 Bordetella petrii | reverse complement strand
CAGACGCGTGCGGTCCCGCGCGGTATCCACGCGGTTGCCCCCTCCCGGTCCGGTGCGCTCCGGCTGCAGCAGGCCCATGTCCTCATAGAAGCGCATGGCCCGCGTCGTGAGATCGAACTCCTTCGCCAGATCTCCAATGGTGTAGGTGATGGACATGGAACAGCAGCCCGGGAAATTGATGAGATACGGGAAAGCAGGCAATCTCGTAGGGCTCAAATTGACGTTTACGTTAACGTCAATACTATCCGATCTGCATGAATTGGGGAAGTGAAGTCCAACTCGCCAATGTCGGAAGGGCATGCATCGCCCTGCGTCCATGCATCAAACCCTTGGTGCCGGTCAACGCGCTCACCAGCAGCATTCTGCTGATCGATCAGCTTTGAGGATTACGTCGGCGGGGTACATCACTTCGAGGCCAAGACTGCCGCGCAGTCTGAAACCACTAGCAGCGAGCTCGCAAACAACATGGACCTGTTGTTCGGCAGTCATCCAGCATGGCTAGGAGGTGTTTTGTACCCGGCGATGACGTGGGCCTGGCGGCGTCGTAGAGCTGGCCTTGTCGCGATAGCGCGGCCGGCTGATGATGAGCTGGCGCAGCGGCCCGAGAGATGTTCTGGGCATCACAGGGGGCGGCGCCATCTAGGAGCGCCTTAGCGACGCAGCATGGGCGATCACTCCTCTGACGGGATGCGCCGCCGCAAAGCAAAACGCCCTTCTACTCGTTAGAGCAGAAGGGCGGTTTGGGCTGTAAGAGCCTGACGATGACCTACTTTCACACGGGAACCCGCACTATCATCGGCGCAAAGTCGTTTCACTGTCCTGTTCGGGATGGGAAGGAGTGGTACCAACTTGCTATGGTCATCAGGCATAACTTGTTGCTGCCTTGACTGGGTCAAGACAACGAATTCACAGAGCTAAATCAGCATGTAATTTTTGATTGCGTCACTTGGCATAACAACCTTGACGGTGTCGTCAAAGTTATAGGGTCAAGCCGCACGGGCAATTAGTATCAGTTAGCTGAACGCATTACTGCGCTTCCACACCTGACCTATCAACGTCCTGGTCTTGAACGACTCTTTAGGGGGCTCAAGGCCCCGGCAGATCTCATCTTGAAACGAGTTTCCCGCTTAGATGCTTTCAGCGGTTATCTCTTCCACACTTAGCTACTCGGCAATGCCACTGGCGTGACAACCGATACACCAGAGGTGTGTCCACTCCGGTCCTCTCGTACTAGGAGCAGGCTTCCTCAAATCTGCAGCGCCCACGGAAGATAGGGACCAAACTGTCTCACGACGTTTTAAACCCAGCTCACGTACCTCTTTAAATGGCGAACAGCCATACCCTTGGGACCGGCTACAGCCCCAGGATGAGATGAGCCGACATCGAGGTGCCAAACACCGCCGTCGATATGAACTCTTGGGCGGTATCAGCCT
>NZ_JAJMLX010000481.1 GCF_020991325.1 Bordetella petrii | reverse complement strand
CGCGCGGCGCTCCGCGGCGAAATGCCGCGTCAGCATGCGCAGGCGGGCGCTTTCCAACTGCTCGCGCACGGGCCGGGCATCGCCGGCCAGCACCTGCCATGCCTGCAGCAGTACCGCGGCCGCGGCAGGGTCGTGCATCACGGCCCCCGCCTGGTCCATGAAGTCGTAGCCGGTGGTGCCGTCGACGTCCCAGCGTTCGTCCAGCGTTTCGCCCGGGCCCAGGATTTTCTCCACTACCAGATAGGGTTCACGCGGCAGGCCTTCCGCCGCGCGCGCTTCGCCGCATTCCCGCAGCGCGGCGCGCAATTGCCGGCAATAGGCAATCGGGTCGGCCAGCCCGTCCACGTGGTCCACGCGCACCCCGTCGATCAGGCCGTCGGCATATAGCCGCAGTATCAGTGCATGCACGGCCTGGAATACCTGAGGGTCTTCCACGCGCACGCCGGCCAGCGTGGAAATCTCGAAGAAGCGGCGCCAGTTGATCTGGTCGGCGGCCGTGCGCCACCAGGCCAGGCGGTAATGCTGGGCCTGCAGCAGCTGGTGCAGGCGGGCGCGGCCCGCCTCGGTGGCGGGATCATGGGAATCGCGGGGCTGGCCTGGCGCGGATCGGGCCGGCTGGGTGCCGGGCGCCAGGGGCAGCCGGGCGCCGGCCGCGTCGATGTAGAACTCACCGCAAGCCGTATCGCAGGCCAATTGGATATCCCCGGCCCGCAAGCTGGCCCCATACGGCCGGCCCAGTTGGGGCAACAGCACTTTGCCGTGCAGGGCGCTGTCGGCAGGTTGCCAGTCTATGTCGAACCAGTTGGCGTACGGACTGCCGGGGCCCTGTGCCAGCACGTCGTGCCACCAGGGGTTGGCGGCATGCGCCGCCATATGATTGGGCACGATATCGGCGATCAGGCCCATGCGGTGCTGGCGCGCCGCGGCGGCCAAGTGCTGGAAGGCATCCATGCCGCCCAGTTCGGGGTTGATGGCCGCGTGGTCGACAACGTCGTAGCCGTGCGTGGAGCCGGGGCAGGCCGTCGTGACGGGCGACAGGTACAGGTGACTGATACCCAGCCCGGCGTAGTAGGACAACTGCGCGGCCGCATCGTCCAGGGTAAAGCCGGCATGCAATTGCAGCCGCGCGGTGGCGCGCGGCGTCATGCCTGCCTCCGTGCGGACTTGATGGCCTCGATGCGGGCCCGCAGCGAAACGTCCTGCATCAGGCTGGCGGTGTCCTGCTGCATGCGCTGGCGCCAGTTGGGATGCTCATCCACGGTGCCCGGCAGATTGGGCTGTTCCGCCACGGCGGCCAGGTCTTCCAGGGGAGCCAGCATCAGCGGCGCGGGGGTGGCGGCGACAAAGCCCAACAGGTGGCCGATGGGCGCTTCGTCCGGGACCGGGCCGGCGCGGGCCAGTCCGGCCGCGCGTAAGCTGGACCACAGTGCCGTGCGCTGGGCCAGCCGCGCATGGC
>NZ_JAJMLX010000480.1 GCF_020991325.1 Bordetella petrii | reverse complement strand
CCGCCGGCCGCCGTGGCCTGCGCGCCGGCGCAGTCGGGCAGCCAATTGGTGGGCAACTGGCAGTCCAGCACCCGTCCCCGCGGCGTGGCCGGTGATTTCAAGGCGCTGGTCGCGCTGGCCGCCGATGGCACCATGAGCTACGACACGCAATTGAAAATCGGCAAGCGCACCCGTCCGGGCTTGCGCGAATCGGGCTGCTGGGAACTGAAAAGCGGCGTGCTCACGCTGCAAACTGTACGGTCCAACGGCGAACCCGTGGATACGGCGGACCCCATCTACCAGAACCGCTACCGGGTCGAGAAAATCAGCGGCACGATGCTGACCCTGCGCGAATTGCGCAGTGGCGGCCAGGCGATTACCGCGCGCCGCATGCCGCCGGGCTACCGCCTGCCCAACTGAACCCCCGACCATGCCGCCAGCCAGTTCACACAACCGAGCCATCGCCTTGCTGGCGCTGGCGGCCTTCGTCAGCGCCTGTGCGTTTCGCATCTGCGACCCCATGCTGCCGCGCCTGGCGGCGGATTTCGGCACCTCCACCGGGCAGGCCGCCGCCACGGTTACCGCGTTCGCGGTGGCCTATGGGGTGCTGCAGATGTTCTTCGGTCCGGTGGGCGATCGCTACGGCAAATATCGCGTGGTGGCCGTGGCCACGTTCGCGTGCGCCATCGGCAGCGCTGGCGCGGTGCTGGCACCCACACTGGACATGCTGGTACTTTGCCGGGCCTTGTCCGGCGCGGCCGGCGCCGGCATCGTGCCGCTGTCCATGGCCTGGATAGGCGACAACGTGGCCTATGAGCAGCGCCAGGCCACCTTGGCGCGCTTTCTTACTGGCACCATCCTGGGCATGGCCGCGGGCCAACTGGCTGGCGGCTGGTTCGCCGATACGGTCGGCTGGCGCTGGGCGTTCGGCGCCCTGGTGGCGGGCTATCTGGCCGTGGGCCTGCTGTTGTGGCGCGAAGTTGCCCGGCAGGCCGCCACCGCGGCGAGCGTGCCCGCCGAAGCGCCGCCGCGCCAGGGTTTCATGGCCCAGGTGCGCACCGTGTTGGGCGTGCCTTGGGCTCGCATCGTGCTGGCCACCGTTTTTATTGAAGGCCTGCTGGTGTTCGGCGCCCTGGCTTTCGCGCCAGCGTACCTGCACGCGCGCTTCGGTTTGTCCTTGACGGCGGCGGGCGCGGCGGTGGCGGTGTATGCCCTGGGCGGCCTGCTGTACACCGTGGTGGCCGGGCCGGTGCTGCGGCGGCTGGGCGAGCGCGGCCTGGCCAGCGCCGGCGGGGTATTGCTGTGCGTGGCCTTCCTGATGTATCTGCTGGGTCCCGCGTGGGGCTGGGCGCTGCCGGCCAGCATGCTGGCCGGTTTCGGCTATTACCTGCTGCATGCCACCTTGCAGACGCATGCCACGCAGATGGTGCCCTCGGCGCGCGGCACGGCCGTAGCCTGGTTCGCGTCTTGCCTGTTCCTGGGCCAGGCGGTGGGCGTGGCGCTGGCCGGCCTGGTGGTCGACATGGCGGGC
>NZ_JAJMLX010000048.1 GCF_020991325.1 Bordetella petrii | reverse complement strand
CTGGCCGTGGCCGGCCTGGCCGTATGGGCCTTGCGCCCCGCGGGCACGCCGCCGCCCGCCATTCCCAGTTATGCACAGATGCCCGTGCCGGTCAGCATCGTCCTGGCCGAACTCGGCTCGCTGCAGATGGACTTGCACGCCGTCGGCACCGTGACGCCGCTGCAGCAGGTGGCGATCCGCAGCCAGGTCGATGGCGAACTGGCGCGCGTGCATTTCCAGGAAGGCCAGCGTGTCGCGCAGGGCGACCTGCTGGCGGAAATCGACGCGCGTCCCTTCCAGGTGCGCCTGGCCTCGGCCGAAGGCGAAGCCGAACGCATCCATGCATTGTGGCAAAACGCCCGCACCGACCTGCGCCGCTATCAGGCACTGGCCAGGCAGGATTCGGTGGCGGGCCGCCTGCTGGATGAAGCACGCGCCCAGGAACGCGCCTACGCCGCCCAACTGCGCGGCGCGCAAGCGCGCGTGGACGAGGCCCGGCTGCAGCTGTCGCATACCCGCATCGTGGCCCCGCTGGACGGACGCATGGGCCTGCGCGGGGTGGACGCCGGCAATCAGGTGCGCGCCGCCGATACCGCCAGCCTGGCCACCCTCGTGCAGACCGCGCCGATCTCGGCGCTGTTCACCATTGCCGAAACCCGCCTGGAACCTTTGCGGCAGGCCCTGGCCGAAGCGGGCCAGGCCGGCCTGCGCGTGCAGGCCTGGGACGCCGACAACCGCCGGCTGCTGGCCGAAGGCACGCTGCGCGCCCTGGACAACCGCATCGACCTGGGCAACGGCACGCTGCGCCTGCGGGCCCATTTCGACAACCAGGGCGAGCCGCTGTTTCCCAACCAGTTCGTCAATATCCGCTTGCGGCTGGCGCGCACCGGACAGGCCGTGGTCATTCCGTCGGCCGCCGTGCAGTACGGCGCCGCCGGGCCCTATGCCTATATCATCGACGACAAGCAGCGCGCCGCGCGCCGCACGCTGGTGCTGGGCCCCGCCACGGCAGGCCGGGTGGCCGTCGTACAAGGCCTGCAGCCCGATGACAAGGTGGTGCTGGAAGGCATCGACCGCCTGGAGGACGGGCGGGCGGTGCTGATCGTGGAACAAGCCGGCCAAGGCCAAGGAACCCTATGAGTCTGTCGCGCCCCTTTATCCTGCGCCCGGTCGCCACCTCGTTCCTGATGATTGCGCTGCTGCTGTCGGGCTTACTGGCGTGGCGCATCATGCCGGTGGCCGCGCTGCCGCAAGTCGATTACCCGGTCATCCAGGTCACCACGCATTACCCGGGCGCCAGCCCCAGCGTGACAGCGCGCGCCATCACCGCGCCGCTGGAACGCCGCTTCGGCCAGATTCCCGGCCTGAACCAGATGTCGTCATCCAGCGGCAGCGGGGTGTCGGTGATTACGCTGCAGTTCTCGCTGGACGTATCGCTGGGCGTGGCCGAACAGGAAGTGCAGGCAGCCATCAGCGCCAGCAGCGCGCTATTGCCCGACGACCTGCCGGCCCCGCCCATCTACCGCAAGGTCAACCCCGCGGACGTGCCCATCCTGACACTGGCGGTCACGTCGGACACCCTGCCGCTGCCCCAGGTATACGACCTGGTGGATACGCGCATGACGCAACGCCTGGCGCAGTTGTCGGGCGTGGGCATGGTCAGCCTGGCTGGCGGCCAGCGTCCGGCCATCCGGGTACAGGTGAACCCCACCGCGCTGGCAGCCTATGGCCTGGGCCTGAACGATGTGCGGGAAGCCATCGGCGCCGCCAACTCCAACCTGCCCAAGGGCAGCTTCGACGGCCCGGTGCGCTCGGTGATCATGGATGCCAACGACCAGCTGCGCAGCGCCGCCGAGTACCGCGCGCTGATCGTCGCGTGGCGCGGCGATGCTCCCATCCGCCTGGAACAGGTGGCCACGGTGGAAGACGGCGCCGAAGACCGCTACCTGGCGGCCTGGGTGAACGAACGCCCGGCCGTGCTGGTGAACATACAGCGCCAGCCCGGGGCCAACGTCATCGCCGTGGCCGACCGTGTCAAGGCGCTGCTGCCCCAGTTGCAGGCCAGCATGCCGGCCGCCGTACAGGTGAACGTATTGACCGACCGCACCGAGAGCATCCGCGCCTCGGTGCGCGGCGTGCAGCTGGAACTGGTGTTCGCCGTGGCGCTGGTGGTAATGGTTACCTTCCTGTTCCTGCGCAACCTGCCGTCCACCATCATTCCCAGCCTGGCCGTGCCGTTGTCGCTAATCGGCACCTTCGGGGTCATGTACCTGGCGGGTTTTTCCACCAACAACCTGACCCTGATGGCGCTGACCATCGGCGCGGGCTTCGTGGTGGACGACGCCATCGTCATGCTGGAAAACATCGCGCGCTATCGCGAACAAGGCCACAGCCCCATGCAGGCCGCGCTGAAGGGCGCCGGGCAGATCGGCTTCACGCTGGTGTCGCTGACGGTGTCGCTGATCGCGGTACTGATCCCGCTGCTGTTCATGGAAGACGTGGTGGGCCGGCTGTTCCGCGAATTCGCCGTCACGCTGGCGGTTGCCATCCTGATATCGCTGGCGGTGTCGCTGACACTGACACCCATGATGTGCGCGCGGCTGCTGCCCGCCCCGCCGGCCACGCACCGCTCTGGTTTCCTGGACGGCGTCATCGAGCGCTACGGCGCACTGCTGGACATTACCCTGCGCCACCAGCGCGCCACGCTGCTGGTCATGCTGGGCACCGTGGCCCTGACGGGGCTGCTATACCTGGCGATACCCAAGGGCTTCTTTCCGGTGCAGGACAGCGGCGTGCTGCAAGGCGTGACGCAAACCGCGGAAGATGCCTCGTTCGACGTGGTGGCGCAGCGCCAGCAAGCCGTGGCGCGCGCCCTGCTGGCCGATCCGGCGGTGGACAGCCTGTCGTCATTCATCGGCATCGACGGCGTCAACACCACGCTCAACAGCGGCAGGCTGTTGATCAACCTGAAACCCCACGGCGAGCGCGGCGCGCCGCTGTCCGCCGTCATGGAGCGGCTGTCCGAACGGGCCGCCCAGGTACAGGGCATGCACCTGTTCCTGCAGCCGGTGCAGGAATTCAATGTCGAAGACCACGTCAGCCGCAGCCAGTACCAGTTCACCCTGACCTCGCCCGACGCCGACCTGCTGCAGCAATGGAGCCACGCGCTGGCCACGCACCTGGCGCGCCAGCCGGCACTGGCCGACGTGGCGGCCGACGTGTACAGCGGCGGCCGGCAAGCCTATTTGTCGGTATCGCGCGACACCGCGGCGCGCCTGGGTGTCAGCATGGACGATGTGGTGCAGGCGCTGTACAGCGCCTTCGGGCAACGCCAGATCGCCACGCTGTTCACGCAGTCGAACCAGTACCGCGTGGTGCTGGAAGTGGACCCGCGCCATGCGGCCGACCCCACCGCCCTGGAACGTATTTACGTGCGCGCCGAGGGCGGCGCCACGGTGCCGCTGGCCACGCTGGCCACGGTCAGCGAACGCGCCGTGCCGCTGGCCATCAACCATGTGGGCCAGTTTCCGTCGGTGAACGTGTCGTTCAACCTGGCCGATGGCAGTTCGCTCAGCGACGCCACCGACGCCATCATGGCGGCGCGCGCCGCCATCGGCATGCCCGACAGTGTGGAACTGCGCCTGCAGGGCGCGGCGGCCGCTTTCCAGGCTTCGCTGTCGAACACCCTGTGGTTGATGCTGGCCTCGATCATCGCCATGTACCTGGTGCTGGGCATGCTGTATGAAAGCGCCATCCACCCCGTCACCATCCTGTCGACCCTGCCCTCGGCCACCGTGGGCGCGCTGCTGGCCCTGCTGCTGACCGGCAGGCCGCTGGACCTGATCGCCGTCATCGGCATCATCCTGCTGATAGGCCTGGTGAAGAAGAACGGCATCATGATGGTGGACTTTGCCCTGGAAGCCGAGCGCGTGCGCGGCCTGGCGCCGCAAGCCGCCATACGCGAAGCCGCCCTGCTGCGCCTGCGCCCCATCCTGATGACCACCCTGGCCGCGCTGTTCGGCGCCATTCCACTGATGCTGGCCAGCGGCCCGGGGGCCGAACTGCGCCAGCCGCTAGGCTGGGTCATGGTGGGCGGGCTGCTGGTCAGCCAGGTGCTGACCCTGTTCACCACCCCGGCGGTGTACCTGTTCTTCCACAAGCTGGGCCACCGGCGCCGGCCCGCCGCGGCCCCCGCGCCTGACACCGACGCGCCATGATGGCACGCGCCTTCATCCGCCGGCCCATGGCCTGCCTGTTCCTGGGCGCGGCGCTGATCCTGATCGGCGCGGTGGCCTGGCGGCTGCTGCCCGTGGCGCCGCTGCCTCAGGTGGACTTTCCCACCATCGAAGTGCGCGCCACCTTGCCTGGCGCCAGCCCCGAGAGCATGGCCAGCACCGTGGCCGCGCCGCTGGAACGCGCGCTGGGCAGCATCGCCGGCGTCACCGAGATGACCTCGTCCAGCAACCAGGGCGCCACCCGCGTACAACTGCAGTTCGAACTGGACCGCGACATCAACGCGGCCGCGCGCGACGTGCAGGCCGCCATCAATGTGGCGCGCAGCGAACTGCCCGCCGGCATGCCCGAGAACCCCACCTACGCCAAGGTGAATCCGTCGCAGGCGCCCATCATGGCGCTGGCCCTGAGCTCGGCCACGCGCCCGCCCGGCGAACTGTACGACCTGGCCTCTACCGTGATGGCGCAACGCATCTCGCAGGTGAACGGCGTGGGCGACGTATCGCTGGGCGGCAGTTCGCTGCCGGCGGTGCGCGTGCAGGTGAACCCGCATGCCCTGGCCCATTACGGCGTGGCGCTGGACGATGTGCGCGAAGCCATTGCCCAGGCCGCGCCCATGGCGCCGCTGGGCCACCTGGAATCGCCAGAGGGCCGCTGGGAAGTGGGCACCCATGCGCAGCCCCGCAGCGCCGCCGAATACGAACGCCTGACGGTGCGCCAGCAGGATGGCGCCATGACGCGGCTGGGACACGTGGCGCAGGTCAGCGACTCGGTGGAAAACCGCTACAGCAGCGGCTTCCACAATGCCGACCCGGCCGTGGTGCTGACCATCAACCGCCAGCCCGGCTCGAACATCATCGAGACCATCAACGCCATTCACGACACCCTGCCGGGCCTGCGCGCGCTGCTGCCGGCCGATGTGAACCTGACGGTGGTGCTGGACCGCTCGCCCGGCATCCATGCCACCCTGCGCGAGGCGCACATCACGCTGGGCCTGGCCGCCGGCCTGGTCATCCTGGTGGTGTGGCTGTTCCTGGGCAATGCGCGCGCCGCCGCCATTCCCAGCGTGGCTATTCCCGTATGCCTGATCGCCACCTTCGCGATCATGTACGTGTACGGGTTCTCGCTGAACAACTTGTCGCTCATGGCCCTGATCGTGGCGGCCGGCCTGGTGGTGGACGATGCCATCGTGGTGCTGGAGAATATTTCGCGCCATCTGGAGCGTGGCCTGACGCCGCAGCGCGCCGCCATGCGGGGCGTCAGCGAAGTCGGCTTCACGCTGGTGGCCATGACGCTGGCGCTGGCCGTGGTGTTCGTATCCATCCTGTTCATGGGCGGGCTGGTGGAACGGCTATTCCGCGAGTTCTCCATCACCCTGGTGGCCGCCATGGTGATCTCGCTGGCCATTTCGCTCACCATCATCCCCAGCCTGTGCGCACGCTGGCTGCGCCCGGCGGCCGCCACGCCGCGGCCGCCCTCGGCGCTGAACCGCGGCTTTGCCCGCCTGCAGGCCTGGTACGGCAGAACGCTGACCGCCGTGCTGCGGCATGCCTGGCTGACGCTGGCCCTGCTGGGCCTGGTCATCGGCCTGAACGTGTTCCTGTACGTGCAATCGCCCAAGAGCTTCATGCCCACGCAGGATACCGGGCAGCTGCTCGGCTTCGTGCGCGGCGACGACGGTTTTTCGTTCCAGGTGATGCAGCCCAAGATCGACACCTACCGCAAGCTGGTCATGGCCGATCCGGCCGTGCAGGACGTGATCGGCTACAACGGCGGCAACCTGGGCATCAGCAATTCGCTGTTCCTGGTGCGCCTCAAGCCCCTGGCCGAGCGCGGCGAATCCGCCGATGCCGTCATCAACCGGCTGCGCACCAACGCCCCGCCCGTGCCCGGCGGCATGTTCTTCCTGATGGCCGACCAGGACTTGCGCATGCCCGGCGGCTTCGGAACATCGGGCGACCATGAACTCAACATCATGGCCAGCGACGTGCGGCTGCTGCGGGAATGGGCGCGAACCATTTCGCAGGCCCTGCAGAAGGTGCCCGAACTGCGCGACGTGGACGCCGAAGGCGACGAAGCCACGCAGCAGGTCATGGTGAACATCGACCGCGCCGCCGCCCAGCGGCTGGGCGTGGACCTGGCCACGGTCACGTCCGTGCTGGGCAATTCGTTCAGCCAGCGCCAGGTGGCCACCCTGTACGACCCCTTGAACCAGTATCGCGTGGTGCTGGAACTGGATCCGCGCTACACCGAAGACCCGGCCATTCTCGAGGAAATCCAGGTCATTACCGACAACGGCCAGCGCGTGCCGCTGACCGCCTTCGCCACCTACGAATACGGCTCGGTCAACGACCGCGTGTTCCATGACGGCCTGTTCGCGGCCGTGGGCATCGGTTTCTCGCTGGCCGACGGCGTGTCGCTGGAACAGGGCCTGGCCGCCATCGACCGCACCATGGCCGAACTGATGGTGCCGGCCGGCATCCAGACGCGCCTGGGCGGCAGCGCGGGCGATTTCCGCGCCATGCTGCAAGAGCAGCCCTGGCTGGTGCTGGGCGTACTGGTGGCCATTTACCTGGTGCTGGGCATTCTTTACGAAAGCCCGCTGCATCCGCTGACCATTCTTTCCACCCTGCCCTCGGCCGGCGTGGGCGCGCTGCTGGCCTTGCGGCTGGCCGGCCTGGAATTCACCCTGATCGCGCTGCTGGGCCTGTTCCTGCTGATCGGCGTGGTCATGAAGAACGCCATCCTGATGATCGATTTCGCACTGGCGCTGGAACGCCGCGAGAACCTGCCGCCCGAAACGGCCATTCACCGCGCTGCAATGCTGCGCCTGCGGCCGATCATCATGACCAACCTGGCCGGCCTGCTGGGTGCCCTGCCGCTGATACTGGGGCTGGGCGAAGGCTCGGAACTGCGGCGTCCGCTAGGGGTGGCTATCGTGGGCGGGCTGGCGGTCAGCCAGATTCTGACGCTGTACACGACGCCGGTGGTGTATTTGCTGCTGGATCGACTGCGCCAGCGCCGGGCCGGCGCCACAACCGGCGCGGCGGGCATCCAGGCGCGCTAATCAGCCGGCCGGGGCGCCGCCGATGCCCGTGGCCGCCCCGTCGCGGTCCCAGTCGTATACCTGGGCCTGCTTGCCGACGAAACGTTCGACAGCCGCCCGATGGTACGCGGCGGACATCGCCACCGCCTGGGACAAGGCCTCTTGATTGGCCAAGGATGCATAGTCGGTGTCGAAACTCTGGTTCAGCATCCGCTTGCTCATGGCCAGCGCATCGGCCGGCCCACGGCACACCTGGGCCGCCAGGGCGCGCGCAGCATCGGCCAGTTCCTGCGGTGCATGGATGGCGTGCGCGATTCCCAGCGCCAGGGCCTCCGGGGCACCCACCGTACGGCCGGTCAAAATAATGCCGCGCGCGGCAGACAAGCCGGCAATGCGCGGCAGCAGATAGTGGGCTCCGAAATCCGGCACGGCCCCGATGCGCGGAAACGACATGCAGAACCGCGCCCGCGACGATGCCAGCACCAAGTCCGCGTGTAAAGCCAGGCTGAAGCCCGCGCCCGCCGCCGCACCGTCGACCTCGGCAATGACCAGCGCGTCCAGTTCCAACAGCCTGCGCAGCCAGGGCGTGGCCTGGCCCAGCCGGCGGCGTGTCGATACCGGCGTGCTGTGCGCCGGGTCTTGCATGCGGCTGGCCATTTCGTTCAGGTCGCCGCCCGCGCAAAAGCTGCCGCCCGAGCCGCGCAGCAACACCACCCGCACCGACTCGTCGGCCGCAACGATGTCCAGCATACGCGCGTAATCGTTGCGCAGCGCCATGGACATGGCATTGCGCGACGCCGGATTCGCATGCACGAACTCGGCCACGCCGTCTTCGATGCGTAGCGTGGCTGCCTGAAAACTAGGTTCCATCAAGGCGCTCTCGTGTCAGATACCCATCAATGCGAGGACATGCCCCGCAAGCATTCCCACGCGCTGTCCATTTCCGCCACCAGCTTCTGCATCTGGTCGGCGATGCAAGTTTCTCCTTCGATACCGAACACGCTCTGGCCCGCGGCTTCGTAGATCAGGCGCGGATCGTCATGCTCGTGGATCGACGCGAACACATCTCCGGTCAGCACCTGTTGCAGCGGCATGCCCAGCGGTTCAGGCACGCCGGGCTGCGCCCAGGCGTCTATCCAGTCGCTACGCACTACCCGGCAGGGTTTGCCGCTGTGCGCGCGCGACACCACCGTGTCCTCGCTGCCGCTGGCCACCAGCCGGCCCAACAGGGCCGGCGGGGTGTGGTTCTCGCGCGCGGCCATCCACAAGGTGCCCAGCCAGCCGCCTTGCGCGCCCATGCCGATGCAGCCCAGTATCTGCGCGCCCGTGGCAATACCGCCGGCCGCCAGCACCGGTTTCCCGTCCGCCTGCGCGATGATCTGGGGCAGCAGCGACAGGGTGCCCACCGGCCCGGTGTGGCCGCCCGCGTCATACCCTTGCGCCACCAGCACGTCCACGCCCATCGCCAGGGCCTTGCGGGCGTGCCGCAGCGACCCCACCAGCGAGCAGGTGAGCTTGCCGCGCCGGCGGGCCTCCTGGATGAGTTCGGGGCGCAGGCCGATGGCCGTGGCCACCAGCCGCGCCTGGGAACCCAGCACCGCTTCGATCTGCGCCTGGAACAGCGCTTCGGACCGGGCATGCGAAGTAAAAAAACTGGGCTTGGCCGGCGGCTTGACATCGAAGCGTTGCCGCAGCCCCGCCACGAACTCGACATGCCCTGCCGGCAGCGATGCGCGCAGGCTGGCCAGGTCGGCCTGCTGCGGCACGTTGGCGGGCAGCATCAAATCGATGCCGTAGGGCAGGCCGTCCAGCCTGCGCTCGACCTCGGCCACGATGGCCGGGATGTGGTCCGGCGCGTCGCGCCCCAGGCCCAGCACCGGAAAACCGCCGGCCTGGGCAATGGCCACCACCACATCCGGTTCGTGCGAAAAACCGAAAATGGGATGGCGGATGCCCAGCATGTCGCAAACAGGCGTGCGTATCGCAGACATATTATTTAAACCCCGCGTCCGATTTCTTGATGACCTTGGCCCATTTTTCGTACTCCGCGGCCACGAACGCGTCGAACTCGGCGGGCGACTGCAGGTCCGTTTCCATGCCCAGCGTGGCGAAGCGCGCCTGCACGTCCGGCATCTGCACGATCTGCGCCACGTCCCCGGCAAGCTGGTTCAGTACTGGCGCGGGCGTGCCCGCCGGGGCAACCAGGCCGAACCAGGTGCCCACCGCGTAGTCCGGCAGGCCGCCGGCTTCCGCCACCGTGGGCAGATCGGGCAGCGCCGACGCCCGCTTGGCCGTGGTCACCGCCAGGGCTCGCAGCTTTCCGCTCTGGACATGCGGCATGGCCAGCGCCGCCGTCAGCGGCATCAAGGTCACGCGGCCCGCCAGCAGGTCGTTCAGGGCGTCGCTCTGGCCTTTGTATGGCACATGGGTAAGCGGGATCTTCGCTTCCTGTGCCAGCAGTTCCCCCGCCAGGTGATTGGACGTTCCCACTCCTGCCGTTGCGTAGGTCAGGGGCGGATCGCTTTTCTTGGCCAGCGCGATCAGTTCCGCCATGGTCTGCGCGGGCACGCTGGGATGCACCACGATCACGTTGGGCACAATGCCGAAGCCGGCAATCGCCTTGAAATCGCGCACCGGATTCCACTTGACAGTTTTCTGCAGCGTGGGCGCCACCGCGTGGCTGGGGCTGACCAGCAACAGCGTATAGCCATCGGCCGCCGCCTTGGACGCGTAGTCGGTGCCTATGGCCCCGCCCGCGCCGCTGCGGTTCTCGATGACGAAGGGTTGCCCGTAGCGCGCGGCAAGTTTCTCGCCCAGCAGTCGTGCCACCGAATCCACGATGCCGCCCGCGGAGAACGGCACAACAATCTTCACAGGCTTGTCGGGATACGCCGCCTGCGCCGCGGCCGGGGCCAGCAGGCTGGCGGCGACGGCGCCTGCCGCCAAAAGGGATGCTAGCTTCATGATGTCTTGTCTCCTTGCTTTTTCTGGTCTGTGCCGGCGGTTTCAGGCCGGCATGGCCGCCATGGTCCGCTTTGCGATATTGGTAATGTGGACCTGGCTGGTCCCTTCATAAAGACGGAACACCCGCACATCGCGGTAGAAGCGTTCCGCCACGTTGTCGGCGATATAACCGCTACCGCCAAACACCTGCACCGCGCGGTCGGCCACCCGGCCGCACATTTCCGATGCGAACAGCTTGCACATCGACGCCTCCAGCGTGACGTCCTCGCCGGCATCGCGCTTGCGCGCGGTTTCCAGCACCAGGGCGCGCGCGGCGTGGGCTTCCATATTGCTTTCGGCGATCATCTGCTGCACCAGCTGGAACTCGCCGATGGGCTGTCCGAACTGTTTGCGCGCATGCGCGCGGGCCACCATTTCGCGCACCAGGCGCAGCGCCGGGCCCACGCACAGGCCGGCCAGATTGATGCGCTGCTTGTTCAGGGCGCGCATGGCCGTGCGGAATCCCTGCCCTTCCATGCCGCCCACGATGGCGCTTTCGTGCACGCGCACGCGGTCCAGCACCACCTCGCCCACGGGCGAGCCGTGCTGGCCCATCTTGCGGTAGGCCGCGGGAGTGGATAGCCCCGGTGTGCCGCGCTCTACCAGGAATGCCGTGATGCCGGCCGCCCCCTTGCGGTCGGGATCAGTGCGGGCGAACACAGTGAACAGATTGGCCAGCGGTGCGTTGGTAATGAAGCACTTGCGCCCGGTAATTTCGAAATGCGCGCCGTCGCGTACTGCCACGGTTTGCAGCGCCGTGGCGTCCGAACCCGCCTGCGGCTCGGTCAGGGCAAAGCAGCCCGTCACCTCGCCGCTGGCCAGCAACGGCAAGTACTTGCGCTTTTGCTCGGCGGTGCCGTCCACCACCAGCGATTCGGATGCGATGCCGGTATTACCGCCAAACCGCGCGCGAAAGGCCGTTGCCACCTGCGACACCTCGATGTTCACCAAGGCCAGTTCTTCGGTGGTGAGGCCGGCGCCGCCGTACTCCTCGGGAATACTGTGGCCGAACATGCCCAGGTCCCGCATGCGTTGCACCACCGGCTCGGGGATCTCATCGGACTGGTCCACCAGTTGCTCGATGGGCAGGCATTCCTCGCGCAGGAAGCTGCGCACTTCCTGCAGCAGGGCGTCGAACTGGGCGGTATCTCGGATCATGGTTTTCCTTGCAATCGAAAAAATGCTTCACAGCAGCCCTTGCGCGAATTCCAGCTGGTGTACCGACTCTTTCAGCAGCGGCACCACTTCACGCACCAGGCGATCTTTCTGTACCCGGTGCGCGGCGATCGTGCAGTTCATGGCCAGGGGCGGCTCGCCAGGTGGCTGCCGCAGCGGCACGGCCACGGCGTGTATCTCTTTTTGCCAGTCGCCGCGCGAATGGCAATAACCCTTCGTCTCGAACAACTTGGCATCGGTCTCCCATAGGGGGCGGCACTGCTCGAAGTAAGCCCTGTCCTGCACGCGCAGGTAGTTCAAAATGGCGGTCCGCTCGGCGGGCTGGTAGGCCAGCACCAGGGCGCGGCCTATTGCACTGGGCAGCAAGGGCCGCGAAGTGCCGATATCCGGCAGATGCTGGTTCGCCGTATCCGCGCGCACCGAGTCGATGTACACCACGTTGCCCTGGTCGCGTATGCCCAGGTTCACCGTGCACCCTGTGGTGCGCGCCAGCGTTTCCATCAGCGGCTTGGCCAGCTGCCGTATGTGCATGCTGGCCAGCAGCGGATGCCCCAGCGCCAGCACGCCCGGACCCAGGCGGTACTTCTGGAACTTGGCGTCGCGGGCCAGATAGCCCAGCAGGGTCAGCGTATAGGTCAGCCGGGACACCGTCGGCTTGGGCAGGCCGGTGCGGTCGGCGATTTCGCGATTGCCGAGCAGCGGAGCCGAAGCAGTGAATGCGCGCAATACCTCCAGGCCGCGCGCCAGGTTCATGGAGAACTGGCGGTCGGCGGAAAGGTCGTGCGGATTGACCAGGCCGGGAAGTTTGATGGTGTTCACTTTGCGGGATGTCGGGTTTCGCGTGGACATGATTGGCGGTTCGAAATAGGCAGTCAACGATTCGAGAAGAGTGTTTCGCTGTGCGAAACACCTGATTGTCGGCTATCCGCGCATGCGGCATAAGAGGCGCTTGCACAACTTTTTTCTGGCAGACGCATGGACCAACCCGCTACGAATTCCGGCGCCCTGGCGGGCGTACGCATCCTGGACATGGCCACCGTGCTGGCCGCTCCCAGCGGCGCCACGCTGTGCGCCGACCATGGCGCCGATGTCGTCAAGCTGGAACTGCCCGACGGCAGCGATGCGCTGCGCCACATGCAGCCGCTGCAAGGCGACATGGCGCTGTG
This sequence comes from Bordetella petrii, assembly GCF_020991325.1. Taxonomy (GTDB): domain Bacteria; phylum Pseudomonadota; class Gammaproteobacteria; order Burkholderiales; family Burkholderiaceae_B; genus Bordetella_A; species Bordetella_A petrii_E. The sequence goes on along the minus strand of NZ_JAJMLX010000048.1, from coordinate 9,844 downwards.
GTGGAAAGTGGCCAACCGCGGCAAGCGCGGCATTACCCTGGATGTACGCAAGCCCCGCGGCCGCGAGCTGCTGCTGGCGATGTTGCCGCGCTTCGATGTGCTGGTAGAGAACTTCCGCACCGGCAGCCTGGACCGCTGGGGGCTGGATATCGACACCTTGCACCGCGCCAACCCGCGCCTGATCGTGGTGCGCCTGACCGGTTTCGGACAAACCGGGCCGTACCGGTCCAGGGCGGGCTTTGCACGCGTGTTCGAAGCCATGAGCGGCCTGACGAACCTGACCGGCGAAGTGGGCGGCTCGCCCTTGCACAGCAACTTCCCGCTGGGCGACTCCATATCGGGCATCTTCTGCGCGTTCGCCATCGCGGCTGAAGTGGCCCGCATGCGCGGCAATCCCGATGCGCGGGGAGTGGAAGTTGACCTTGCCGCCACCGAGGCACTGTTCCGCATGCTTGATCCGCTGCCGGTGGAACACGAAAAATTGGGACAGGTGCGGCGGGCCGTCGGCAACCGCACCACGTACACGGCCCCGTCCAACATGTACCGCAGCCGCGACGGCGTGTACTTTTCACTGGTAGCTTCCTCGCAGGCCATTTTTCTGCGCCTGTGCGCTGCAGTGAGGCACCCCGAATGGGCCACCGACCCGCGCTACGACACCGCCCCGAAACGGGTGCAGAATATGGAAGCACTGGATGCGGAACTGGCGGCATGGTTTGCCGAGCGCAGCTACGAAGACATCCGCCTGCAGCTCGAACCCCACGAGATTCCATTCAACAAGGTATACGACATCGCGGACATCAAAGCCGACCCGCACTTCCAGGCGCGCAACGCCATCATCCGCTTGCCCGATCCCGACTACGGCAGCCTGCCCGCGCCCTGCATCGTGCCGCGCGTGGCCGGGCGCGACATGCCCGCGCCGCGCTCCGGCCCTGCCGTCGGCGAACACAACGCGGCGTTCTATGGCGAATTGGGCCTGGACGCGGCCGCGCTGGAAGAACTGCGCGCGCAGCGCGTTATCTGACGGAAGGCCAGCATGAACGGACCATTGGCGGGATTGCGCGTCCTGGAACTGGAAGCCATCGGCCCCGTGCCGTGGGCCGGCATGATGCTGGCCGACATGGGCGCCACGGTGTTGCGCGTAGAGCGCCCCTTGGCGGCCGACATGGGCGTGCCGCGCGATCCCCGCTACGAGCTGACCGCGCGGGGTAAGCAGGCCATGGCCGCCGACCTGAAAACCGAAGCCGGGCGCCAGGCCGTGCTGGACAAGGTGGCGCACAGCGATGTGCTGCTGGAGGGCCTGCGCCCCGGCGTTCTGGAACGCCTGGGCCTGGGGCCCGACGCCTGCTGGCAACGCAATCCCGCCCTGGTGTATGGCCGGGTAACCGGATGGGGGCAGGACGGCCCCCTGGCCAGCGCCGTGGGCCACGACATCAACTACCTGGCCGCCAGCGGCGCCCTGCATGCCATCGGCCCCGCCGACGGCCCGCCTGCGGTGCCGCTGAATCTGATCGGCGATTTCGGAGGCGGCGGCATGCTGTTGCTGGTGGGCGTGATGGCCGCCGTGTTCGAGGCCCGCAGCAGCGGGCGCGGACAAATCGTTGACGCCGCGATGGTGGACGGTGCCCTGGCCATGCTGGCGCCCATATTGGGTCGCTGGCAGGCCGGCCAATGGCACGACCAGCGCGCCAGCAACCTGCTGGACGGCGGAGCGCATTTCTACACCACGTACGCCACATCCGACGGCAAGGCCGTCGCAGTCGGCGCGATCGAGGCGCGCTTCTATGCAGCCCTGATCGCCGGGCTGGGACTGGACATACAGTCGCTGCCTCCGCAACATGACCAGGCCTCCTGGCCGGCCATGAGGAAACGTCTGGCGGCCATTTTTGTGCAGCACACCCGGCAGCACTGGAACCAGGTTTTCGACGGCACCGAAGCCTGCGTCACGCCGGTGCTGTCACTGGCGGAAGCTGGAACGCATCCGCACTTGGCTGCCCGCGGCAGCTTCGTTGAACTGGACGGCGTCCTGCACCCAGCGCCAGCGCCCAGGTTTTCCCGCACGCCCGGGGCAATCGCCTGGCCGCCCGCGGCGCAGCGCGCCGGGCCATAGTACGCTACGAGTCGTCGGGCGCCGCCGTGGCGGCCTGCAACCGCAACATCATGATCAAGCTCACGATCAAGCAACTGGCCGCCATCAAGGAACTCGCGCACACGCGCAGCTTCACCATGGCCGCGGCCCACCTGCACACGACCCAATCGAACCTGAGCAACACTATCCAGGAAGCCGAAACGCTGTTGGGCGTGCGGCTGTTCGACCGTACCACCAAGTCCGTCGTGCCCACGGCGGCCGGCCTGGATTTCGCACAGGCCCTGTCGCGCGTGCTGGGCGACCTTGAATCCCAGATCGACAACGTCCAGGCCGAAGGACGGCTGGCGCGCGGCACCCTGGCCGTGGGCGTTACGCCGCTGCTGAGCAGCACCCTGGTGCCGGAACTGCTGGCCGAGTTCAACGCGCACTATCCCAAGGTAGAGTTGCGCCTGGAGGATGCCCCCACGGCGGAACTGATGACACTGCTGGAACGCCGCGACATCGAACTGGCCATCGGCACCTTCAAGCAAAGCGCGCCGCAGATATCCACGCAGGTGCTGTTCGATGACAAGCTGGTCGCGCTGTCGCATCCGGCCCTGAAACTGCCCCGGCGCATTACCTGGGAAGCGCTATGCGCGCACCGGCTGGTCAGCATCGTCAGCCACAGCAGCGTGGGCCGCATCATCGAACACACGCTGTGGTCGGTGCACCAGCGCCGGGTCCGCAGCATCATCCAGTCGCATCATTGGCTGACGGTCATGTCCCTGACGCACGCCATGAAGGCGGCCTGCATCGCCCCGCAGTACGCGCTGGCCTCGCATTACGGCGACATGCTGCGCCGGTCCGACCTGATTGCCCCCGAAGTACAGCGCACGGTGTCGGTGGCCACCTTGAAAGACCGCGAACTGTCCGCCGCGGCCGCCCAGTTCCTGGCCATGCTGCGGCAGCGGCTGCGTGCCCCAGTCTCGCGCTGATTATCGATTCTATAAATGAGTAGATCCAGATAATCAATTTTCCTAATGGGCAGCGCGGGCCTAGACTTTTTCCGCGATGCCCGAAAAGGAAAACGATGAGTGAACTGGACGACAACGCTGTCGCGCGCGGCAGCGCCTTGCCCCTGAACGGATTTACCGTACTGGACCTTTCCATTGCCCGGGCGGGCCCGGTGGCGGTGCGCCTGCTGGCCGATTGGGGGGCCACCGTCATCCGGATAGAGCCGCCCCCGAAGCAGGATCGCGGTTCAGTCACCGGGAAGCGCCGCAGCGCCGACGAACAGAACATGCACCGCAACAAACGCAGCCTGTGCGTGGACCTGAAAACCGCCGACGGCGCCGAGATCCTGCGGCGCCTGGTGCAGAAAGCCGACGTGGTCGTCGAGAACTTCCGGTCGGTGGTGAAAGACCGCCTGGGCCTGAACTACCAGCAGTTGCGGCAGGTAAAGCCTGACATCATCCTGGCCAGTATCTCCGGGTTCGGACAAAGCGGCCCTTATGCCGAGCGGCCGGGCGTGGACCAGATCATGCAGGGCATGTGCGGCCTGATGTCGGTAACGGGCGAGCCTGGCACCATTCCGTCGCGCGCCGGCATTGCCATCTCCGACACCACCGCGGGCATGTTCCTGGGCCAGGGCATTCTGCTGGCGCTGCTGCACCGGGCCCGCACCGGGCAGGGGCAATGGGTGCATACGTCCCTGCTCGAGGCCATGCTGAACAAGCTGGATTTCCAGGCCACGCGCTACACCGTCAATGGCGAGATCCCTTCCCAGGAAGGCAATTTCCATCCCACGCTCGCCCCCATGGGTACGTACGATGCCCGCGACGGGCTGGTGAACATCGCGGCCAGCACCGAGCGCATGTGGACGAACCTGTGCCAGGCCCTCAATGCCGAAGCACTGCTGGCGCGGCCCGAATACCAGGGCCGTACGGCGCGCTTCCAGAATCGCCATCAGCTGAATGCGGACATCAACGCGGTGACGTCCAGGTTCACTGTGCAGGATCTGGCCGAACGCCTGAACCCCGCCGGCGTACCTTGCGGCCCGGTCTACAACATAGGCCAGGCCTTCGAAGACCCCCAGGCCCGCCATCTGCGCATGACGCGCCCGGCCCGGCATCCCGTGCTGGGCAGCCTGCAGCTGCTGCGCTCGCCCATCAATCTGTCAGGTTTTCCGCATCCGGAAAACTTCGAGCGTGCCGCACCGGACCCCGGCCAGCACAGCGCGGAGCTGCTGCGGGAACTGGGTTTCAGCGACAAGGAAATCGAAGCCTGGCGCGCCACGGAAGTCGTTTCCTGACGCCGTCGATACATAAACCAGCCGCCCCAAGGGCTAGGAGACATGGACATGGAAGCAGGCCTTCCGGAACTCAGCATCAATGGCAAGATTGCCACGCTTGCGCTGCGGCGGCCGGACCAGGCCAACCGGCTGGGGCCGGACGACCTGGCCGCCATCCAGGCGCATATACAGGCCGTGAACGAGAACGAGCAAGTCCAGGTGCTGCGCTTGCAAAGCGCGGGCAAGTACTTCTGCAGCGGCTACGACATCGGCAAGCTGGGCGGTGAGCGCCGCGTCGACTTCGAGACAGTGGTCAACCTGCTTGAGCACGCGCGGCCCCTTACCGTTGCCGTCATCCATGGCGGCGTGTATGGCGGCGGAACCGATCTGGCGCTGGCCTGCGATTTCCGGCTGGGCGCGCATGGCGTCGACATGTTCATGCCTGCGGCGCGCCTGGGCCTGCATTTTTACCGTTCAGGCATGGAGCGGTATGTCAGCCGCCTGGGCCTGAACGCCGCCAAGCGCCTGTTCCTGGCGGCCGAGCGCATCGACGCCGCCGAGATGCAGCGCATCGGCTTCCTGACCCACCTGGCCGCGGCCGATGCCCTGCCCGGCCTGGCCGACGAGCTCACGGCCACGCTTACCGCCATGGCCCCGCTGGCCGTCATTGGCATGAAGAAGCACCTGAACCGCATCGCCCGCCACGAACTAAACGCGGATGAGCTGAGTCGCGACATTGCCCGCGCGGCGAATTCGGAAGACTTGAAAGAAGGACGCGCCGCGTGGCTGGAAAAGCGGCCACCCCGTTTCCAGGGACGCTAGGGCCTGTTCACGCCAAGAGGAACCCGGCACAGGCGCTGGCCCCACCACACCGGCAACAACAAAAAGAGGAGACAACAATGCGACGAAAACTATTCACGCACCTGTTCGCGGCGTTCCTGGCCGTGGCGGCAATGGGCGCCCGCGCCGACACCTACCCCGACCGCCCGATACGGCTGCTGGTCGGCTACAGTCCGGGCGGCGCCGCGGACATCATCGGCAGAATCGTGGGCGATGCCTTGTCGCGCAAGCTGGGGCAATCGGTCATCGTCGAGAACCGGCCGGGCGCCGGTAGCACACTGGCCTCGAGCTTGCTGGAACAGGCCCCCGCCGATGGCTATACGCTGGGCCTGGCCACCGGCACCCTGTTCGGCATGGACCAGTACCTATACAAGACCAAGTACACGCCGGACGACTTCACACCGCTGATGCGGCTGACGGTTTCGCCCCTGGTACTAGCGGTGAACAACGACCTGGGCGTCGACAGCGTTGGCGAGCTTATCGAACTGGTGAAATCCAAGCCGGGCGCGCTGAATTATTCATCATCGGGCATAGGCGGGTCGCCCCATATGGCCGCGCTGATCTTCCTGCACGCCATCAACGGCAGCATGACGCACATTCCCTACAAGGGCGGCGCTCCCGCGCTGCAGGGGGTGGCCGCGGGCGATGTGGACCTGTCTTTCGGAACCGCCCCATCCGTGCTGCCGTTGGCCGAGAAGCATATGGTGAAGATGCTTGGCGTTTCCACGGTAGAACCTTCGGACATCGCGCCCGGCGTGCCGCCTATCGCCAGCCAGGGCCTGCCAGGATTCGACTTCACATTCTGGTTCGGGCTGTTCGGCCCCGCCGGACTGCCCCCCGCCATACAGGAAAAACTGACTCAAGCCACGATCGCGGTGCTGAACGATCCCGACATCCGGCAGAAACTGCAGAGTACCGGCAACACGGCCGCGCCCATGAAATCCAGCCAGGAATTCGAAGCCTGGGCGCAAGCAAGCGGCGACTTCATCCTGAAGCGCGCCCAGGACGCCAAGGTGAAAATGGAATGACCGCCCTGCCATCGCACGCCATGCTGATCCGCCGGCATGGCGGCCCCGAGGTGCTGGAATGGACAGCCATGGACGTGCCCGCACCGGGGCCGGGCGAAGTCCGCATTGTCCAGCATGCCGTTGGACTGAACTTCGCCGACATCTACCTGCGCAAGGGCGCCCACGGCCCGCACGGCGCCACGGCGTTTCCCGTGGTGCCCGGGTCGCAGGGCGCCGGCATCGTGGAATCCGTGGGGCCGGGCGTCACCGGCCTGGCCGCCGGAGACGCGGTGGCGTATCTGCATCCGGGCGCCTACGCCCAGGCACGGCTGGTGCCCGCCGAGCGCGTCATCGCGCTGCCGGACGGCCTGACGCTGGAGACGGCAGCCGGCACGCTGCTGCGCGGCATGACGGCGGAATACCTGCTGCATCGCCTTTACCGTGTCCTGCCCGGGCAGTTCGTGCTGGTGCACGCCGCGGCGGGCGGCATGGGGCAGATTCTGTCGGCGTGGGCGCGCGCGCTGGGCGCCCACGTCATCGGCACCGTGGGGTCCGACTCCAAGCGGGATATTGCGTTGGCACACGGATGCCATGACGTCATCAACTACCGCACCGAAGACTTCGCGCAGGCCGTGGACCGCATCACAGCCGGCGCCGGTGTGTCCGTGGTTTATGACGCGGTGGGGCGCGATGTGTTCCTGCGTTCGCTGGACTGCCTGGCGCTGCGCGGCATGGCCATCAACTATGGCACCGCATCGGGCGACGTCGAGGCCTTCGACCTGCAGCGCCTGCATGCCAAGTCATTGACGGTGTGCCGGCCCACCCTGAAAAGCTTCGTGGGCACGCGCCCGGAACTGTTGGCGTCGGCGCGGCACTATGCGCAGGCCGTGCGCGGAGGGCAGGTGCGCGCAACGGTGGCGCACCGCTACCCCCTGAAGGATGCCGCGCGTGGGCATGCGGACCTGGAAGGCCGGCGCACGGCGGGCGCCATTGTGCTCATTCCCTGACCCGGCGGCTCAGCCCTGCTTCAGTTGTGCCGCGTCTTGCGCGCACTGCAGCAGGGTGCGCACCCAACGCGCGCGCGGCGAGCGATGCCGCCACAGCAGCCCCAGTTCCCGCGGCGGCGGCGCCAGTTCGCCGCCGGCCTTGGGCACGGGCGGTACGGGCAGCTTGCACAGATTCGAGCCGGCCAGGCCCTGGCCGATGTCCGGCACCAGCCCCACTCCCAGCCCCCGCTCTACCAGCAAGGCAATGGCCATGACGGAATTCAGCTCGACCCGTTCGTGCGGCCGTATGCCTTGCGCCTGCAGATAGCGGTCGGCCAGGTTGCCGCCCGCCAGTTGCCGGTCGTAGCGCACCAGCGGCGCATTGCGCAGCAGTTCCAGCGGGTCGCGGCCGGCATCGCGCGCATGGACAAGCACTACCAGTGGTTCCTGGCGCAACGGCGTCCAGCAAACTGTCTTGGGCAAGTCGAAAGACAGCTTCAGGCACAGGGCGGCGTCCAGTTCCGATTGCACCAGTTCACTGTACAGCGCCGGGGTAATGCCGATACGCAGGGCAATGCGCACACTGGGGTGGCGATCGCTGAAGGCCTGCAGGATATCCGGCAGGAAGCCGTGCAAGGCCGTGTTGACCGTGCCCAGGCGCAATTCGCCCGCGTCTTCATCGGTGCTGACCCAGACACGCAGGGCATCGGCGTCCTGCACCAACAGCCGGCCGCGCTCTACCAGGCGCTGCCCGGCGGCCGTGGGCCGCACACTGCGCCCCTGCCGCTCCAGCAGCGACACATTCAATTCGCGCTCCAGCGCGCGCATCTGCTGCGCCACGGCGGCCGGGCTCAGGCCCAGCTGGCGCGCGGCCTCGGACATGGATCCCAGGGCGACGACCTTCAGGAAATTGTTCAGGTAGCGAATGTCCATGGCCCGTAATTTCTTTCATTTGATGAAAGCCGCACATACTGGTTTGCCGCGATGAAGCAGGACGACAATACCAGGCTGGCTGGCCCAGCCCTATATCTACACCAAGGAGACCCGATGCATCGTCCCGCCCCCCATTCCCCCGCCCGACGCCGCGCGCTAAGCGCCGCCCTGGGCCTGGCGGCCCTGTCCGTGAAACCGGCCTGGGCCCAGGGAAGCAACCCCGTCATGCGCATCGTGGTGCCGTTTGCCCCGGGCGGCGGCAACGATGTACTGGCCCGCCAGTTGGCGCACAGCCTGACCGAGGTATTCCAGCAGGACGTCATCGTCGAAAACAAGCCGGGCGCGGGCGGCAACCTGGGCACCGAACAAGTGGTGCGGGCCTCGGCGCAAAGCAATACGTTTCTACTGGGCCACACGGGCACGGTGTCCATCAACCCGGCCCTGTACAAGAACCTGAAGTTTAATGCGTCCACCGACCTGCAGCCCGTGGCCATGTTCGCGTCATCGGCACTGGTGCTGGTGGTGCCCGCGGGCTCGCCCATCCAGAACGTGGCGCAACTGGCCGAGGCCCTACGCCGCGCAGGCTCGGACATGGATTACGCCTCCAGCGGCCCCGGCACGGGCGGGCACCTGACGGGCGAGATGTTCCTGCAGACGCTGGGCGCCCGGGCCGTGCACGTGCCGTACAAAGGAACCGCCCCGGCCCTGGCGGACGTCACGGGCGGATTGGTGGATTTCAGTTTCAGCGTGATCCCCGCCGCGCTCACCCTGATCAAGGCGGGCAAGCTGCGCGCGCTGGGCGTCACGGGCTCGACCCGCACCCACTTGCTGCCGGACGTTCCCACCCTGGCCGAATCCGGCGTGCCCGAGCTGAAAGACTTCGCAAGCACCCTGACCTACGGAATCCTGGCGCCCAAGGCGGTGCAACGCGACGTGATCCAGCAGCTGGAATCCCGCATACTGAAGGTCGCCGCCATGCCGGCCTTCCAGTCCAAGCTGGAAGTGGAAGGCGCCGAGCCCATGCTGGGCGATGCCGCCGCGTACGGCCGTAGAATCGAAGAAGAAAGCCGCAAATGGGGCGCGGTGATCACGGCATCCGGCGCAGCGGTATGAACATGCAAGCCTCCGGCATGCAGGTTTCGCTGATAGACGAATGCCTGAATCCCGCCGCCGACACCGAACTGTTCACCGATAGGCAATGGCTGGACGCCCTGTTGCGCTTCGAGGCCGCGCTAGCCAGGGCTCAGGCCGCCAGCGGCCTGATTCCCGCGTCCGCCGCGGAGGCGATTGCGCAGGCCTGCGCATCCGTGGAACTGGACCGTGCGGCATTCGTCCGGCGTACCCAGGATACGGGGGCCTTCGGCATAGGCTTGGTCGACCCCATCAAGGCCCGTCTGGCCAGCCAGGCGCCCGAGGCGCTGCCCTATCTGCATTGGGGCACCACAACGCAGGACGCCGTCGATACCGCCCATGCCCTGCTGACCCAATCCGCGCTGGCCGCGCTGCTGGACACGCTTGAAGCCTTGGTGGACACCCTGTGTTCCCTGGCGCGCACCCACGCGGCCACGCCCATGCTGGCGCGCAGCCTGCTGCAGCCCGCGCAGATCACCAGCTTCGGCTTCAAGTGCGCCCAGTCCGCGGCCGCCCTGCAGCGCAGCGTCGATCAACTGCGCGCGCAGGCGCCGCATGCCTTGTGCGTACAGCTGGGCGGCGCCGTGGGCAA